>JASJBC010000103.1 GCA_030066715.1 Acidimicrobiia bacterium
CGGGGACACGAAGAAGAGCCCCAACACCAGGGCGATCTCGCTCATGGAGAACGACTGAGTGTTCCTGCGGAAGCGGATATGGACGACCGTCACCTCACCGAGGTAGAACAGCGGAGCCAATACCCACGCCGGGAGGGTCTGCTCCGAGGCAACGGGTTGGCTGTTCCATATGGCTGCGGTCAGCAGGACCGCCGCTGCCACGACCAGGGCGGTCAGCCCCCATGCGCGCTGTTCCCCTGTGGTGCGGGAGAGCAGGCCGCCGATGGCGCGGAAAGGAGCACCCGACGGACCTGCCATCGTCGCTCCTTTCACCGTCTCGCTCGGAACGGCCATTCCCTCTCTCCTCTTCGGTGTGCTACCGAGAGTTCCTTAGCCCCAGCTCAGCCCCAGCCAGTTGTCGTTGGACCATGAGGTGCCGGACCAGGACGTGCCAGACCACGAAGTCCCGGACCACGAAGTGCCAGACCACGAAGTCCCCGACCACGAGGTTCCGGCCCAGACGTAGTCGCTCCACGAGGTGCCGGACCACGACGTGCCGGACCACGAAGTGCCAGACCACGAAGTGCCAGACCACGAGGTTCCACTCCAGGAGGTCCCGGACCACGACGTTCCGTTGAAGTCGCCGCCATTCCAGGCGATGTGGTTGGCGGCAAGCTTCGCGATGTACGCGGAGTCCCATGTCATCCCGAAGATGTCATGCTCCGTGTCGAGAACGACACCGTCTACCTCGACGTGGTGCGACCCGCGGGCAAGTTCCAGGCTTCCGGAGCCGTCGGCGTAGCCGTAGCTCTGGCCGTCGATGTCCTCGAGGTCGCCAAAGTCCTGGTACTCAGCCAGGAACTGGGCCAGATCGATGACTCCGGCTTGTGCGCAGTACTTGTAGTCCGTCGCTACGGAGTTGCCTGTGGCACGCAGCGCCGCCTTGACCATGTCGGGAGTAGCGTTCGGATGCCTGTCGAGGATCAGCGCGACAGCGCCCGAGACGACTGCGGCGGCTTGTGATGTTCCTGACCCGAGGAACAGATCGTCACCGATACGGGCTTCGGGGTGCTCCACGTCGGCCACCGACCCGGGGTTACGGAGACTGATTATCGAACGTCCCGGCGCAAGCACGTCCGCGTGCCGGCTCTCCGTACCGCAGTTCGAGAACGTGGCGACGAAGTCATCGCCGACGTGTGCCGAGGAGTTGCTGTCGGAGGCGCCAACGGCGATGACGTAGGGGTTCATTGCGGGGTTGCGCAGCGCGGTCGTGTTGCCGTCGTTGCCGGCAGCTACCACGACGACGATCCCGGCCCGCCACGCTCTCTCCGCAGCGGCCGCCAGGGGATCCACCTGCCAGTTCTGAGAGCCGTCGGTGCCGTAAGCCAGGTTCAGCACGCGGACGTTCATCCCGTTGTCGTTGCGATGCTGGATTACCCAGTCGATGGCCGCGATGACCTGCGATACGTCGACGGCGCCTTCGTGATTAGCGACCTTGACGTTGAGGATGCTGGCTCCCGGAGCGACCCCCATGAACCCGGTGGCGGCGTCGTTGCCTGCGATGATCCCGGCCAGATGGGTGCCGTGACCGTAGGTGTCCATGTAGCGGAGATCGTCCGCCTGCGATTCGAATGAGATATCCAGGCCGTTGACGACCTTGCCAGAGGCGCTGAGGCCTCCGACCGGGACGACGCCCGAATCGATCAAGGCGACTGTGACGCCGCTGCCGTCGAAGCCGTCCGCATAGAACTCGTCGGCATCGATGGTCGTGTTGACGATGGAGTCGAGCGATCCGGCGTAGTCATCGACGTATTGCTCGGAGACGAAGCTCGCATCCTCCCAACCATCGTCGTCGTCCATCAGGACGGCTGAGCTGACTAGTGGTTGCTCCTGTGCGACAGCCGCAACAGGGGTGAGCATCATCACCGTGAGGGAGAGGACGCTGAGAGCAACTACGAGCAGACGAACGCGCCTGAGGCGAATCCGGGGGGTAATCATGGGCGCAACTCTTTCATCGCTTCCTTGCGATATCGGGGTCCAATAGGAGTTGCATCGGCATTTGGCCCCCCAATACTTGGGGTCCATATTCCGCCGTGACGATCTAACTAGTCCGATCGACCTATACGCGAGGGTGCGCTCAGCGGGTGGGAATCGACTGCCGCGGCTGCTCGTCGGTGGCTCTGGTCGGGTCCTCGGACGGGACACCATTTGGCTGCGATGCAGGCTGCGGGAACGGCCGCCACACCGAGCGACGGCGTTGCTGCGCAACGGGCTGGCCGGGGACGATGTTGTAGGTCTCCTCGAGAACCGTGACCTCGACCCCGCCGACGAGATCAGAGATGAGGTTGTAGATGACCGCACCCAAGGTCATGAACGCCGTCGTTCCGATGACCCCGATGATGGCGAGCAGCACGACGATCCGGAAGTACAGCGGCCCGTCGATGGTCAGTTCGATGGTGACTGCATCGAAGAGCTCGACGATCCGGTCCGGGATGCCCTTCTGGAGGACGAGCGACCACATGACCCACATGCCCAGCACGAAAACCAGACCCATGATGGCGTTGAAGACGAGCGAGGCCTTCAGCACGGTCCACGGATCCACTTTTCTGATGATGCGGCGCACACGCCGAACGGCCATGTCAGGCTCCTTGGGAACGAGCCGAGTGTACCCAAGGTTCAGCGATATCGGGGAGACCCCGGTCCCCCGGCGTCTCGCCGGACTGTGGGCAGACGAGGTCAAGACCGCCGCGCAAGACCCCCCTACCCCAGCGGCTCCGCCGCTGCGGTACCTTCCCCCCACTTCGTGGGGGGACTGATGTGCCCCTTTCCCCCGGGTGTCGCGGCGGACTGACACGCCCCCCTACCCCAGCGGCTCCGCCGCTGCGGTACCTTCCCCCCGCCTTGCGGGGGGACTGATGTGGGCCTAGACCGTATCCCCGTTATCTCTCGGGACTAGAGCTGCTGCGGCTAGGGCGGTGCCTTCACCTAGGTTCATGACCTTTACGCCGGTGGAGGCCCGCTTTTGGCGGCTGATCTCGCCGACGCCTTGGCGGATGACGATGCCGTCGGTCGAGGTGACAAAGATCTGGTCGTCCTTGTTGACCGGCATGGCCGCCACCAGTTGGCCGCGCACCCGGGTCAGCTTCATGGCCTTCACGCCGATACCGCCGCGCTTTTGCAGCGGGAACTCGGACATTGCGGTGCGCTTGCCGTAGCCGCCGCTGGTCAGGAACAGGATCTCCTCGCCTTCGGTGATGGCTGCCGCGGAGACCACTTCATCACCCTCGCGCAGCTTGACACCACGGACGCCGCGGGTGTCCCGTCCCATGGGGCGGGCATCCTCTTCGGAGAACCGTATTGCCTGTGCATCTCTGGTGACCATCACGAGGTCCGTGTCACCAGAGGTGGCGCGTACGGCCACTACCTCGTCGTCGTCGGCGAGGTTGATGGCGACGAGCACCTGGTTGCGGGAGTCGTAGTCGACGAACCTCGTCTTCTTGACCTGCCCCTTCTTGGTGAAGGCGACCAGGAATTTGTGCGACTCGTAGTCCCGGGTGTCGATGATCGCCTCGATCTTCTCGTCGGGATCCATCGGGAGCACAGACTGAACCAGCACCCCCTTGGCGGTCCGTTCCTTGCGGGGCAACTGGTGCGCTCGCACCCGATAGACCTTGCCCCGGTTCGTGAAGAACAACAGGTAGGCGTGCGCCGACGTGTGCAACACGTGGGTGATGACATCTTCCTCGCGGAGGTCGGCGCCTTTGACACCACGACCGCCTCTCCCCTGCCGGCGGTAGGTATGCGCCAGGACTGCCTTGACGTAACCGGCCTCGGATGCGGTGACGACGATCTCTTCGTCGGCGATGAGGTCCTCGAGTGAGAGGTCTCCCTCGTCGGCGATGATCCGGCTGCGACGTTCGTCACCGTACTTGTCCTGAATGGCGACCAGTTCGTCCGACAGGAGCGCACGACGCCGCTCCTCGGAGTCGAGGATCGACTTGAGGTCGGCGATCACAGCTTGCAGGTCGTCGTACTCCTGACGGAGCTTGTCGGTTTCCAGGGCGGTGAGCCGGCGCAGCGGCATGTCGAGAATGTGGTTCGCCTGGATCTCACTCAGGTCGAAGCGCTCCATCAGAGTGCTGCGGGCGGTTTCCACGTCGGCAGAGCCGCGGATGATCTTGACCACCTCGTCGATGTTGTCGAGAGCGATCAGCAGGCCCGCAACGATGTGCGCCCGAGCCTCGGCCCTCTTGAGGCGGTAGACGCTGCGCCGCTCGATGACCTCGAGCTGATGGTCGATGTAGTAGCCGACCATCTCGGCGATGTTCAGCGTCCGCGGCACACCGTCGACGAGGGCGACCGCGTTGACGCCAAAAGAGTCCTCGAGCTGGGTGTGCTTGAAGAGCAGGTTGAGAACCACCTGAGGGTTCGCATCCCGCTTCAGCTCGATGACCATCCGGATGCCGTCCTTGTTGGTCTCGTTGCGCAGATCCGCGATGCCTTGGATGGTCTTGTCCTTGACCAGGTCGGCGATCTTGGTCATCACCCGATCGATGGAGACCTGGTACGGGATCTCGGTGACGATGATGGCCATGCGATTGCGCTTGGTTTCGACGATGTCGGTGACCGCACGCATCTTGATCGAACCACGACCGGTGACGAGCGCCTCCCTGATCCCGGCGTTTCTCACGATGTAGGCGCCGGTCGGGAAGTCCGGGCCCTTCACGTACTGAAGCAGATCCTGGGCGGTTGCATCCGGATCGTCGATCTTGTGCAGGGTGGCGTCGATGATCTCGGTGAGGTTGTGCGGCGGAATGTTGGTCGCCATGCCCACCGCGATGCCGGTCGAGCCGTTGACGAGGAGATTGGGGAACCGGGACGGCAGCACCGTCGGTTCCTGCCGCTCCCCCGAGTAGTTGTCGGCGAAGTCGACCGTCTCCTCGTCGATGCTCTCGAGCAGGTGCATGGCGATCGGCGCCATGCGCGTCTCGGTGTAGCGCATCTGCGCCGGTGGATCGTCGACGGAGCCAAAGTTGCCCTGCGGCTGCACGAGCGGGTAGCGCTGCGAGAAGTCCTGCCCAAGCCGAACCAACGCGTCATAGATGGCGTCGTTCGAGTGCGGGTGAAACCAACCCATGACGTCGCCGACCACGCGGGCGCACTTGCGGAACGGTGTCCCGGGCCGGATCCCCGAGTCGTACATCGAATAGAGGATGCGGCGGTGCACCGGCTTGAGGCCGTCGCGCACATCCGGCAGGGCGCGGGCGACGATGACGGACATGGCGTACTCGAGGAACGAGTCCTCCATCTCCCGTTCGATCTCGATCGGTTTGATCCGCGTTGCTTCTTCTTCGTTCGGCATGTGGTTGTCCCTGTGTTTCAGATATCGAGGAAGCGAACGTCCTTGGCGTTCTGCTGGATGAAGGTGCGGCGCGCCGAGACGTCGGTGCCCATGAGGGTGGCAAAGACCTCCTCAGCACGGAACTGGTCTTCGAGCTGTACCTGGAGCAACTGGCGTGTCTCGGGGTTCATCGTGGTGTCCCACAGCTGGTCGGCGTTCATCTCACCGAGACCCTTGAACCGCTGGATGTTGAGCTTGCGCCCTTCGAGCTCCGTCCTGAGTCGTTCCAGGTGATCGTCGTTGTACGCCCAGTGCAGCTTGGTCCCGGCTTTGACCGAGAACAGGGGTGGTTGTGCGATATAGACGTACCCGGCTTCGATGAGCTCCGGCATGTGGCGGAAGAAGAACGTCAACAGCAGGGTGCGGATGTGTGCACCGTCGACGTCGGCATCGGTGAGGATGACCACCTTGTGGTACCGGGCCTTGGTGATGTCCATCTCGTCACCGATCCCAGTGCCGACACCGGTGATGAGGGATTGCACCTCGGCATTCTGTAAGACCCGGGTCAGCCGGTTCTTCTCGACGTTGATGATCTTGCCTCGGATCGGCAGGATCGCCTGGAAGTCGGAGTTGCGGGCCTGCTTGGCGGAGCCGCCGGCAGAGTTGCCCTCGACGATGAACAACTCGCTGACGACAGGGTCGCGCGAGGAGCAGTCGGCGAGCTTGCCGGGCAGACCCGACGACTCGAGCAGGCTCTTGCGCCGGGTCAGGTCACGGGCCTGCCGGGCCGCCATGCGCGCCTTGGCGGCGGTTGCGGCCTTGTCGATGATCCGGCGTCCGTCGCCGGGATGCCGGTCGAGCCACTCGGGGAACATCTGGTTGAGCGCCCGTTCGACAAAGGAGCGAATCTCGGTGTTTCCGAGCTTGGTCTTGGTCTGGCCTTCGAACTGGGGCTGCCGGACTTTGGCGGAGATGACTGCGGTCAGCCCCTCGCGCACGTCCTCCCCGGTGAGGTTGGCGTCCTTCTCCTTGATCACGTTGCGCGCTCTGGCGAAGTCGTTGATGGCCCTGGTGAGGGCCTTGCGGAAGCCCTCCTCGTGGGTGCCGCCCTCGTGAGTGTTGATGTTGTTGGCGAAGCTGAGGACCGTCTCGGTGTACCCGCTTGTCCATTGCATCGCCACCTCGACCTCGGCTTCGTCGGTGATCTGCTCGAAGAACGCAACCTGCTTGTGGATGGGCTCCCGCTTGGCGTTCAGATGTTTGACGAAGTCGATGATCCCGCCGTTGTACTTGAAGGTCATGTCCTCGGGCTCTTCGCCACGGAGATCGTGCACACGGAACTCGACACCCTTGTTGAGGAATGCCATCTCACGGACCCGGCTGCGCACCGTCTTCAGGTCGTAATGCGTGGTCTCCTCGAAGATCTCGGGATCGGCCCAGAAGCGGATCACCGTCCCCGTCCGCTTGCCCGGCTTCCCCTTCTTCAGCTTGGCCGTCGGTGTTCCGTAGGAGAAGGACTGAGTCCAATGGAAACCGTCGCGGACCACCTCGACGTCGACACGCTTGGAGAGCGCGTTGACCACCGAGACGCCGACACCATGCAGACCCCCGGACACCGTGTAGGCACCGGCTTCGAACTTGCCGCCGGCGTGCAGGACGGTGAGCACGGTCGTCAACGCCGGGAGCTTTGTCTTGGCGTGCTTGTCCACCGGGATGCCGCGGCCGTTGTCCTTGACCTCCACGGACCCATCGGTATGCAACGTCAACTCGATGCGGGTGCAGAACCCGGCCATGGCTTCGTCGACGGCGTTGTCCAGCACCTCCCAGATGAGATGATGGAGACCCTTGGGGCCGGTCGACCCGATGTACATCGCGGGACGTTTTCGGACTGCTTCGAGGCCCTCCAGTACGGTGATGTCCTTGGCGCCGTAGGACGCGGCGGACGACATTCTTGGCTTGCTCAAGGGGACTCCTAGAGGCCGGATAGGCCGTGGTTTGGGGTGTCAACTAACAAGGCTGTCATTATAGCCGAAAACCCAACATACTCGGGCGATTTCGGGCGATTCAGGGGCTGCTGCGCCGGTCGCTGCGAGGGCGAACTCGGAGCCGGATTTGGGCCACCGCACCCCGCCCGAGATGCTGCTCGAGAGCGGCTTTGATCTTGCCCTGCTCCAGCCGCAATCGGGAGGCTGCGCCACCGTCGGAGACCTCGACCGTGAGCACCCCGTTTTCGAGCCGGACTGGCTGCGATCTCTCCCGCCACGTCTCGCTCACGACCTCGTTCCAGGCGGCCCGGGCCACCTCGAAAGTCGCCAACTTCCCGTCGGTCAACCGCTCGAGCACAGACTCCAGCGTCCCGTCGAGCGGGTTGAGCCCGCGATCGGGGTTCTTTCCGGTCCAAGGGTCGACCATGTCTCTCACTCGACTACACCTTCCCCGACCCGCCACCGCCTCCCCATTTGGGGAACTTCATCATCGCGGGCGCTTGTGACAAAAACCTGGCCGTGTGGCAGCAGCTCGGTCACCCCGTCGGCCCGACCCGGATCCAGCTCGGAGAAGACATCGTCGAGCAGGAGGATCGGCGGGCGACCGTGTCTCTGCTCCAACAGCTGGTAGGCGGCGATCCGCAAGCTGAGCGCAACCGACCGCTGCTCGCCCTGGCTCGCCTGCACCCTGACATCTCGTCCGTCCAGCACAAACCCCGGATCATCACGATGCGGGCCGGCGCTGGTGCTGCGCATCTCCATGTCCCGGTTCCGGCGCGCCTCCAGGGCCTGCAGGAGCGCAGACGCGTACTTCTCAAAGTCCGGATCCATGCCGTCCTCGATATCGCCCGTGGCAGCCCAGGACGAGCCGTAGACGGGAAGCAGCGTCTCCCCCGGTGCTCCACCCACCGTTCGGTACGCCCCTGTGAGCAGTCTGCGGAGACGACCAAGCAGCCGAACCCTGTTGGCGAGCACCCGGCCACCTGCTTCAGCGACCCTCACGTCCCACACATCGAGCGTCATCGGATCCGCGTTTCTGCCTTCCTGGCGCAGCAGCGAGTTCCTCTGCCGCAGCGCCTTCTCGTACTCCCTCTGGTCGGCTCCCACGGTTGGTACCAGTTGTGCCCCGAGATCGTCCAGGTACTCACGCCGCCGCGTTGGACCGCGCTTCACCACATCCAGGTCGTCTGGGAGAAAGGCGACAACGGGAGCCGTCGTGGCAACATCGCTGAGGCGCGCGGGGCGTTTTCCATTGACCAAGACCTGACGCCGCCCCGAACTCGGGATCTCAACGGCAATGTCGAAACTACCGGCCGTGTCCGCAAAACCACCCCTGATGACGGCGCTGTCCTCGATTGCCGTTATCAAAGCCGTGTCCGGGGTACGCCGAAAGGACTTCTGCATCGACAGGTAGCCGATCGCTTCGAGGATGTTCGTCTTTCCTGCCCCGTTCCGGCCGATGAGAACATTGATCTCCGGATCCGGTTCGAACCGCAGCCTCGTGTAACTACGAAAGTGATCTAGCTCGAGCCACTCGAGATGCACGAGTCGTCTACAGCCGAACCGGCATCAGCAGGTAGCGGAAGGCGGCATCGTCGGCGGCCGTGAGCAGACCCGGCTTCAGCGGATTGATCGTCTCCAGGACGAGATTCTCGGACTTCATCGCCGCTACGCCGTCGGTGAGATAGCGCGTGTTGAAGGCAATGACCATGTCCTCGCCTTCGTATACCGCCTCGATGTATTCCGTTTCGCCACCCACGTCCTGTCTGCTGACGCTGAGCTCCACTCCCCCGGACCCGAGGCTCAACCGCACCGGGATGTGGTCCTCGGCGACGAGCGAAGCGCGGCCGACAGCTTCGAGCAGCGCATCACGATTGATCGTCAATCGATTGGGATATTCGCTCGGGAGCAACTGGCGGTAGTTCGGGAACGAGCTCTCGATGACCCGCGCCGTCATCTGGCCGCGATCAGACGAGAAGCGACCTTCCCGCTCCCCGATATTCACGGACACCTTGTCGGCCCCGATCGTCCGGCCGATCTCCTTCAGCGCCCGATACGGGACGAGGGTGGTGTTGACGCCGGCCACACCTGGTACGTCGCGCACTGCCAAGCGGTACGAGTCCGTTGCGACGAGACGCAGGTGATCGCTCTCCGTCTCGAAGAGGACGCCCGTCAGGGTGGGCCGGCCGTCGTCGTTCGAGGCTGCGATCCCCACCTGATTGAGCGCGGCAACGAGCGCCTCCCCGTCCATCTCGACCCCGTCATCGCTGGGAGCTGAGCCGGTGACATCGGGGAAGTCGTTGGCGTCGAACTCACGCAGGTTGAAGCGAGGCCCGTTGCCTGTGATCTCGACCTCGCCCTCACTGACCGAGAAGGACACTGCCCCCGGCGGCAGTTTGCGCACAGCTTCGGATACGAGCTTCGCCGGGACGACCGTCCGCCCCTCTTCGAGCACCTCGACTTCCAACGAGGTCTCGATGGTGATCTCCGTGTCGGTGCCGGTCACCTGAAGTGTTCCGCCGGTCACATCACAGAGCAGCCCCTGCAGGATGGGAAGGGCTGACCTGGTCCCGACTGCTCTCCCCGCTCGGGTGAGTACATCGGCCAGGTCGTCTCTCTCAGCTCGGATACGCACAGTGTGTTCCTTCTTCTTTGACTCTTATAGATACAAAAGAGTAGCCGTAGTAGTAGGGGCTGTGGATTGTGTATAGGTGACGAATCCTCCCGTATTCATTGAGGATTCGCTTCCACAGGCCGTGTGGGCAACGTGGGGTGTTTCCACAGCGGTGGTTTGGGGTGGGTTGGCGGCTGTGGAGAACATCAAGTTGTCCTCAGATCATGCGACAGGGATGTGACATCTTTGTAGATATCGGCGTCGCTACGCATGAGCGTCTTGATCTTGTCAACGGCGTGCAGCACCGTTGTGTGATCCCGGTTGCCAAAAGCTTTGCCGATCTTGGGCAGTGACAAGTCGGTGTACTCCCGGCAGAGGTACATGGCCACCTGGCGGTGTCTGGCGAGAGGCTGTCGCCGACTCGGCCCGAGGAGATCATCACGAGTTGCACCGCTGTAGTGGGCGACCCGATCGATGATGTCGTCGACCGTGAGCGGCTTGGTGTCCGCAGTCGGTACGAGATCGCGCAGCACCTCTTGTGCCATGTCCAAGCTGATTTGCTCGTGAGTGAGAGCCGCATACGCAGTCACCCGGGTCAATGCCCCTTCCAGCTCGCGGATGTTGGTCGCAACGCTGTCCGCAATGAACTCCAGCACATCCTGAGGAACCGGCGTCGGGGCAAATTCGGCGTTGCTGCGCAGGATGGCGAGCCTCGTTTCGACGTCCGGCGTCTGGATGTCGGTGAGGAGACCCCACTCGAAACGGCTGCGAAGGCGATCCTCCAGCGTGGAGAGATGTTTGGGATGTCGATCGGAGGTGATCACCAGCTGCTTCCCCGCTTCGTACAGGGAGTTGAACGTGTGGAAGAACTCCTCGAGGATCTGCT
>JASJBC010000104.1 GCA_030066715.1 Acidimicrobiia bacterium
AACCCGGCGCAGGTTTTCTGCCTGGTCGGAGACGGCGAACTCGACGAGGGCTCCAACCATGAGGCCATCGCCGTGGCCGGGCGAAAGGACCTCGACTCTCTGACCACGATCGTGATCGACAACCAGTCCGCATCGCAGGGCTGGCCGGGCGGGATCCAGGAACGATTCGCCGTTGAAGGGTGGGCGACAAAGCGTGTCAACGGCCGGGACCACCGAGCACTGGAAAAGGCACTGCGAACACCGCACTCAGGACGGCCTCTTGCCGTTGTCGCGTTGGTGGAAAGGAGATAGGCAATGCTCACTATGCGCAATACTTTCAGCCACGTCACAAACGAGTTGCTCGACACAGATCCGCGTGTCGCCGTCGTCCTGGCCGACATCGGCGCCGGTGCCTTCGCTCCGTCTGATCGGGTGATCAACCTGGGTATCCGCGAACAGGCGCTGATCGGAACAACCGCCGGCCTTGCCCTGTCGGGACTGCGCCCGATCGCCCATAGCTACGCACCGTTCCTCGTCGAGCGTCCGTTCGAGCAGATCAAACTCGACCTCGGCCACCAGGACCTCGGCGCGATCCTGGTGTCCACAGGCGCTTCTTTCGATGCCGCCCGCGAAGGCCGTACCCACCAATCCCCCGGAGACGTTGCGCTTCTCGCCACGCTGCCGGGATGGAAGATCCAGGTCCCGGGTCATCCCGATGAGGTCGAGAGCATGCTGCGCGTCGCCGCCACCGGTGAGGAGAGGGTGTACATCCGGCTTTCCGCCGAGACCAACGCCCACCCGCACCCGGTCGACGGGCAACTGCGTGAGATCCGAACGGGCTCGGCCCGCGGCGCCACGGTCATTGCCGTCGGGCCGATGCTCGATCGGGTGTTGGAGGCAACCGCGGCGATGGACGTCGCGGTGCTCTACGCCTCCACAGTACGTCCCTTTGACGGACGAACACTGCGGCAGTCCATCGGCGGACCGGAGGTGGTCCTCGTTGAACCTTATCTCGAGGGCACATCCGCAGCTGAGGTGATGCGCTATCTCGGCGACATCCCCACCCGACTACTCGCCATCGGTGTGCCCAACACAGAGCACCGGCACTACGGGACCAGGCACCATCACGCTGCGGCCCACGGTCTCGATGCCCCGGGCCTGAGGGCGCGGATCGGCGAGTTCCTCTCGTGAGCGGCTAGTGGCGATGCGGTGCGCCGCTCCCGCCTGAAGCAACCGCAGCGAGCCATGTCGTGAACGGGACCGCAGCAACGAGGCCGATGCTGCCGACCAGGGTGCGGACGATCTCCACTGCGACAACCTCACTGTTGGCAACGGTTCCCAGCGACTGCTCGGACAGCACGAAGAGCACGATCAAGGGAAGCGAGGCGCCGGCGTAAGCAAGGAGAAGTGTGTTGACCATCGACGCAATGTGGTCCCGCCCGATCTTCAGGCCGCGGCGGAACAACTCTGCCACCCCCATCTGTCGATTGGCCGCCTTGAGCTCCCACACTGCCGAGGCCTGTGTCACGGTGACGTCGTCAATGGCGCCGGCCGCACCCAGCACGATGCCGGCCAGCAGCAGCCCGCGCACATCGACGTCGTCGAACAGGGTCAGCAGAGAGCTCTCCTCGGAGACCAACCCGGTGAACTCGGACAGGCCGACGACGAGAGCGGACAGAAGCGCCGTGAGGGTCAGCGCCCCCATCGTGCCGATGACGGCGACGGTCGTCATCCGGTTGAAGCCATGCGCCAAATAGAGCGCAACGAAAGCGATACCCGCCGAGCCGAAGACTGCGACCAGCACCGGACTGCGCCCGTCGAGGATGGCAGGAAGGATGAAGAACAGCAGTATGCAAACGCTCGCTACTAGGCCACCCAGGGCCGCCGCACCTCGCCAACGGCCCAGCCAGACGACGACGATGGCGAACACAATCACGAGCCACAGCAGCACCGGGCGGCGCTGGAAATCCGCAAAGCGATACTGCCGGAAGGGGGACTCGGGGGCGACGCTGAATATCTCCAGCTCGCCGTCGTCGCCCTCGATGAAGTCGGCCATGACCGGCGACCCCACGAAGTACGACCCCTCCTCTTCGCCGGGGAACAACTCGTAGTCGGAGATGGCGGCGTCGCTGCCCTCGCCGGTGACCAGGGACAGCACCCGGCAGGTTTGAGCGGCGTCGAACGAGCAGGGCTCGTCGCGTATCTCCCGCACGACTGCATTGGCCGGGATGTAGGACATCACCGCTTGCTGGCCGACTTTGAACTCCGGTGTGGTCGGACCTTCCGGGAACTCCTGGCTGAGCACAAAACCAATGTCGGGACCTGCGATCAGCTCGAAGTCGACGGTAGTGCAAACAAGGGACGTGACGCCCGCACACGGTGCCTCTTCGACCCGCACAATCTCGGCAGCGTGGAATTGCGACGGGACGCCAAGAGTCGACAGCTCCGCAACCTGCTCGCTGGTGCGGCCGGTTGGCCAGAGCATGGCAATGCCAACGACCGTGACGATGCCGAGAGCAAGGGCAACCCAGCTGAACCAATCCCAGCGCCGCTCATCGAGTTGCTCGCTCCCGTACTCGATCCACTCGTCGAGCTCGGCCTCTACGCCGACTTCCGGTTCTCGATCATCCACACGTCGATGATGCCACAGCCGGGTTGCTGTTCCGCGTTACTCCCAGAGCTGTGTGTCCGGCCGGAACTGGCTCCAGGCAAACCAGAACGCCTCGTGAGCGGCCAGTTCGTTGCCGGACTCGTCGAAGGCCCGCAGCCCGCCGCCGTCGAGGGCAAGACGAACTCCGGCTGCGGACACGGTGACGCCCTCCTCGAGCGATTGCCGGGCGGCCGCAGCGGGAAATGCGATCGCAGCGCCGTCCGGGGAGATGACTCCGACAACGAGTTCCTGGACTTCGAGCCTGGGGTCGACGTCGCCGACGGGGAAGATAGGGCCGTTGTCGTCACGGCCCCGGAGCGGATCGGCCGGATAGCTGATGCCCCGCCCACCGTCGGAGGCAACGATGGTGGTGTCAGGATGTGCGGTCTTCCACTCGCCCCACGTCGATGTGACCACCGAGACGGGTTCGAGAACGAAGCCGGCTTCACGGAGCGGACCGGTCAGCGCCGTGCCGAGGAAGGTGTCGAACATCGACTGGTTGTCCAGGTCGTACATCACCTTGTTCGACCGGGAGAGGAGACCCGAGGTTCGCAGGACGAGAGTATCGAAGCCGTCGGGCACGACATCTGTATAGAACGCCTGGGCGGAGCCACAGAGCGTGCAGTAAGGCATGCCGATTCGCCTGTTCCCCAGGGTGTCGTTCACCATCTCGTGCACTTCCATGATGTTCTTCGGGTACGCCCGGGACTCGCCGTTGACCGTCACACCGAAGACGATTGCATCGTCGGGATACCAGAAACCGCCGGCAGCGTCGGTGACGGCAGGATCGTCGATCGCCGGGATGCAACCTTCAGGACAGGCATTCAGATCACCGAGCGGCCGATCGTCGATGAGCACACCGCCCCAACTCACGTGCCGCCAGTCGACATCTGCGCCGGCGTCGTCGAAGAAGGGCTGCCACCCGGGCTCCACCAGGGTGAACAGCCGCTCCTTGTAGTCGGCGTAGCCGGGCGGTGCCGGGATGTCCCAGGCAATCAGGTAGTCGGTGACGATGCGCCACTGCCGTGGCTGGCTGCCGGCCGGGACCGCGACGCCTGCCATGTCGACGAAAGCATCGAACGCCGCAGTACCGAACTGGCTCCCCTGGAAGAAACGAAGCAGGTCGCTGATCAACCACCCGAGCCGCACATCACCTGAGGCACCGATAGCCGCCATATCGGCGGGGTCGGGGACGCGTCCCAGACCCGACCAAACCGCGTCGAGGGCGGCGACCGCCTCGGCTGCCACCGGGCCGGTCGGCACCTCCGGAGCGGGCGGAATCGGATTCCCGTCGCTGTCGATCAACTCAACATCTGGCGTGGCGGCTTCCGGTTCCGGAACCGCAGAATCCCCACCCGAGCAGGCGGCGGTCAGAAGAGCTAGGACAATCGCGATTCGGATCAGCATTGCCACGAAGCTAATGCCGCGGCGACGTCTGCGGGGACGAATCGGCCTTACGATTCGGTGAACTGAAGCAGCCAGGCGATCGCCGGCTCTTCAGCGACAAACTCGCGGGTCGGAATCAGCAGCGCGCCTATGGCCTCTGAGTATGCGACGAACTTGCCCCTAGCCCCTTCGTCGGTCACGATCGCCAAAGCCACGGTCATGCCTGCGATCCTGGATATCAGCTCTATCCACACCTCGGGCTCCAAACGCGGTGTTGCCCGTTGGTCCCAGAGCGTCGGTCTCCGTTGCTCGATCAGGCCCGCAAGCGCGTCGAGGGTTGCCGCTGCCGCGGCTCGTGTCCTGGGTGCGCCGGGATTGATTGAGCGAGCCACAACGATGCCGTCGTCACGAAGCGTGTATTGCGCAATCGGGGTCTTGATGGTCGTCACGGCATCAACACCCTAGAGAGGAACAGGCGGAGCGGGGGGCATCAACCTGGGCCTGCGTCTCGGCTCGACAATCGGGGCCGTCATGAGCGGGCTCCTTCGAACAGTCTCCGCACCGTTTCGATGGTGTCGGCCTCCGCAGCGCTCTTGTCCTCCCGGTAGCCCTTGACCCGGGCAAACCGCAGCGCCATCCCGCCCGGGTACCGAGAACTGGCTTGAATGCCGTCGAACGCAATCTCGACAACCTGCTCCGGCCGAACGTAGACGACGTGCCCCTTGCGATGGGTCTCCAGCTCCAAGAACCGCTTCGTCTGCCATTCGAGGATGGCGTCGGTCATTCCCTTGAAGGTCTTGCCCAGCATCACATAACCTCCATCTGGAGCGCGGGCGCCCAGGTGGATGTTGCTCAGCCAGCCGTGCCGACGCCCCGAACCCCACTCCACGGCGAGGACGACGAGATCAAGAGTGTGGACTGGCTTCACCTTGAGCCAGCCGGCGCCACGGCGACCCGCCGCATAGACGCTGTCCAACGACTTGATCATGACACCTTCATGCCCGCCGGCGATGGTGTCGGCGAAGAACCTCTCTGCGTCTGCCGGGTCATCGGTGACGATCCGTGGAATACGAAGATCTGCGGGCACCACTCGGTCGAGCAGTTCGAGACGCTCCACGGCCGGACTATCGAGAACGTCGTCGCCGTCTAGATGCAGGATGTCGAAGAAGAACGGCCGCAACTCGATCGGATTCGACTCTCCCTCGGTGCCAAACCGGGCCATCGTGACCTGGAACGGATATGGCCTCCCGTCGCCCCGTATTGCCATTGCCTCACCGTCGAGAACAGCGGCCGTGGCATCGAAACCAGAGACAACGGCTACGACTTCGGGAAGCCGATCGGTGACGTTGTTCAGGTTGCGCGTGTAGACGCGCACCTCACCTTCGTGCAGATGCACCTGGATTCGGGCACCGTCCAGCTTCCGCTCGACAATCGCCGTCCCCTGCTTTTCCATCGCCTCGGCCACTCCGGCAGCGGTCTTGGCCAGCATGGGAAGAACGGGGCGGAACAACCGCAGCCCGAATGCGGCGACACCAGACCGCCCGTCGCGGCGGGCCGCAACCGCCACCTCGCCGATGTCTCCGGTGAACATCGCGGCACGCCGCACCGGGGTGGCCGGCACCCGCGATGCTTTGGCGATCGCGTCCATCATCACCCGCTCTCCGGCCCCCTGCCGCAGACCGCCCACGAGCAAGGCGCTCAGGAAGGACTGCTCCTCGGCCGTGGCGCGAGCGAACAAGCCGTCCAAGACCTCCCGTCGCCGGCCCATCGAACCAGCGCCGCCAATGGCCGCAATGTCCGACAAAGCAGCATCGACATCGGTGATGCGCAGCGCCGGTTCCTGCGCCGGTTCCGGCACGTCGCCCAACGACGCATAGCCGACGCCAATCGCACCCTGGGGAATGATCCCCGCCAGATATGCCACTCCCGCAGCGAGATCCGCATCGCCCAATCGGGCGACCGCTTCCGCAAGCAGCCCGATCTTGTCGTTTCGCGCCGATGTTGCGGTTACCCGATCGGAGGTGGCGACAAGGTCGGCGAACAGCATGAGATCAGCCTATACCGGCAGCTCCACACGGGAGACGTCGTGTCACCCGGCGCTGTGTCGATTCTCTCCGGCTGCAGCGACCTCGCGGTATAGCCGCAGCCACGAATCGAGAACCTGTTCGCCGGAGAATCGCTTCAGGAAGGCGGTGCGGGCCGCCCGCCGTATCGCGGCGAGCCTCTCTGGTTGGGTGACGAGCGTCTGCACCTTGTCGATCAGCGCCGACACGTCCCCAGGAGGAAACAGCAGACCCGTCTCACCGTCGGACACGATGTCGGTGAGGCCTCCATGCCCGGCCGCGATTGCCGGTGTCCCCCGCGCCATCGCCTCCGCGGCGACCCGACCGAAGGTCTCGATCCCCCGGGTCGGCACGATGGCGAACATGGCGTTGCCGAGCAGGTCGGTCACCGCTGCGGCGTCGACCTCGCCCAGATACTCGACATATGGGTTGGCCCGGGCCGCACCCCGCACGAAGTGCTTGACCGGACCCTCACCGACGATCTTGAGCGGAAGCTCGATGTTCCCGACTCGCCACGCTTCCAGGAGCGTGTCGAGCCCTTTGGAGGGGGCGAGCCTTCCGGCGTAGACGGCGTAGCCGCCATCCCCGTTCCCGGGTCCCGGGTCGGGGTAGACGAAGTTGGGAATGACGTCGATCGTTGCCGGGTCCCATCCGCCGGCGACGTAGACGTCGCGGGCGTGGCGAGACGGCGTGACGTACCGGGCTACCCGGTTCTGCCACGTGCCCGCGGCGCGATGTCCCGCCGACATGATCGCCACTACCGCCGTTCCCGCTGCGCTCTCTCTGTAGCAGCGGTGGACGACGCCAGGCCATGCGACTCGCTTGCCTACGCAGTCGGTGCAGACCGCACCGTCGCGATGCAGCATCCCCTCCGGGCAGATTGCCCGGAAGTTGCGCAATGACTGCACGACGGGGACACCGTGGTCCCAGGCGGCGTAGTAGACCGACGGGCTGAACAAGGGGAAGTAGTTCTGCACGTGCATCACGTCGAAGTCGTGCTTGGCGAGCATCGCATCAACCCGGGCGTGCGCCTCGCGCGACCACACCGACCGGGCTGCAGTGCGCACACTGCCCAGCTCCGCAACTCGCTCGTTGGAATCCTCGAGGAGGACGACCTCGTGATCGGCGTTGCGGAGCAGCTCGACCTGGGCGTCGGTGGAAGCGTCCTCGCCGCCCGCCGCCTGATATCGATTGTGAATCATCAGGAGTCTCATGGCTGCCGATCCGATAGGTATGGGCTGTGGTTGTGCCAGCCGGAAACGACGAACAAGTTCAGCAAGGCGTGAAAGAGGAAGGGACGGCGCGGCAGGGCCTCCAGCCAGCCGTCGACGACCGCACGTACCTCCGGCTCCCAGAGTGAGCACGAATGGATCTCATCTCTGACAAGGTCGGCGTTTGCCGTGAAGAATGAAGCTCCGGCAAAGGCGAAGAAGGACTCGCCGACGGATTCCGCGTCGTAGTCGATCCGCTCTTTGAGGAGTTGACGGAGCAGGATCTTGTCCGTTCGCGTGCTCTCGTTGTATCGCTGATCGACGGGCAGGTTGAAGCAGTAGTCGGCGAGTTCCTGGTCGCAGTACGGGAGCACGGCCTCCATCTCTCGGGTCTGCGCCACGAGCCGAACTTTGTCTGGTGTCCTCGATCCTTCGATCTGCCGCAGCATGTTCGCCTGCGCCCGGTCGATGTCCGCCCAGCCGCGAAGTTTGCGATCCTCCCGGCGCCATCGCTCCGCAGGGTCGATGGCATCCGCAAAGAGGGGCCTCATTTCGTGGTGGCGCAGGTTGCGGCCCGGCCAAGCCGCGCCGGACCTGCTGCGGGCGAGGTAGTTGACACGAGAGTCGATCGGTGTGGCCCGCGCCACCATCTCCTGCGCCCAGCGGCCTCGGATACGGAAGGTGCGTTTCTTCCTGCGCCGCGACGAAGGGAGGTAGCCCATGTAGCCGTCGTTGCCACCGCCGTCGATGATCCCGCCGGATTCGATACCGGTCTCAGCAATGGTCACGATGAACGGAATCATGGCGTGGTCTGCCGACGGGGCGACCGCCTTCTCAAAGAACGACAACAGGTGAGACCGGACGCGCCCCGGGTCCGTCGGCATCTCGATCGTTCGGTGACGGAGGCCGAGGCGACGACAGAACGCTGCGGCGTACTCGTGCTCCGTGTTGGCCTCCTCGGCCCGGTAGGTGACGCAAGGTATGTCGTAGCCCAGGTCGGCAAGAGCTATGGCGAGGGTCACCGAGTCCTTGCCGGAGCTGAGCATGAGGACGCCGTTGCGACCGCACTTGTCGAGCCGGCGCTGGAGGCTGGTGACGATCAGCTCGTAAAGGCGCTCCGTGCTTGGCTTCTGATCCTGACGTGACTTCGCCCGCAGCCACGGGTAGTCCTCGTCGACGGCACAGGCGGCGGTACCCGAGGGGAAGGAAACGCGGGCAACATCGCCCGCTCCGATGCGCAGCACGTTCGCATAGACCGTGAGGGGCAGCGGTGTGAACCCGGTGCCGAGCATGTGAGATACGCCTTCTGGTGCGACTGCAACGGCGTCTAGCGACCTGCGGACCTCGTCCACAACGGTCGGCATGTCGGTGGCAACAACGACACGATCCTCGCCAACGTGGAGATATGTCTCCCGCTCCAGCGAGTCGTCGCCACGCACACTGAAGCCGTCGCGGTCGCGGCTGATCCACTCCGGGAGCGCGCCGGCTCCCTCGAGTGTGCCGAACTGCTCGGGCGTCAGATCGACAAGCACGAATACCCCACTCTCGATCGATCTGCAGCATTCCTGGCGATGCGTGCGAGATGGTAGCTTCCCGGCGAAACTGCACCCGCTGCCAGCGGCGGGGACTACCAGGTATGCGTCATGGTCAAAATCACCCCGCTCGGGGCCACCGGGCACAACGTAACTCGAATCGGTCTCGGTCTTGCCGCGCTGGGCCGGCCCGGATACATCAACCTCGGTCACGACTCCGATCTGTCCGGCCGTACCGATCACGCAGCGTTGGAGCAGCACGCCCATTGGGTCCTCGACGCTGCCTATTCGATGGGCATCCGCTACTTCGACACCGCACGGTCGTACGGGGACGGCGAGGCCTTCCTCGGTCGCTGGCTGGACAAGCAACCCGTGATCGAGTCCGAGTTGACCGTTTCGTCGAAGTGGGGGTATCGCTACGTGGCGGACTGGCGAATCGACGCCGATGTGCACGAGGTCAAGGAACACGATCTCGGTACGTTGAACCGGCAGTACGGGGAGAGCAGGGAGCGGCTGGGAGACCGCCTCGACATCTACCAGATTCACTCGGCAACAATCGAGTCGGGGGTGCTGGCCAACGGCCCGGTGCTGGATCGCCTGGCTGAGTTGCGGGCCGATGGTGTGCTCATTGGCTTGAGCACAAGTGGTCCGCATCAGAGCGAGACCATCCGCAGGGCGATCGCAGTCGAGCGGGACGGAATGCCGCTCTTTGCGACGGTGCAGGCAACCTGGAACCTGCTCGAACCGTCCGCCGGCGCAGCCCTCGCTGCGGCCAGTGACGCCGGCCTGGGTGTGATCGTCAAGGAAGCCGTCGCCAACGGCCGGCTCACCTCGCGGGACAGAGAGTCGTCGGCGGTGCTGCGCGATTCCTTCCCGGATCACAGCCCCGATACGGTTGCAATCGCGGCGGTTCTAGCCCAGCCTTGGGCAGACACCGTGCTCAGCGGCGCAGCCACTACCGAGCAACTCGCATCGAATCTCGCCGCCCGCGAAGTTGCTCGTTCCCTTGCGGCGGACCTTCCCGACATAGCCGAGGAACCGGCTGCATACTGGAGTCGCCGCAGCCGGCTGGCCTGGACCTAGCACCTAAACATTGACGCATATCTATATAAGCGATACACTCGCATAGACAGGCATCGATACAAAGAGGGTTCGCCAATGACTGACGCCAAGACCGATATCAGAGACATGGTCCGCAAGCGCTACGCAGAAGCAGCGGCGAGCTCATCTCCTTCCTGCTGCGACACGGACTGCTGCAGCCCCGAGGCGGAGGCGTTCGATGCTTCTCAGTCGGGCGACTTTGGGACGTGGCTGTACGAGGCCGACGAGTTGCGCGGCGTCCCGGACGGAGCCGCCCTGGCATCCCTTGGTTGTGGCAATCCGACCGCGGTGGCCGAACTACGGCCCGGCGAGGTAGTGCTCGACCTCGGATCGGGCGCCGGTGTCGATGTCCTCTTATCGGCTCGGCGGGTGGGCGCCGAGGGTTTCGTCTACGGCATCGACATGACCGACGAAATGCTGGAACTGGCCAGAAAGCACCAACGCGAGGCAGGCGCCACGAACGTGGAGTTCCGCAAGGGAGTCATAGAGAACATCCCGATCGAAGACGCAGCGGTGGACGTGGTTATCTCCAACTGCGTCATCAACCTGTCGGCCGACAAGCAGGCGGTGTTCTCCGAAATCGCACGGATCCTGCGACCGGGAGGCCGGATTGGAATCGCCGACATCGTCGCCGATGACACCCTGACCGATGCGGAGCGGCTGGAGCGGGGCAGCTGGGTGGGGTGTGTCGCCGGAGCGCTGAGCTTTGCCGAGTACGAGGCGGGGCTGCGCAACGCCGGATTCGACAACATCACGATCGAACCGACGCACGGAGTCGCCGATCAAATGCACTCGGCAATCATCAAGGCGATCAGGAGTTGAGAGTTGGGGGGGCCG
>JASJBC010000124.1 GCA_030066715.1 Acidimicrobiia bacterium
CCGTATGCATGCCGGCACCGAGCGGGCCCGGGCGGTAGAGCGCATTGAGCGCAGTCAGGTGCTCGAACTTGTCCGGCTGGAGGTTGCGCATGAGAGCTCGCATCGGCCCCCCCTCGAACTGGAACACCCCCATCGAGTCGCCCGCCTGCAACATGGCAAAGACCTTGTCGTCATCGAGCGGTATGGCGTCGATGTCGGGACGGGTTCCCGTGTTGGCCTCGATCAACTCGAGGGAGCGCTCGATGGTTGCCAGGTTGCGCAGACCGAGGAAGTCCATCTTGAGAAGACCGAGTTCCTCGACTCCGTGCATCTCGTACTGAGTGACGATCTCCTGGCCCTCTCCCTTCTGCTGCAACGGCACGATCTCGGTGAGCGGGGTTGGTGCGATCACAACGGCGGCGGCGTGGATCGAGTCCTGCCGGCGCAGACCTTCGAGCCCGCGGGCAGTATCGACGACTCGCTTCACGTCGGGGTCCTGGTTGTAGAGCTCGCGTAGACCGTGGGCGCCCTGGTACCAGTCCTTCACCGTGGATGACGCCTCGGGGCCGGGCGGCTCGAGACACTGCGCCAGCGTCGCCTCCTTGCCGAGGATCGCCGGCGGCATGAGCTTCGAGGCTTTGTCACCGAGACCGTACGGGAAGCCGAGCACCCGGGCGGCATCACGAATGGCCTGTCGCCCCTTGATGGTGGAGAAGGTGATGATCTGAGCAACGTGGTCGGACCCGTACCGCTCCGAGCAGTAGCGAATCACGTCGCCGCGGTACCGCTCGTCGAAGTCCATGTCGATGTCCGGCATTTCCTTGCGGCCGGGGTTGAGGAAACGTTCGAAGATCAGCCCGTACTCGAGCGGATCGAGCTTCGTGATGCCGAGGCAGTAGGCGACGATCGATCCGGCGGCGCTTCCCCTTCCCGGTCCGGTGCGGATGCCGTGCTCGGTGGCATACCGAATCAAGTCCCAGACAATGAGGAAGTAGGCCGAGAACCCCATGTCTTCGATGACCCGGAGCTCGTATTCGATGCGCTCCTGAGCCTCGGGCGGGAGCAACTCACCGTATCGCTGCCTGGCTCCCGACAGGACCAGCTCGGCGAGGTAGGTCTGCTCGGTGTGCCCGGTGGGGACCGGGAACTGTGGGAGAAGGATCTGCCCGAACTCGATCTTGTGGTCGACTCTCTCCGCAACCAGAAGAGTATTGGAGCAGGCGCCGGGGAACTCGTCGTCGGGGAAGAGCGCATGCATCTCCGCCGCACTCTTGATGTAGAACTCTGTTCCGTGGAATTTGAACCGGTCCTCGTCTGATTGGTTCGACCCCGTCTGAATGCACAAAAGGACGTCATGCGCATCGGCTTCGTGGGCGTAGGTGTAGTGGCTGTCGTTGGCGGCGATCAGCGGTGCGTTGATGTCGGCGGCGATCTGCTTCAGGTCGCCGAGCACCTTCTTCTGCGCCGGGATGCCGTGGTCCTGAATCTCGATGAACCAGTTGTCCTTGCCGAAGATGTCCTGGTACATGGCCGCAGCCGCGACGGCGGCCTCGTAGTCGCGCTCCTGACCCAGGTTGCCTTCTTCGTTGGAGACATCCGGTGCCAGCAGTTGGGGTACGTGGCCACCCAGGCAACCGGACAGGGCAACTATCCCTTCGTGGTGCTCCTCTAGTAACTCAACATCCATGCGCGGCTTGTAGTAGAAGCCCTCGAGGTATGCGCGTGAGGCGAGAGCCATCAGGTTGCGGTAACCCGTGTCATTCGTCGCCAGCAGCGTCATGTGATAGCGGATGTCGCTACGCCGCGGCGGGCGATCAAACCGAGATCCCGGGGTGACGTACGCCTCCATGCCGACGATGGGCTTCACCCCGGCGCCCAGCGCAGCCTTGGTGAAGTCGACGACCCCGTAGAGAACGCCGTGATCGGTCACCGCAACTGCCGGTTGGCCATCTGCGGCAACCGCTTGCACCAAGTCCCTGACCCGGGCAGCGCCGTCCAACATCGAGAACTCGGTATGGACGTGCAGATGGGCAAAGCCGTCGGCGGACAATCTCACTCCGTTCCAGGGTTCAGTAAGCTCGTGGCATGGCCTCGCCACGAGTCCCGGTCCAAACTACACCCATGTAAGCACGCCTGTCGCGCTTCTGCGACAGCGCGAAAACAGAAGCAATTAGGCCTTGCTTCTGCTCTCGCTACTATCACCGTACTCACAGGCCTACTCGACTGCATGGGAGGCATCATGCGCATTGGAATTCTGACTGGCGGCGGTGACGTACCGGGGCTGAATCCCTGTATCAAGGCAGTTGTCAATCGTGTCAGCGAGGCCGGTCACTCCGTCGTCGGCATCCGCCGCGGCTGGGGCGGGCTGCTCAACGCAGACCCGGAGGACGCCTCGAGCTGGGAAGAGCACATGCAGGAGCTCACCCCGGCGACGGTGCGCACCGTGGACCGTACCGGTGGAACATTCCTACACACATCGCGGACCAACCCGGGTCGGGTCTCCCCCGAAGATGTTCCCGACTTCCTTTCCCATCGCGCCGAAGGCGACGGCCCCTTCGATTTCACCGACCATGCCCTCAAGGTTGTTGACAAGCTGGGCATCGACGTGCTCATCCCGATCGGTGGCGACGACACGCTGTCGTACGGCCTCCGGCTCCATGAGGAGGGTGTCCCCGTCATCGGGATCCCGAAGACCATGGACAACGACGTCCACGGCACGGACTACTGCATCGGCTTCTCGACGGCCGTCAGCCGCGGTGTTCAGTTCATCCACAACCTGCGTACCGCAACCGGATCCCATGAGCGGATCGCCGTTGTCGAGCTCTTCGGCCGCTACAGCGGGGAAACGGCGCTGGTCACTGCGTACCTATCCGGAGTGAAGCGCTCGATCATCTCCGAGGTGCCTTTCGACATCGATCATCTCTCCGAGCTGCTCATCGCCGACAAGGCCGCCAACCCGTCGAACTACGCAATGGTGACCATCTCCGAGGGTGCCCGTCTGCTGGGCGGCGAGATGGTGTTGAGCGGTGAGGCCGACGCCTACGGCCATCGCAAGCTGGGCGGGATCGGTTCGCTGACCGGCGAGCTGCTGAAGGAGCGGACCGGCGAGGGCATCATCTTCCAGCAGGTGGCCTACCTGATGCGTTCGGGTAGCCCCGACTCGCTCGACCTGATGGTCGCACTCAACTACGCCGTCATGGCTGCCGACCTCGCCATGGAAGGCGCCAGCGGGCGCATGGTTGCGTTGCGCGGCGGAACGTACACGAGTGTCCCGATCAGCGTCACCGGCGAGGGGGTGAAGAGGGTCGACGTCGACGAGCTCTACGACGCAGAGAACTACCGGCCCAAGCTCCGCCACGTCACCGGCAAGCCGATGTTCCTCTACTAGGACAGGCCAACTGTCGCAGCACGGCCGCCCGCAGTGCGGGCGGCCGTTTGCGTGGTCAGGGGACGAGCAGCACCGGGCACTCAGCGTCGTGAACTACACGGTTGGCCACTGAGCCCAGCATGATGCGCTCGATCAGACCCGCCCCGCGCCTGCCGATCACCATCACGTCGGCATCGACACGCTGCGCATAGTCGAGCAGCATCCGCGCCGGGTCGCCAACGTCCTCCACCTGCACGACCTCGATCTCGCGCAGGTCGATCTCAGCGACCACAGAGTCCAAGATCTCTCGCTGTGCATCAGCAAGCGACTTGCTCAAGGCCGACGGGGTGGGAGGGGAACCAACGATGCCCCACCACCCCTCCGGTGGCCGCACGATGGTCACGAGGTGCAGAGTGGCCGCATTGCGTCTCGCCAGATCGGCACTAACCGTCGCAGCATGACGGGACTGCTCCGAACCATCGATGCCGACCACAACGTTGTGTACATCCCAGACCGGCTCTTTCATGCAGCCTCCCTGTGTGGATATATACAAAATACCGCTAGAAAGCCTTGTCGAATAGAGGGGAAAGACTTCCTCCTGGATCCGTATGATGCGGGCGGACGACAAGGGAAGGCTGGAATGTCGGTTATAGGAGTGCTCACGGCCGGAGGCGATTGTCCCGGGCTCAACGCAGTCATCCGTGGCGTCACTGTGCGCGCCACGAAGACTCACGACGCCGAGGTGGTCGGGATCAAGAACGGCTGGGAGGGTCTCATGGACGGGGACACGATGCCGCTCGACCGTGATGCCGTACGCGGCATTCTGGTGCGGGGGGGCACGATCCTCGGCTCCTCGCGGATGGACCCCTATGTGCACGGCGACGGCTACGCCAGTTGCGCCAAGACGATCAAGCGCAACGGCATCGACAGCCTCGTCGTGATCGGCGGCGACGGCACCCTCCGCTCGGCATTGCGGCTCTCCGAGGAGGGATTGCCGATCATCGGAGTCCCCAAGACCATCGACAACGATATCAACGGCACCGACACGACCTTTGGCTTCAGTACTGCGGTGCAGATCGCCACCGAGGCGATCGACCGTCTGGTCAGCACGGCAGAGTCCCACAACCGGGTGATCGTCGTGGAAGTGATGGGACGAACCAAGGGATGGATCGCCACGTATGCCGGGATCGCAGGTGGCGCCGATGCAATCCTGATCCCGGAAGTGCCCTATCAGCTCGAGGAGATTGCAGAGATCGTGCGGAGACGCCATCGCCGCGGCCAGCGCTATTCAATCGTCGTCGTCGGCGAAGGTGTCGAGCCTCCTCCGGGAACGGCAGACCAGGAGGTGCGGAAGGACGCCTTCGGATTCGATCGGCTGGGTGGCGTCGGCTACCACGTCGCCGGTGCGCTGGAGGAGATGACCGGGTTCGAGACCAGAGTCTCGGTGCTCGGCCACATCCAGCGCGGGGGGACGCCTTCGGCGTTCGATCGCGTCCTGGCAACACGGCTCGGTGTTGCGGCCGCCGACTACGCCGTTGCGGGTCAGACCGGGGTGATGGCAGCCGTGCGCGGATTGGAGATCGTTCCTGTCCCGATGGAGGAGGCGTGCGCTGAGATCAGAGGCGTGCCCGACGACATCTACGACACCGCAGCCACGTTCTTCGAGTAGTCAGTTCTCGGCCTTCCCCTTGCTCGCCGCAGGCTTCGCCTTCTGCGCAGGGGTCTTGCCGAGCGGTGGCCGCGACTTGGGCCGCTTCTTCGGCGGCGGCTTTCCCGACATTGCCGCTTCATGGAGTTCGGCAAATGAGAGCCGCGTCGCCTCTACGAACGCGTCGACGTCGGGGACGATGTCGTAGTCCGCGTTGAAGCCCCAGTACACCGAGCCTGCGTAGGAGAAAAGGGCGACTCCCACGCCGTGCGCCTGCCACAGCGGCACGAGGGCGTATGACGCCAGCATTTGCGACCCCAGCAAGTACAGCGGGAACTGCGGGCCGGGGACGTTGGTGACCGTCATGTTGAACGGGCGAACTCCGGTCGCGAGCCGGCTCGCCATCGACACGAGAGTTGCGGGAGCACCGGCGGAAAGCCGCACCAGAGTTGCCGCTCCGAGGGCCTGATTCGTCTCCTTCAATCGCTCCGTCGCAGCCTTGACGGCTTCGAGCCGCCGCAGCGGATCGGGCTCGGTGATGGGCAGGGAGACGAGCCACATGGCAACCTGGTTGCCGAGGGTCCCTCGCTGGTCCTGGCTACGGACGGACACGGGGGCCATCGCCCGGAAGTCGAGACCGGCGACGTCATAGTCCCGGTCCTCCATGAGAAACCTGCGCACACCGCCGGCCACCGTGGCGAGAACGACGTCGTTGACGCTGCCGCCCGCGGAGTTCTTGACGTCCTTGATCTGCGCCAGCGGTGTCTCCAGCGT
Source organism: Acidimicrobiia bacterium (assembly GCA_030066715.1). Taxonomy (GTDB): domain Bacteria; phylum Actinomycetota; class Acidimicrobiia; order Spongiisociales; family UBA5794; genus JAAETI01. Next base: position 5,769 of record JASJBC010000124.1, read on the forward strand.
GCCAAACAGGCGGTTCGGTCCGACCTTTCCGTTCAGGGCGGTATCCGACGCGGAGGTCAGCCACCCGGAAGCCAGCGAGTAGCCGGCGGCGCGGGCGCGGTGCGCGCCATCTCGCACCAGTTGGCTGGCGTCATCCGAGAGCTGCCGCACCGAGCGCATGGCGGCCAGTGTCTTGCCGGTGCGTCGCGCCGTCTCGCGAACCAGCAACTCGTTCCCGGAGGGCGCTCTCCTGGCGACGTACGGCACCGGATCGTCGATGTCCGCCGACGGTGCGAGATTCAACAGGACGGCCATGAGGTCGACGCCTGCGATGCCGTCGATCATGCAGTGGTGAATCTTGGAGATGATGGCGAACTGATCATCCTCCAGACCCTCGACGATGTTGAACTCCCACAGCGGCTTGGAGCGGTCGAGTTGTTGCGACATGATGATCCCGACCAGAGAGCGCAGTTGATCGAAGGAGCCCGGCCGGGGCAGGCTGTAGTGCCGGACGTGGTACTCGATGTTGAAGTGCTCATCGTCCACCCACACCGGGTGCTTCTCGATCGGTACCCGGGCGAGGCGCTGGCGGTACCGCGGGATCATGTGCAGCTTCGACTCCACCAGCATCCGAATTGCGTCTGTGTCTATGCCGCCGCCTTCGGTCCGGAGCGGCGCAGCCGCAAACACGGCAATACCGGCCACATGCATGTGGGTCGAGCGCGATTCGAGCGCCAGGAATGAGTTGTCCAAGTACGAAAGCCGTTCGTAGTGCCCGGGCATCGATCCCCTCCCGTCCTCGCCAACCTTAACGCCGGAGATGTGCCCGGTGCTCAGCCATCGCGAGTGCCGGCAGCCCGCAGTCGGGCCAGCGATTGCTGCAGATCATCGGGAAGCGGCGACTCGATCTCGTGCCGTGCACCGTCCGGAAGGGTGAAGCGGAGACGTGTCGCATGCAGCCACACCCGTCCCGGGTTGGCCGGCTCGATCGACACGTCACCGTAGGTGTGGTCGCCGACGAGCCCATTCCCGATCGAGGAGAAGTGGACTCTGATCTGATGGGTTCGACCTGTCTCCAGTTCGACCTCGACCAGGGTGCACTCGTCCCAGCTCTCGAGACGGGTGTAGTGAGTGCGGGCCGGCCGCCCGTCTCTCACGATGGCCATCCGGGTGGGCCGCAGCGGGTCCCGCCCGATCGGAGCTTCGATCGTGCCGGTGGCTGCACCAAGATGGCCGGCCACGAGAGCCAGATAGGTGCGGCCGATACTGCGCAGCTGCAGCTGCTCCTGTAAATACCTGTGCATCGCGGCGTTGCGGGCCACCAGCAGCAGCCCCGATGTGTCTCGATCCAGCCTATGCACGAGACCCCAGCGATGTTCGTCTCCCAGTGCCGCCAACTCGGGGAAGCGATAGGCAAGCCCGTGCGCAAGTGTGCCCTGCTGGTTACCCGCACCGGGGTGCACGACGACTCCGGCCGGCTTGTCCACCACGATCACGTCGTCGGTCTCCAGTGCGATGCGGAATGCCACCGGCTCGGGGACGAGTGCCTCCTCGCCGGCCGGCACCGGGTAGTCGATCTGGTCTCCGGCGCGAGGGATGGTGGTCTTGCCTGCGACCGTCCCTCCGACCGTGACCTCACCTCCCTCTACGAGTTGACGGGCTTGGGTACGGCTGAGACCGGCGAGCACTGCCAGCGTGCGATCGATTCGTACGCCGTCCAGCTCCTCCGTCACGAAGACGTGCGCTCGCTCACTCATGACGGGCACTCCCCGACATCAGCATCGCCAGCAGCAGAATGGCAACTCCGACGTTGAGGGCTGCGTCGGCAATGTTGAAGGTGGGAATGAACCACCAGTCGATCCAGTCGACAACCGCACCATCAAGGAACCCCGTGCCGCGAAAGATCCGATCGGTGAGATTGCCCAGTGCGCCGCCGAGGATGAGACCAAGTGCGAACACCTCGGTTCGCCGGGTCGACTTCCCGATGAGGAAGACGAGGAAGAACGTGACTCCAATCGCGATGAGACCAATGATCCGACCCGAACCGGTGAAGCTGGAGAATGCCGCACCCGGATTTTCGGTGTAGGTGAAGCGCAGCCAGGTGCCGATGATCTCGCGAGGCGGCTCGCCGGCGAGGTTGTCGCGTGCCCAGTTCTTCGAGATCTGATCGACCACGAGGATTACCAGCGCGGTCAACACTGCCAGCCGGTGCGATTTCCCTATGGTGAGGCTCGGAGTCATGACCGACCGGCAGGCTAAGCCTGGTCGGCGTGCTCCACGAGGGTCGTTGCGTAGGGAAGGGCCTCGAGACGCTCGACGGGGATGTTCTTGCCGCTCACCACACAGACCCCGTAGGTGCCTTTCTCCATCCGCTTCTGGGCGGCCCGCACCTTGCTCAGCAGTTCCTTGGCGTTCTCGAGAACTGAGAGGTCCATCTCCAACTCCAGTGCGAGCGAGCCACCGTCGGCGCTGTTCGGGTCGGCACTGTGCTCAGCACTCGTCGAGCCCATGTTCACCTCGGTGAAGACCTTGTCGTACTCCTCGACGACTCCAACCAGTCGCTCTTCCTCCGCGTCGAGCTTGCGGCGGAGCCGCTGCAGAGTGGATTGGGCCAAATCTCGAGTCACGACGACCTCCTTTGCGGCCCGTGACTGTACCAGGAACGCCGCGTTCTTCGTCAATTTGGAAGCTTGCTGATCCGCTGCCAGAGCTCCTCGGCAGCGACGCCGACCGCAACAATGCGCTTGCGTCGGGAGCCCGCCCCTCCGGCGAGGCGAAACCGTCCCCCGAACTGCTGCTGGAGCAGCGCCAGAACCGCCTTGTTGGCCTGACCTCGCTCCGGTGCCGCCGTGACCCTGATCCGCAGCGCATCGCCATGGATGCCGACGATCTCGGTCTTTCTCGCCCCGGGAACGACCCACACGGTGAGCAAGGCACCGTCGGGATGACTGCGAACGACCATCGTGTTGACCATGCGACGCAGAATAGAGCTGCGCTAGGCCGGGACCCGGACTGCGATGGGCTCCCGCACACCAACGTGATCCGCATATTGCAGAATCCTGCTGCGTGCGGCCGGGGTGAGCTCCGAGCCCTCCGTCAGCAGGAGACGTCCGTCGGCTGTGTACAGATCCGCCGCCAGCATGACACCGGAAACGAGATCGTCCACCCCGAGGCTCATCGTCACATAGCCACCCGCCGCAACGGCAATCTGTTCCAAGGCCTTGACTATCTCGGCATCGATGTCCGGGCGCGTGTTGCGCAGCTGGGCGACTGCCGCACCCTCGGTGAGCCCGGACTTGAGCATCCCCTCGTAGATGCCTGCGGCCTCGATCAGGTCGGCACCGAGCTGGACGCGATCGTCGGTCGCCGCACCCGCATCAGGGGCGAGCTGGGCGAGGATTGCCGAGACCGACTCCAATCTCGGGATGTTTGCCACCAGATCGCGAGCGAGTTGGCCTTGCCCGTCGATGACCTTCTGCTCGCTCTCACTGAGATCGAAACCGTCTCGCCAGCGGTCGACGATCTCACTGGGCAGCAACGCATATCCGATCTCGGACAACGTCGCGGCTACCTCAATGTCCCAGCTCATCGGCAGCTCCATGACTTTTGCCATCCCGGCAACATGGCTCTTCAGCCTCACGCCACGGGCTGCGGCTGCAGGGTCGCGAATGGCCAGGATCTCGGCCAGCAAGGCAACGCTTCCGCTGACGGTTCCCTCCAGCAACTCGCGCTCGGCACTGACCAGCCGGTTGTGTGCGACGGCCGCCTCGAGGGCGGGGGCGAGCACTTCCGGTGGGCACGGCTTGGTCAGGAACCTGAAGATGCTCCCTTCGTTGACGGCTGCGATGGCGTCGTTGAGATCGGCCTGTCCCGTGAGCAGAACGCGCACCGTGTCGGGGAACTCCTTCCTGGCAGTCGCCAGTAGCTGAACTCCGTTCATGGCCGGCATGCGCATGTCGGACACGATGACCTGGTAGTCGTCTGTCTGCCGCATGGTCGCCAGAGCCTCGGCCCCGCTTTCGGCGATGGTGATGTCGTACTCACGCCCGAGCCGCCGCCGTAATCCCTTCAGAACCCTCGGCTCATCATCCACGCAGATGATCCGAGGTTTCACCTAGCCGTCCCCCTCGACCATCTGCTCGGCCAGATAGCGCCAATCCTCCAGTGCCGACTCGCAGCCGTCCGCCCGCAGATAGTCGAGGTCGATCGGCGTGCTCGGGATTCCCGACAAGTAGCCGCCCTTCAGATCGTCGGCCAGACGCGACGCAACGTGGGTGACCGCAACCAGTCTTCCCCCAAAACCACTGACCGGGGCCGGGTGGAGGTGCTGGGCGACACCTTCGATGACATCGTGGGGAAGACCCCACAGGCTGAGGAGAGCGGCAGCGATCTGGCCGTGGTCGACGCCGAGAACAAGCCGTTCGACGTCCAGCAGGCTCCGCTGTTCTTGACGGGCCTCCTTGACGATCCTCTCCCACTCGTCCGGCAGCTGCGAGCCGAGGACGAGGACTCCGATGCTGTGCAGCAATCCAGCCGAGTAGGCCGCTTCCCGATCGGCTGCGGGCACCATCTCGGCGGCGAATCGTGCGGTGGTGACGGCGTGCTCCTGGAGACCGGCAGTGCTCAGGCCAGTTGCCCCGACCCCCATCTCGAGGTCACGGAAGGCCTCCACGCTGAGCACGAGGGTCCGCAGAGTCTTGGTGCCGATGAAGACGACTGCTTCCTTGATGCTCGCCGTCGGCCGGGGCAGGCCGAAGAACGCCGAATTGACCAGCTGCAGCACACGGGCCGCAACGCTCGGGTTTTCCTCGACGATGGCGGCGATGTCATCCATGCCGACATCCTCGGATCGCACCGCACGCATCAACCGCGTGTAGACGTCGGGTTGGCTGGGCAGCGCCCGCATGCGGGATACGACACTGCGCAAGGTCGGATCGTCGAGAAGCGCCCGCAGGTGGAGGGCGCGATCGATGGCCCACTGCAATTCGTCCGGCGGGCAAGGCTTGGCGAGGAACTGGTGGACCAGCCCCACCGCCTCATACGTCTGGTCCTTCTTGACCTGCCCGGTCAGCATGATGCGCGCAGTCTCCGGGTGCCGCATCCGCACGAGTTGGAGGAGCGCCAGACCGTCTACACCGGGCATCTGAGCGTCGCTGACGATTACATCGGCGCCCTTCTCCTCGAGTTGA
>JASJBC010000123.1 GCA_030066715.1 Acidimicrobiia bacterium
CCGCCGTCCAGCGACTCGATCGTCTCGAGGGATGCCCGCCGGCGGAAGACGGTTCCGTCCTCAGTGATTGTCACGAGTCTCAGGAATACGTTCCGTGCGATGCTGCTCGAGGACGAGTCGAGGGCGGCAAGTGTTTCGTCCGCCCGTCGGCTCAGAGCGCCGCCGATGCCACCCACTGCTGTGAGACCGTCAAGGGTCATCGTGTCACCCGACGTGCGGTCGCAGAGATCCGTGAGGGCGAACTGGATGAGTGGCAGGCTTGCGACCTCTCCCCTGGCATCGGCGACGATCGAGGCAACGACGTCGGGATCGACAGACATGCCGACTGCTGCGGCAGGAGCGGTCACGATCTCGCGGATCTCATGGTCGGCGAGCGGAGTAACGATGAAGAGCGCTCGCGCAACATGTTCGGCGAACCTCTCGTGAACGAGCAGGTGATCCAACACATCGGCCCGAACGGTGACGATGACAGACGGCCCATCGGGGGACTCGATCAAATCCACGAGCGAGTCGAGATAGGTGTCGGAATCCTCCTGGGTCAATGCGAAGATCTCCTCGAGCTGATCCACGATCAGCACGTCTTGCCCAACGTTCCCGGCGATGGGGCGCGACGGGAACTCGATGGCGACGTCGAGCCCAATGCTCTTCAGCGCGGGAGTCAGGCCGGCACGCACCAGACTCGACTTGCCGCTACCTGACGGCCCGGCGACGACGTGGAGACCACGGCTGGTTCTCGCAGTCACGGACTCTACGAGTCGACGAACGAGTGATGTCCTTCCGAAGAAGTCACCGGCGTCGGATTCCTCGAACGCACGAAGGCCCTTGTAGGGGTTGCGGCGGACCGCAGCAGTTGCAGGTGCGTCAAGGTCTAGTGCGTGGGTGCCGTTGAGGATCGGGTCCTGGTCCAGAATGCGCTGCTCGAGCACGCGCAGTTCGATTGAGGGCTCGAGGCCGGCTTCCGTTGCCAGCGTTCGACGTGCGTCTCCAAACACGCGCAGGGCTTCAGTCTGGCGGCCGGAGCGATACAGGGCCAGCACTCGTAGTGCCCACAGCCGCTCGCGCAGCGGGTTCCTCGCAGTGAGGTCCGCGAGCTCTGCCGCCGCTGCGGCCTCTCTGCCGGAAAAGAGGTCTGCTGCGGCAAGGTCCTCGACGGCGCGGGCACGGAGCTCGTTGAGTCTGACGATCTCTGGTTGCAGTAGCGCCGAGTCGTCGATGCCCTCGAACGGAGCTCCTCGCCACATCGAGAGGGCACCGGTTAGCACCTCGGAGGCCCGGCGAGCCTCGGATGCGTTCAGCTTGGCAGCTCGATCGACCTCCGCGTAGAACCGATGGGCGTCGATTGATGCAGGATCTGCGTTCAGCGAGTAGCCGGTGGGTGTCGAAGCGATCATGTCGTCGGGCAGCCTTCTCCGCAGCGACGACACATATCCCTGGATGGTCTTGCGGGCCGTGGCCGGCGGCTGCTCACCCCACAGGTCATCGATGATCGTGTCGGTGGATACGGTGCTTCCTACCTGGCTCACCAAGACGGCAAGTACGTGGCGCTGCTGGGGACCGCCAAGGTCCACCGGTGTTCCCCCCTCGGCCACTTCCAGTGGTCCAAGGCAACGGATGTCCATCGGACAAAGCTACCGACTCGGCTTGCTCCCTGGGCAGGCAAATGGAAACGGTCGAACGGCGGCGCCCTACGGACCATCTCGGAGGCGGAAGAACGCTCGATTCCACCGTTCGAAACTCGAGTCGGGTCCCGCCTTGTGGCGGGACCCGGATCGAGATAGCGGAGGCGGACGGGAATCGAACCCGCCAGGGGGTTTTCACCCCCTCAACGGTTTTGAAGACCGCGGGACCCACCAGGCATCCTGACGCCTCCGGCGTTCAGAGTACTCGGGCTAACCTGACCGGAGATTTCTAGTCACCAAGGGGAACGATGGCTGACGAAACGAAGCTCATGGTCTGGATCGACCAGGACCTGTGCACCGGCGACGGCATCTGCGAGGAGATCGCACCGGATGTCTTCCACGGTCGTGACGACGGTCTTTGGGTCGTCAAGGAAGAAGCCTCCGTCTTTGGCAAGTCAATCATCTTCGACGGCACCGATGGCGACGGACATGGCCCCGACGGTTCTCGTGGGGTTGCCCGCGTCCCCGACGATCAGATCGACACCGTTGTAGAGGCTGCCGAGGAATGCCCCGGCGAGTGCATCATGATCGAGCCGTACGACGCCGCCATCATGGCGGACCGAGGCGTCTGATCTACTCGGCGACGAGGCTGGTTTCCTCATCGTGATAGGCACGCCGAATCAGGTTCGTTATGGACGAGGCTTCCTCGTCCGTTATCAGCCGTGCCCAGCGCTCGAGGAGTATCTCGTCGATAAGTGAGCGCGACCGGTCAACCGTTGCCTCTCCCGCTGCGGTTATCTCCAGGATCGTGACCCGCCGGTCGTCGGACGATGGACGCCGTCGCACTAAGCCTGACTCTTCCAAGCGGTCGACCAGCTTGGTCACGCCGCCCCTGGAGAGGACGAGCTCATCCGCCAAGTCGCTCATCTTGATTTCGTCGTGGCAATACCGAATGTGGCTGAGCGCTTCATGATCAGCAAGCCCGATGCCCAGCTGTTCACCTATCTGCGCCTCGATCTCGCCCTTGAGGAGGAACGAGAAGTGCAGCATGTGGTTGATCGCTTCACGCCATGGAGGCTCATTACTTGTTGATCCCATATTGGCAATACTAGTTGCTTCGTATATAGTTAACTAGCAAACTATTTACGGGTGGACTATGTCTTGGCGCAACGACCTTCGCGAATTCACTCAGTATCGGACCTTTGTGGCAGTGTGGCTCGGCCAGCTAGTCTCGGGCGTCGGATCTACGCTGGCGCAGTTCGCACTTGCGTTCTGGGTCTACGAGGAGACCGGATCGACAACACAGCTGGCGATGGTGATCCTTCTGGCTCGACTCCCGGAGATACTCATCACGCCGTTCTCGGGAGCCATCGTGGACCGCTGGCCGCGGCGTCGCGTGATGATCCTCTCGGACGCAGGCGCTTCGCTCGGGACACTTGCGATCATGGTGTTGCTGATGACCGATTCCCTCGAGATCTGGCATCTCTACATCGCACTCGGCCTCTCCGGGACCTTCGGCTCACTCCAGTTCCCCGCCTACACCGCCGCGACCACCCTGCTGGTTCCCAAGCGCCATCACGGACGGGCCGCGGGGCTGGTCCAGCTTGCGGGGAGCGCCGGGATCATCCTCGGACCGATCCTCGGTGCTGTGATCCTGACGGTCGGTGGATTGGCAACCGTATTTGCCATCGACTTCGCAACATTCCTCGTTGCCGTGGCGGTCCTCGCTCTGGTTCGTTTCCCGGAGCCGAAGCCCGAGCCCACCCTCGGCCGAGGCGCCGGCGCCCTACTGCGCGAGGCGAAGGTCGGTCTCGACTATGTCCGGGAACGCCCAGGACTGTTCGGCCTCATGCTGACCTTCTCCTTCGTCAACTTCGCCATCCTGTTCCACTCGGTGCTGATCTACCCGCTCCTTCTTTCATTCGTCGATGAGACAGGAGCCGGCGCAGTCATCTCGACCGGGGCAATTGGCATGCTCCTCGGCGGGATGGTGATGAGTTTGTGGGGCGGCCCGGCGAAACCGATTCCCGGCCTGATGGCCGCACTCGGCGGCATGGGGGTTGGACTTCTCATCGCAGGCCTTCGCCCGTCAACACTCGTCGTGGCGCTGGGCCTGTTCGTTCTCCTGTTCTCGCTGCCCATAGCCGCCGGAATCAGCCAAGCGTTCTGGCAGAGCAAGGTCCGACCGGAGCTGCAGGGTCGGGTCTTCTCGTTGCGGCTCCTACTTGCACTGGGGGCGACGCCGCTGAGCTATGTACTCGCAGGACCAATCGCCGACGGCATCTTCCAACCATTGCTCGACGAGGGAGGGGTCCTCAACGGCACCGTCGGTGCGCTGATCGGCACGGGACCCGGCCGTGGGGCGGGCGCGTTCTTTGTCGTGCTCGGCTTATCGATCATCGCGCTGGTCACCTATGCGGCCGGCCATCCGAGGATCCGCAACCTCGACGCGTCGGTTCCGGACGTCATAGAAGATGTGAAGGAGCCGGTTGCGGCCTAGCCGGTGATGTACTGCTCCAGCTGCCTGATGAGGAAGGCTTGCTCGGCGATGACCGCCTTGACTATGTCACCGACAGAGATCAGCCCGACGAGTTCGTCGCCTTCGACCACCGGGAGGTGACGGATGTGCCGCTCGGTCATCGTGGTCATGCAATCCGACACCGTGCGGTCCCTGGTCACCGTTTTCACCTCTGCGGTCATGATCTCGGACACGGCTGTGTCGCGTGAGTCGCGGCTCAGGAGCCTGATCTTGCGGGCGTAATCCCTCTCCGACACGATCCCACAGACCTTGCCGGACTCGATGACAACGAGAGCGCCGATGTTCTTCTCGGCGAGGAGACGGAGAGCGTCGTAGACGGTGGCATCGGGAGCGATCGACCAGACCTCTGTTCCCTTCTCATCGAGCAGTTGCCCAACAGTCTTCTGCATGATCAGTCCCTCCAAAGTCGGGCACAACATACCAACAGTTGCAAAGCGGGGTCGACAGATTCCCACGATCTGCTTTCATAGTCTCCGATGGCAGAGCAATCCCGTACGGGAAGAAGCCGCACTCGCCTCACCGCCACAGTCACCGATCTCGAAGTCGTTGAACAGCGAGCGTTTCTCATCGCCGTGGCCCGAAGCAAGGATGCGGTTCCCGAAGCCCAAACGAGCCTCAACGAACTAGCCCTCCTGACCGACACGGCCGGCTCCGACCCGGTCGACGAGGAGTTGGTTCGGCGCGAGCGATTTGACCCCGCCACCCTCATCGGGCGCGGGAAGGTGGAAGAGTTGGTGTCGCTGACGAAGGCTCAGGACATCGACGTGGTCATCTTCGACAATGAGCTGTCACCTGCCCAGCAGCGCAACCTCCAGAAGATGTTCCAGTGCGACGTGGTCGATCGCGTTGCGCTGATCCTCGACATCTTCGCTCAGCATGCCACCAGCAAGGAGGGCATGCTTCAGGTCGAACTGGCCCAACTCCGCTACCGCCTCCCCCGCTTGCGGGGGCGCGGCACCGAGATGAGCAGGCTCGGTGGCGGTATCGGCACCCGTGGCCCCGGCGAGACCCAGTTGGAGACCGATCGCAGGCGCATCCTCGATCGCATCGCCAAGCTGGAGCGCGAACTGAAGCACATCGCCCGGTCTCGAGACACCAGAACCAAGGCGCGCCGCAAGTCTCGCCTTCCGGTCGTCTCTCTGGTCGGCTACACCAACGCCGGCAAGTCGACCATGTTCAACCACCTCACCGACGCCGGCGTTCTCGTCGAAGACCGGCTCTTTGCCACATTGGATTCGACAATCAGGAGGGTCGACCTTCCGAACGGCTCACCCATCCTGATGTCGGACACGGTCGGGTTCGTCCGCAACCTGCCGCACCAATTGGTCGAGGCGTTCCGCTCGACGCTGGAGGAAGTCAACCAGGCGGATCTCCTGCTACACATCGTCGATGCCGCCGACCCGAACCCCGATCGCCAGATCGAAGCAGTTCATTCGGTACTGCGCGAGATCGGCGCCGGTGAGATCCCCGAGCAGCTCGTGATCAACAAGACGGACGTCGCTGATCCCGTGGCAGTCAACCGGCTCCTAGAGCTGCATCCCGAGGCCGTTGCCACCTCGGCGGTGACGGGAGCGGGCGTGACGGATCTGGCAACTGCCATCACCTCCCGCCTCGCCGAAACGACCGACGACGTTGACCTGGTCATTCCATATGACCGCGGCGACCTCGTGGCGCTGGTCCACGACATCGGCCGAGTCGTGGAAACCGAGCACACGGATGCGGGGACAAGGATCACCGCACAAGTCCCAAGCACGGAACTACACCGATTTGCGAACTACATGGAGGACTAGGCCCTAGCCGGTGGCCTGGCGGGAGTTCGGCAGCGCCGAACTCCAATGAATCGGCGAAGCCGATTCGCTACATCAGATCCAGTACGTTTTTCTCTGGGGGTTTCCGCTCGCCGGCGGTCTCGGCCGCGGCCACGGCGGAGCGGCGGTGCCGCACCACGGGGACCAGCACCGCAGAGATGTAAACGACCTGAATCGCCAGGGCGATCAGACCGGCCACCGTCAACCCAAACGAGACGGGGATGACGAGGATCACGGGAAGCAGGGCCCCCACCACCCAAGCGATCTGGAAAAAGGTCTCCGCGTTGGTGAAAGCCCTTCCCCGAGCCTCCTCGGGAACGGTGGCCTGGAGCAGACCGTCGAATCCGAACTTCGCCGTCCCCCAGGCGAAACCTGCTGCGGCAGCGAGCAAAGCGGCGGCAGGCAACCCGAAGACCTGGGCGGCGATGAAGGCAGCCCCGGCCTCAATGGCGAGGCCGGTGACGACCATTGGTTCCTCGGAGATCTTGCGGTCGAGGATCGGCGTGACGAAGGCAGCTACGAAGTAGCCGATGCCCGCCGCGACCAACAAGGCCGAGAAGTCGAGCAGACCTGCGTCCTCGTCGCGAAACGCAAATGCAACCAGCAGAAGGAGGAACCCGTTGAGGAACCGGACTCCGGCCGTCGCAAAGCGGGCGAGCCTGACAGCCCGCGGCGCTGCCGCTCGTCTCCGCGCAGCTCTCGCCTCGCGACTGCGATCGCGCTCTACGCGCAACGGCGGCAGGCCAACAGCCGATAGCGCCGACCACGTGTAGACCAGTGCCGAGAGAATCAGTGTGATCGACGGATGACCGAAGCCGACGCCGAGCAGGCCGAGGGGGACGATCAACGCGCTGCCGATGACCCCGATCCTGGCCAGCTGGGCATTGCCGGAAATCAGATCGCGGGCGTCATCGAGGACGATCGGCACAACGCTCGACCGGCTGATGCCGTGGAATCGCGACAGGACGAGCAGTAGGAACGCCATCGGGAACAGGAGAAAGGTGTCCAGCCAGATGGCAAGACCGACGGCAACAAAGGCCCGCAACGCCGAACTGACAACCAATCCCCCCCGATATGCGCCGGGGAAACGGGCAAAGAACGCACCGAGGAAGGGACCGATCAGCGCAAACGGGGCGAGGGTTATGAGGAGGTAGAGCGCTACGTTCTCGCGAGCCTCCGTCGAGGGTACGGAGAAGAAGAGAGTCGACCCCAGGGCCATGGCGACGAGCGTGTCCCCGGCCGTGCTCCCCGCATGTGACTGGGCAAGTCGCCGAAAACCGGGACCGCGCGATGTGAACATCGTGTGGAAACGACGTCCAAGCGCCCGCACCACGGTTTGCACCCGTCCGGCCTTCTGCTCTGTCACCGGCACTGGAGAAGTCACGTCTTGAAGTTAGCGCACCTGAGCCCGGGCGCCACGTGGCCCGGAGCCTGCCTCTATGGTGGTCGCCGATGATTGAGCTCACCGAGGTCACCAAGACCTTCCCCGGAACTGCGAAGCCCGCCGTGGACCGTCTCACGCTGCGCATCGCAGAGGGAGAGGTGGTCGTTCTCGTGGGCCCGTCAGGCTGCGGAAAGACGACAACGCTCAAGATGATCAACCGGCTCATCGAGCCCAGCGGCGGCACCATCACGGTCGATGGGAGGGACGTGCTCGGCCTCCAGGCCCACGAGCTGCGGCGCGGTATTGGGTACGTGATCCAGCAGATCGGCCTGTTCCCACACAAGACCATCGGCGACAACATCGCAACGGTCCCCAATCTGCTCGGTTGGGACAAGGGCAGAACAAGGGCGCGGGTAGAAGAACTCGTCGACCTGGTCGAGCTTCCTGTGGAGATGCTCGACCGCTATCCCGGCGAGCTTTCGGGAGGTCAGCGGCAACGCGTCGGCGTGGCCCGTGCGCTTGCTGCAGATCCGCCGGTATTGCTCATGGACGAGCCCTTTGGCGCTGTGGATCCGATCGTGCGTGCCAACCTCCAAGACGAGTTGCTCAGCCTCCAGTCGCAGCTTCGCAAGACCATCGTGCTGGTGACCCATGACATCGATGAGGCGATCAAGCTCGGTGATCGTGTCGCGATCCTCAGTGAAGGCGGCCACTTGGAGCAGTATGCGCCGCCGTCGCAGATTCTCAGTGACCCGGCCAATCCATTTGTCGCCGATTTCCTCGGCTCCGACCGAGGCATCAAGCGGCTGTCGCTGATCCCGATCTCCGCCATCCAACTCGATCCCGGCCCGGTGCTCCCCCGGCAGGCAACCAAGGGCGAGGCGGTCGAAATGATGGCTCGATACGGCATCGACTGGGCGGCCATTGGCCAGGGCAACGAACTCGAAGGCTGGTTCACCGCCGACGATCTCGCCGGACACGACACCCTCGAGAACATCAACACAAGGGATTATCAGGTGCGGCTCAGCCCAGAGGACAGCCTGCGCGAGGCACTCGACGCGGTCATAACGTCACACACGGCCGTGGCTGCGGTCTTCGATGGCAACCGCTACCTGGGAATGGCCACTGTTGACGAGATAAGCCGGGAGATCGTGCAATGAGCCCGGTGTTGGCCCAAGCGGATGAGCCGTTCATCCGCTGGGACTGGATTGGCCGCAACATCGACAACCTGTGGGAAGCAACGCAGGAGCACATAGTCCTCACGGTCATCGCAGTGGGAGTGGGTCTGGTGCTCAGCCTCGCCCTGTCCGTCGTTGCGCTGCGCTGGCGGAAGACGTATGCGCCGATCACCTGGGTCACCGGCGTCCTCTACACAATTCCCAGTCTTGCCCTGTTTGCGTTCCTCGTTCCGATCACGGGGTTGACCAGACTCACCGCCGAGATTGGGCTCGTTTCCTACACCCTGCTCATCCTCATCCGCAACATCGTCGCCGGTATCGATGGCGTCCCCGAATCCGTGCTGGAGGCTGCACGCGGCATGGGATACACCGAGCGGCGCATGTTCATCGACATACAACTCCCCCTCGCGATGCCGGTGATCATCGCTGGGGTCCGCATCGCGACCGTTACCACCATCGGGCTGGTGACCATCACCGCCCTGATCGGTCAGGGTGGCCTGGGCTTCTTCATCCTGCGGGGACTCCAGTTCTTCTCGGCGATCGGCACCACACAGATACTGGCCGGCACCGTTCTGTCCGTACTTCTAGCCGTTGTCGCCGACCTTGCGCTGCTCGGACTCGAGAAGGCGCTCACCCCCTGGACCCGTCGCAGGGCGGTGGTGTGATGGAGTTTCTCGGCGATGTCGTCGCCTGGTTCCTCGACCCTGAGAACTGGACCGGCGCCACCGGAATCCCCAACCGGGTCTGGGAGCATGTTCAGATCTCCGTGATGGCGACGGTTGCCGCCGCGGCTGTTGCCCTCCCGCCGGCACTGTGGCTCGGGCACAAGCGACGCGGCGGTTTTCTGGCGGTTGCGACGGTCAACATCGGCAGAGCGGTCCCGTCATTTGCGATCATGGCCTTGTTCCTGCCGATCTCCATCCGGCTCGGGCTCGGCCTCGGTTTCTGGCCCACGATGCTGGCGCTCTTTGCTCTGGCGCTGCCGCCGATCTTCACTAACACTTACACAGCCGTGCGAGACGTGGATCCGGCCCTGGTCGAGGCCGGACGGGGCATGGGGATGACCGATGGCGAGGTGCTGCGCGGTATCGAAGCGCCGATGGCCTCACCGGTGATTCTGGCGGCGATTCGAATCTCGGCTGTGCAGGTAGTGGCGACGGCTCCGCTGGCGGCGCTGGTCGCCTGGGGTGGCCTCGGCCGCTACATCGTCGACGGGTTTGCGGTGCAGGACAACGTCCGGGTTCTCGCCGGGGGGATACTCGTCGCCGGTCTCTCCGTTGCCACGGAGCTGCTGCTCGGAGCAATCGAGAAGCGCGTGGTGCCGAAGGGCTTGGGCCGGGCAACCGAAGAACTCGCCCAACCAGCCCACGGCTGACCGTCATGTGTGTCACTGTTATGCGGTAGCGTTTGACAATTCCCAAATGAAGGAGAGGGTGAGACCCATGCGGATCAACCGCAGTGGCGTCCTTGGGGCGACCGTTTTGGCGCTGGCTTTACTGGCGGCGGCATGCGGCTCGGGTGAGGACGCAGTAACCGACGGACCGACCATCACCATTGGTTCGGCCAATTTCAGTGAGAACGCACTCGTCGCAGAGATCTATGCGCAGGTGCTCGAAGACAAGGGCTACTCGATCGAGCGCAACCTCAACGTTGGCGCCCGTGACGTTTACGGCGCAGCCCTGGAGAGCGGCGAGCTCGATCTGGTTCCGGAGTATGTGGGTAGCGCACTGTCTTTCAAGGGCGGCACCCCGACGGCAGACTCTGCGGCAACCGCACAGGATCTCCGCGACGCCTGGGAAGCCGACGGCATCACGGTCCTAGACCCGGCGCCCGCACAGGACAAGAACGGCATCGTCGTTCGCCAGGACACGGCTGATGCTCTCGGCCTCAGCAAGGTCAGCGATCTGGCCGCTCACCCCGATCTGATCTTCGGCGGACCGCCGGAGTGCCCGGAGCGTGAGTTCTGTCTCATCGGTCTCCAGGACGTGTACGGGCTGAGCTTTGCCGAGTTCAAGCCGCTGGACGTCGGTGGCGCCCTCACGGTCGCTGCCCTCGAGGGCGACGAGATCCAGGTGGCCCTGCTGTTCACTTCGGACGGCGTCATTGCCGCCAAGGGGTTTGTGCTCCTCGAGGACGACCAGGGTCTTCAGCCCGCAGAGAACCTGACCCCGGTCATTCGTCAGGAGATCGTCGATGCATACGGCGATGCGCTCGTCGATGCGCTCAACGAGGTGAGCGCCGAGCTGACGACGACCGAACTCAGCGAGATGAACCGTCGCATCGGTATCGATGGAGATGACCCTGAGCAGGTCGCAGCCGATTGGATCTCGGAAAACCTGTAGAAACCACACGACACTCGACTAGCAGAGGGCGCCCGCAGGGCGCCCTCTGTGTTTGCGACTCAGCCGTCCACGACCTCTGGGTACTCGAGCGCACGCAGAGCGGGGCGCACCCGATCTGCCGCGGCATCCAGAGCATCTGGAGTAGGAGCGAGATCAGCATTGTCGGCATCGAGATCATGC
>JASJBC010000122.1 GCA_030066715.1 Acidimicrobiia bacterium
TCGCCCGAATCACTCGCGGCAGCGTGCTGGTCGTGTCCGAGGAGGTGTACATCCGTGCGGCTCGGTCGCTAGGTGCAGGCGACGGTCGCATCATCTTCCGACACATTCTTCCCAACGTTATGGCACCGATCATCGTGCAGACCACTCTGTCGCTTGCATTCGCCATCCTGTCCGAGGCTGCTCTGTCATTCCTCGGCCTCGGAGTGCAGCCACCCAACCCGGCCTGGGGGCGGATGCTCGCCGAGGGCCGCGACTTCTTCCAGCAGGCCCCATGGATGGGGATCTTCCCGGGACTGGCCATCTTGGTGACGGTCATGGCGTTCAACTTTGTGGGTGACGGATTGCGTGATGCTCTCGACCCCAAGCAGAAGTCTGTCATCGAGTCGCGGGGTCAGTCGGTATGAGCGAGCCCGTCCTCGAAGTAAGGAACCTGCAAGTGCGATTCGGCACCAAGCGAGGAGTGGCCGAGGTCGTCAACGGGATCTCCTACGACCTCCACGCTGGCGAGACCCTGGCAATCGTGGGTGAATCCGGCTCGGGAAAGAGCGTGGGTGTGCTCGCTCTCATGGGCCTGCTGCCGCAGCCCCCGGCCGCCGTCAGCGGTTCAGTCCAGTACCGCGGCGAGGAGTTGCTGGGCCTGTCACCCAAGCAGTGGCGAGGTATCCGCGGCAAAGGCATGGCGATGATCTTCCAGGATCCGATGACCTCGCTCAATCCCGTGCGCACCGTCGGCTACCAGCTGACCGAATCAATGGCGATCCACCTCAATCTGAAGGGTGACCCAGCTCGCAGTAGAGCCATCGAGCTCCTCGACGTTGTGGGCATCCCGTCGCCGGAGGCTCGGGTCGATGACTACCCGCACCAGCTATCCGGCGGCATGCGACAGCGCGTGATGATCGCCATGGGGCTCGCCTGCGATCCCGATGTGCTGATTGCCGACGAGGCGACAACGGCGCTCGACGTGACGACACAAGCCCAGATCACCGATCTTGTCGCCGAACTCCAAGACCGCGTCGGGATGGCCGTGATCTGGATCACCCACGACCTCGGTGTTGTTGCCAGCATCGCCGACCGCGTCCATGTCATGTATGGCGGCCGCTTCATGGAGCAGGCCGGCGCCGACGACATCTACGGAACCCCGCAGCATCCGTACACCGAAGGACTATTGGGCTCTCTGCCGATGCCGGGGGCTCAGCGACCAGACAAGCTGATGACGATTCCGGGCTTGCCGCCCGACCCGGTTGCCATGCCGGCCGGCTGCCCATTTGCTCCCCGCTGCGCCTATGCGGATGAAGCAAGTTGCCTGGACACGGTGCCGGCCATGGAAGGGGTCGGCGACGGGCACGAGGCGGCGTGCCACCATCCGCTCGGGGTGAACGCATGAGCCAGCCGCTGGTAGAGGTGAGCAACCTCCAGGTCTACTTCCCGATCCTCAGCACCGGAGCAGTCCGTCGACACATAAACGATGTCAAGGCAGTCGACGGGGTGACCTTCGAGGTCTATCGCGGGGAGACGCTTGGACTCGTCGGCGAATCCGGTTGCGGGAAGACAACCACCGGGTTGGCGTTGCTTCGCCTGATCGAGCCAACCGGCGGCAACGTCACGTTCGACGGCAGCGATACGAGCTTGCTGAGTACGAGCGAGCTGCGGGCGCTGCGGAAGCGCATGGCGATGATTTTCCAGGACCCCTACGCCTCCCTCGACCCTCGCATGTCGATCGGCAAAATCGTCGCCGAGCCACTCGAAATCCATGGCCTTGTCGCCGGCAGGACGGAGAAGCATCGGCGCGTTGGCGACCTTCTGGAGATGGTGGGGTTGAGCCCCGACTACCGCAACCGCTACCCACACGAGTTCTCCGGGGGCCAGCGCCAAAGGGTCGGTATCGCTCGAGCGCTCGCGACCGAACCCGACTTCATTGTATGCGATGAGCCCATCGCGGCGCTCGACGTTTCGATCCAGGCGGGAGTGATGAATCTCCTCGAGGACCTGCAGCGCGAACTTGGGCTTACCTATCTCTTCATTGCGCACGATCTGTCTGCGGTCCAGCACTTCAGCGATCGAATCGCGGTGATGTATCTCGGGCGGATCGTTGAGGTGGCAGATCGGGTCGGCCTCTATGAGGATCCGCGCCACCCCTACACCCAAGCACTGTTGTCGGCGGTGCCGGTCCCGGATCCGGTGGTCGAGCGCGGACGCAGCCGCATCATCCTCGAGGGAGATGTACCCAGCCCGATCGATCCCCCGAGCGGCTGCAACTTCCATCCGAGATGCCCGCAAGCGTTCGGGCCGTGCCCGGGCGACGACCCGCAACTACTCGCCATTTCCGGACGACAAGTCGCCTGCCATCTCTACGCCGACTCGGGTGCCGTCAACGCCTGACCGTCGCCCCAGACGGCCCACGATCCCGAAGCGGGGGTGAGTGAACTCAGGGTCGCCTCTAGCGGTTGTGTCATTGGTCCCTCGGCAGTTCGGATGAGGGTGTGGTGACGTCGGCAAAGCAGATCCAGCCGGAGACCGCCTCCTATACGTACATATGGATGTCGGAGTCCTCCATCACGGACATGAAGGTCAGGTACTCGACGACCGAGATGTCGTCGAAGATGAACTCGTCCGGCTTCACCCGGAAGTGGGGGAGCGAGCCACCGCAGGCGTACAGGTGGGCGCCGAGGCTGGAAAGCTGACGAAGCTTGTCCTGCGCCGGAATGTGACCGGCCTTGGTCATGCCGGCTGCAGCAAAGCGGCTGAACGGGCGACCCCATCCCTTGAGCTTCGGCTTGAACCCACCGGCGAGCACCCGGACTGCGGGGCCCAGGAAGTAGAGGTGTACGTCGATCCCTTCGAGGGCTGCGCCAAGAGCGAACCCCAAAGGCGACAACAGCTCCTCCAGCCCATCCGACGAAATGACCATCGCGAGCTTGGTGTCCTTGACGACGGGTGGCTGCTTGTCGACGAAGAAGTGCAACCCGTCCCCGTCGGCAACCGTCTCGACCAGGCGATGCCCAGCCGACTCGCACCATGCAGCTATGTCCGGGCGGAATGGAGCGAAGTCGTCGGTGATTATCTCGAGCACCTCTCCGGTCTCCATAGACTCGAGTTCTCTGGAGGCGTCGTACACGGCGAACGTCGTGATGATGGTGCCGCGCCTGTCGAGGGAGCGGGCGGGCGTGAGTGTTTCCATTAGTGGCTCCTCAGTGTTCGATGGCAGGGCGACCGGAGCGATCTCGACGGAGAGGTGGCTCGGTCGTCATAACTGAACTGCCGGCTCCCAGCCGGCCAAAGCGGTGTCGAGCTTGGTGAGCAGATGGGCGAGCTCCTCAGTCTCGTCGGGGCTCAACCCGGCGCAGCACCCCCGGAACATCTCGTGCAATGTCGGGGTGGTGTCCTGGAGGCGTTTGCCCTCGGGAGTGAGGAGGACTTGCAGGCTGCGCCGGTCGTCGGGATGGGGTGCGCGTCTCACCAGGTCCTTGCGTTCGAGGGCGTCGACGATTGCAGTCATCGTTGCGGGCGTGCACTGGTTCCCCGCGGCGAGGTCCTTCAGTTGCAGACCGTCCTTAGCCCAGAGCTGAGCAAGGGCCGCATACTGGGGTGGCGTGAGCCCGGCGCTCTGCATCGTTTGCCGTTGCAGGTTGGTCAGCTTCCTGTTCAACCCCTCCACGAGGTGGAAGACGGTCGGGAGCGTCGGAGCATCAATCGAGTGCGTCATGCTTCTCATATAGTTAGGGTACTAATAATTAGTACTCGAACTAGTGTGGAGTGTCAAGACAGATTCTTCTGCTGCGAGATGATTTCCGTCACGGCCCCCGCGCCGGATGGCTGAACTCGAACCCGCCGTCGTTTGTTCTCGCGATTGTCCACCGGCTGTTGTGCAGCAGGGTGTGGTGGCGACGACACAGCAGGATGAGGTTGTCGATGTTGGTCTCGCCAAGCGACTCGACCCAGCCGGCGACGTGGTGAGCGTCACACCACCGCGGTTGGCGGCGACAGCCCGGGAATCGGCAGTGCCGATCGCGGACGGCAAGCGCCCGTCGTTGCGTGGGTGTCGCAGTGCGAGTCGCCCGACCCATGTCGAGGATCTGAGAGGGTCCGGACATGATGAACCTGGTGAAGCGGGCGTTGCAGCAGATCTGATCCAGGACGGTCCGAGCTACTGCGCCCACGCCGTCGATCTCGCAACGTGCGGTCGCCAAGTCGCTGGTCTCACCCAACAGCGATGCGACATCGACAACTGCATTCACCTGCGGGGGATTGGCTCCCGGTTCCCCACCGTTCATGTGCTCATCGACGATGTCGACCAGACCGTCGGCTCGCCGCTGCGAGAGGGTGCGAGCGCCGTCGGGGGCATCCTCTGGGTCGGGTGGGGCGACGTGGTCCAGGGCAGTGAGCAGCGAGGCGCCGGCCACCGGATCGAGGTAGAAGTCTCCGGTGATCCAACCGTCCAGACCCACTGAGGCGTGCAGATGGCGGCGGTCCCACCTCTTGGCGAAGGAATCCTTAGACAACTGATCGTCGGCGAGGGAGGCCCAATGGCGCAGCACCTTCGTGAAGTCGCCAACAGATAGCCGCCGGGCCTGGTCGACAAGCATCCCAGCGTGATCCGCCAGCAGTGGCTCCCGGTCTTTCGAGACGACTCTGCCCATGGCTTCGACGTGCTGCGTTGTGATCTCGCCCGACGCAAGTGCGGTCGATAGCTCCTCGTGTTGCTCGACCAGGCGGCCGTGCTTCACCAGCCGTCCGGCATCGCCTTCCGCGAGCGAAGTGCGGTGGGCCAGCCACGCTCGTGGCGACAGCGAACCGTCGATCTCCCATGCTCGATCCCGATCCCACTCACCTGTGGCCCGCAGAATCTCGGCGTCGAGGCGTTCCCTGGTGTCGAGCAGCTCGATGAGCCGCTCGGACTTGGCGGTGGCGGTCCACGTCGAGCGATCCTCCCCGGCCAATGCGGCCACACCGAGGCGAATCTGCAACACCGGATCGTTGCTTCCAACCGGTGGAGTCCCTGATTCCTTGATACCGAGCATGGTTACAACATATCGATAGCCACTGACAAGAACGGCGGGCCGCCGCCGTCTGACTCAGCCAGAAGACACGACCTCAGCCGTATAGTGAAGTCATGAAGTGGCTCGCCGTGGTCGGGCTTTCACTTGCCCTCTCGTTGCCCCCGGGAGGGACCTTTGTCGACGATGACGGCAGCCTGCACGAGGGGAGCATCGAGGCCATCGCTGCGGCAGGCATCACGGTTGGCTGCAACCCGCCGGCAGGTGATCGGTTTTGCCTGGATCGGTCGGTGACTCGTGCGGAGATGGCCACGTTTCTGGCCCGGGCGCTCAACCTGGAGCAGCCAACCCGATCGGACAGCTTCGTTGACGATGACGGGGATGTGCACGAGGGGAGTATCGAGGCGATCGCTGCCGCGGGTATCACCGTTGGCTGCAATCCGCCGGTTGGTGATCGGTTCTGTCCATACGACCCCGTGACACGTGCCGAAATGGCGACCTTTCTCGCCAGGGCACTCGATCTGGAGCGGTCAAGCGGAACTGACGCTTTCGCTGACGACGACGGGGACGTGCACGAGGGGAGTATCGAGGCGATTGCGGCTGCCGGTATCACCGTCGGCTGCAACCCGCCGGCGGGTGATCGGTTCTGCCCGGAGCGACCGGTCACGCGAGCCGAGATGGCGACACTGCTGACAAGGGCCCTGAACCTCGAGCCGCAGACGCCGCCGCCGGGCTTCTACTTCGAGATCACCACTATCGACGTCGACCTTGCCGAGCGCATGGAATCGTCGTGGCGTGCGGGGTGCCCGGTCCCGTTATCAGATCTGCGCTACGTCCTTGTCGACTACTGGGGATTCGATGGGCGCGAGCACCGCGGCGAACTCGTGGTCCATGCCGATTGGGCCGACGAGGTAGCGGCCGTCTTCCACGCGCTGTTCGAGGTGAGGTACCCGTTCGAGCAGATAGTGCTGGTCGACGAGTTCGGCGGTGACGATCGGCGCTCGATGGCGGCCAACAACACATCGGCCTTCAACTGTCGGTTTGTCTCGGGAACGACCAGGTGGTCGGAGCACGCCTACGGGCGCGCCATCGACATCAACCCGGTCCAGAACCCCTACGTCAGCGGGACAACGGTCCAGCCGCCCGCAGGAGCAGCGTATATCGACCGTAGCCTCGACCTGCCCGGGATGATCCGCGCCGGTGACAGCGTCACGGCAGCATTCGAAGCCATCGGCTGGTCATGGGGTGGCGAGTGGGTCAACTCGAAGGACTACCAGCACTTCTCCGCCACCGGGCGATAGTTCACTCGGAGCGCGATCATGGAGTCATGGAGACAGCCGATTTCGTTGTCATCGGCGGGGGTATCGCCGGGGCCGCGGCCGCCTACGAGCTGGCGGCCCTTGGCACGACGGTCCTGCTCGAGCGCGAAGCCGTAGCCGGGTACCACACCACCGGGCGCTCGGCTGCGCTGTACACGGAAGCCTGGGAACACGGCGTCGTGCGCAGTTTGACCATCGCCAGTCGTCCGTTCCTCGAAAACCCACCTCCCGGATTTGCCGACTACCCCTTGTTGTCGCCGCTGCCGGTGCTGCTGATCGGTCGTCAAGACCAAGTCCAGACTGTTGCGGCGCTGGCAGATGACGCGACCGCTCTCGCAAACGTCACGCTTGTTGACGGCGGTGCGGCAGCGGAGGTTTGCCCGCTGCTGCAACCGGGCTACGTGGCCGCAGCCATCCTCGAGTCCAACGCGATGGAGATCGACGTCAACGGACTCCACCAGGGCTATCTCCACGGGCTCCGCGACCGCGGCGGCGAGCTGAGGCTGAATGCGGGCGTCGACACGCTTCGGCGAACCCAGGCCGGCTGGGTCGTCACCGCAGGCGAGTCGACGATCTCCGCAGGGGTCGTCGTCAACGCTGCCGGCGCATGGGCGGACGTTGTGGCTCGGCTTGGCGACGTGGAACCGGTCGGGCTCGTTCCGTACCGCCGCACCGCATTCGTGTTCCCATCGCCAACCGAGACGACAGGCATGCCGATGGTGGTCGATGTCGATGAGGAGTTCTACTTCAAGCCGGAGCCGGGTCGATTCATGGGCTCGCTTGCCGAGGAGATGCCGATGGAGCCACACGACGTGCGGCCCGAGGAGATCGACGTTGCGCTGGCGATCGACCGCATCCAGGCGGCCACAACACTGGAGATACGCCATGTCGCGCGCGCTTGGGCAGGCCTGCGGTCCTTCGTCGCCGATCGTCTCCCCGTCGTCGGCATGGACCCGGAGTATCCCGGATTCCTGTGGCTCGCCGGGCAAGGCGGCGCCGGGATCATGACAGCGCCCGCCATGGGCGCGCTCGCTGCGGCGCTGGCAACCGAGGGACAGGTTCCCGCGGACCTGGCGGCGGCGGGTGTCTCCGCAACCGCCCTCGCCCCCGATCGGATGCGTGTGTAGACAGACGACGGCAAGCGGCGATGCCGGCTGAAAGGTATGGTGGCGCCCGCCGCAGGGGCGGAGGGAGCCAAGCGTGTATGGATTGATCGGCCAGATAACTGTGGTCGCCGGTGGGCGAGATGAACTCGCAACCATCCTCGCGGCCATCGGTGATATGCCGGGTTGTCTCAGCTACGTCGTCGCCAAGGATTCGGACGATCCCGACTCGCTCTGGGTAACGGAACTCTGGGAGAGCAAGCAGGCGCATGCCGACTCACTGGAGTTGCCCCATGTGCAAACCGCCATCGGTAGAGCTCGTCCGCTGATCGTCGGCTTCGAGACCCGTGTCCAAACCGAGCCGATCGGCGGAATCGGGATCGGCTAGGCCATCGCCGCCAGCAGCTCGGGGACCTGGCTCAGCGAGCCCTTCATGCCCTCCTCGGCGCCCATCTCGATCAGTTGCTCCATCGCCTCCAGGGACGGGAAGCTCGTGGTGATGACCATTCGGGTGCCACTCTCGATCTCGGATATGACCACACGGCTGGTCATCGTCGGCATTCCTTCGACCTCGTTGCCGTCGTCGTCCAGGAATCCGTCCCCGAACTCGAGCGACTTCGGTGGATCGATCGCAATGAACTCCGACCAACCGTGGTACTTCTCACCTTCCGGTCCGGTCATGTAATAGCGAACCTTCCCGCCCGGACTGAAGTCGTGGTCGATCACCGTTGCCGGGTACTCCGGCGGGCCCCACCACTTCTCGAAGAGGCTCGGGTCCTCCCATAGCTGCCACACTCGCTCGGGAGTGGATTCGAACTCGGCCGTGAATGCCATCGTGAGCTTCTCGGGGTCCTTCTTGATTGCAGTGACGGTCATTGTGTCTCTCCGGGGTCCAAGGCGAGAAGATCGCTCATCCTGCTGACTCTGCTGCGCCACAACTCCTCGATCTCATCTAAAAGCTCTGCCGCTTGGTTGATGGTTGCGATATCAGTCCGGACGAGACGCTCGCGGCCGTTCTGTGTCTTCGTAACGAGTCCGGCGCGCTCGAGAACTGCCACGTGCTTCTGCACTGCGGCGAAGCTCATCGCATAGCCAGACGCCAAGTCCGACACCGAGTGCCCGCCCCTGATCGCACGCTTGACGATGTCACGCCGTGTCGCATCGGCCAACGCGTGAAACAGCAGGTCTACCTGTTCGTCGGAGAGAGTATCTACAACCATTTGGTTGTACGTTAGCGGGTTCTCACCCGGGCGCAAGTGGTTTTTCGAAGGGCGTGTCGGCGATTGCCTATAGAGTGCCCGCCGTGGATGTAATCGACGCGACCGACCGCGCCAAGGTGGAGAGCGAGGGGTGGGGCGTACACCTCCAGGCGCATCGGGACGCAGAGGGGCAGCGGGCCAGTGGGGCCTACTTCCCGCCCGGCCTCGATTCTGACGGACCTGAGGCGCGCCCGGAGGCTGGTCAACCGGCAGGTGCCGAGTGAGCAGGCCTATCTCGGCTCGCCAGTTGAACCGGAGCACGCTTGTTCGGCAGCTGCTGATGGAGCGCAAGCCGATCGCTGTGGCTGAGGCCGTCCGTCGCGTCACAGCTCTGCAGGCCCAAGAGCCGGTTTCTCTGTACATCGCCTTGTGGAACCGCGTGTCGGGGTTTGACCCCGGCGATCTCGACCGGGCCTTCGCCGACCGGGAACTCATCAAGGCAACTCTGATGCGCATCACGCTGCATGCGGTCTCCGTTGCGGATTACACACCGTTCCAGCGCGCCATGCTTCGCAACCTGCGGGCGTCCCGGGTGAACGATCGGCGGTTCGAGTCGACCGGACTATCCGGCGAAGATGCCGACGGACTCCTGCCCGACCTACTCGAGTTCTGCGCCGTGCCGCGTACTCGCGACGAGATCGAGACGATGCTGGCTGATCGTCTCGGCGAGGAGCCCGACAAGCACGTCTTCTGGGCGTTGCGCACCTACGCCCCCTTGCTGCACTCGCCTACAGGTGGCGTCTGGTCCTTCACCGTCACCGCTCCCGTCTATGAGGCGGCGCCGCTCACCCGGGACTGGGACGATCCGCAGGCCGCACTACAGCAGCTCATTTGGCGATACCTCGAAGGTTTCGGCCCGGCGTCCCCGGCCGACTTTGCACAGTTCGCCCTACAGCGGCAGAGCGAGATCCGTCCCGCGCTGGAGGCAATGCGCGACCGGCTCGTGACGCTCGAGGGTCCCGCCGGCAAGCTCCTCGACGTGCCGGGCGGTGTGATCGCCGACGACGTCACCCCACCGCCACGTCTGCTGCCGATGTGGGACAGCGTCTTGCTCGCCTACAAGGACAGAAGCAGGGTGATCCCGGAGGAGTACCGGAAGACGATCATCAGGCGCAACGGAGATGTGCTGCCAACCCTTCTCGTCGACGGCTACGTGGCCGGTGTCTGGCGACCCGTCGCAGAGGGCATCGAGGCTTCTGCCTTCCACCCGTTGTCCGACGGTGCGTGGCAAGGGCTCGCAACGGAGGCCGCAAGCCTGCTGGCGATGCTGGCCAACCGCGACCCGAGCGCGTACGCGCGCTACCGGAACTGGTGGGCCGATCTTCCTTTCGCAGAGCGGCGGTTGCTCTCCGGCTGATGTGCCCGTCTCACTAGCCTCTACGCGACCGGGATGAGAGACGTGCACGACGACAGAGGGTCACCAACCCGCGATCGGGCCACCCTGCTGAGCTACGGGATGGCAGTTGCTTTCGGCTTTGCGGTTGCTGCCCTAGGTCCTGCGATGCCACTGCTTCGGGACGACCTCGGCATCAGCCGGACCACGGGTGGTTTGCACTTCACGGCCCTCGCTACTGGAGCGGTCATTGCCGGCTTCGTGGTAGCTCGAGCGACCCGGTTGTGGGGTCGCCGCCGCATCTTCTGGCTGGGCGGAATCGGAGTCGCCTCTGGTTGCGTGCTCATCGCCGTCGGCTGGACCCCGGCGGTGACTCTTCCCGGTGCCTTGCTCGTCGGCGCCGCCGGTTCGGCGGCGCTGGTGTCTTCCCAGGCAATGCTGTCGGATCGCCATCCGCAGCATCGCCCGATCGTTCTCACCGAGATCAACACCGCGATGAGCACAGGAAGCGTCCTCCCTGCGCTGCTGATCGGAGGGATGGTCGGGATCGGCCTCGGGTGGCGGCCCGCCTTCGTTGCCCCGATGGCATGCGTTGTGGCGCTCGCCTTGGGCTTTCGCACCGAGACCTTCCCCGACGCGCTCAATGCCGGGACCACCGAGCGTGATGCGCAACTCCCCGGTGCCTATTGGCTGTATTGGGCCGCATTCATTCCCGCGGTGGGTGCGGAGTGGTCGATCGGCGCGTGGGGTGCGGACTATCTCGTTGACGTCGCCGGTACCTCTGAGGGCACGGCGGCCTTCCTGATGACGGCGTTCTTTGGTGCGATGCTCGGGGGACGTTTGGCCGGAGGACGAATCGCCCAGTCCGTTGCGCCGTATCCGCTCCTCGGCGGGGCGACGGCCATAGCCCTGGTCGGGGTGCTCATCTTCTGGGGTTCGACCGCACCATTGCCCGTCGTCGTCGGTCTGCTGATTGTCGGGCTGGGCGCGTCGATGCAGTTCCCCATGATCATGTCCCTGGCCATTGGTGCCGCACCGCGCCGTCCCGATGCTGCGGCAGCCCGGGTGTCCATCGCCGCCGGATCGTCGGTGATCGTTGCCCCGCTCACTCTTGGCGCGGTGGCCGATCAGACGACCATCCGGGCTGCCTTCTCCCTCG
>JASJBC010000019.1 GCA_030066715.1 Acidimicrobiia bacterium
TGCTGCGGTTCCACGACGTGGCCACCGACCGGGTGACTGCGGTGCCCACCCCGCCCGATGCGGTCCGGCCGCACAACTGCACGCTCGACATCACCCTGGCGAGTGAGCTGCTCGCCACTCCGCTTCCCGGCCTCGACGAGGTCCTCGGCGGCCGCGGCTAGGCCCGACCGCCAACATCGCCCTCCGCTCCGGTGCCGAGCTGCTTGCCGCCGATCGTGGCTTTGCCGCAATGAAGAAGGTCGTCGCCCTACGCCTCGTCTAGCGAGCGGAGCGCATCGTCCATCGCTAGCGCATTGCCCCTGTTGACAGCTGCTTCGAGCGCGGCGGGTTCAAGAGCAGCACCTGCGCTCGCCAGCGCCCGGTCCACATCGAACCGCTCTCCTGCGGGGAGCGGCGTGCCGGTTCGGTCCCGAATGGCGAGACCGGCGTGGATCAGCTCAACGCCTCGCTCGGACTGACCGGTAGCGACGAGAGTTGCACCGATGCCTTCGAGAGCCTGGGCAATCGCAAAGCCATCGCTCGTCCGACGGGCGTGGTCGAGCGCCAAACGATGGTGCTCCATCGCCGCCTCGAGGTCGCCACGCATCTCCTCGGTAAAGCCGGCACACGAGTGCGACCAGGCCAAACCACCGTGGGCGTCGGCTTCCTCGTAGAAGGCAATCGCAATCCGGTGCAGCTCGAGTGAGCCGTCGAGGTCGCCGCGCAGCCGAGCCAACCTGCCTTTGGCGTTGCGAACCATCCCCTGCGATCCGGCGAACGGCATCTCGTCGGCGAACCGCTCGGCGTCATCGAGCAGCTGATCCGCCCGGTCGTACTCGCCCTTCATCACGGCGATACTGCCGAGCTCGCTGAGCACGGGCGCCACCTCGCGACGAAGCCGCATCGGGCGGGCATACTCGAGCGAGGCTCGCAACGCCTCCTCGGCTGCGTCGTATTCCCCCAACAACCGCAGCACGATTCCCCGCTGGTACCAGCCGTAACCGAGACCCCAGCGGTCGCCGATCGCGGCAAACCCCTCGATCGCCTCACCGGCCAGTTCAGCTGCAGCCTGGTTGTCGTTGGCGTTGAGGGCAGCACCGGCCTGCAGGAAGCGGACGAGTGCCATCCCCCATCCGTAATCGAGTTCCGCGGCCGCAGCGTAGGTTTCCTCGAGGAGACGCAGCGTTTCGCCGAGGTTGCGCCCCCAAGCCGCCGTCATTGCCTGCGCACTGACGACCCCCACGCCATGCCCGGCGCGAACGTAGGCATCCCGAGCCTCGGCGAAGCCTTCGCCTACGTGCTCCGGACTCCTGTCGCAGAGACTGTGCAGCATGAGTGCGTCGCCCCGAGCCCGATCGTCCGCATCCTCACCGGCCGCATCCAGCAGGACTCGGAACCGCTCCCGAGCCTCAGCGCTGTTGCCGCGCAGATACCAGTACCAGCCGATCATCCCCGCCAGCCGCAGCGTCGCGGCGGGTGCTTGCTCGACACCCCAATCGAGAACACCCCGAATCGAGTCGTGATCAGCTTCGATCCGGTGCAGCCAGTCGAGCTGATCGGGACCGCGGAGACCATCCTCAGCACCCGCCATCTCCTTGGCGTAGAAGTCCAGGAGTGTGGCCATGACGTTGTCGAGTTCTTCTGCGGTGGCCAGCCGCTCGGCGGCATAGACCCGCAGCGTCTCGAGTAAGCGGTATCGAACCTCGCCGCCGCCGGACACGGGTGCCACCATCGACGAGTCGATGAGTCTCTCGAGCGCCTCCAGATCACCCCCGATTGCCTCCACCGCAGCCAGCGAGAAGGTGCCGTGAAACACCGAGAGAAGGGCAAACAACTCGCGCTCCGGTGGGGTCAGCAGGTCGTAGCTCCAGTCGATTGCCTCTCGCAGGGTCTGCTGCCGATCGCTGAGGACGGCGATCCCATCGTCGAGACGGCGCGCAATCTCACCCACTGCCAGCGACCGGGCTCGTGCCGCCGCCAACTCGATTGCCAGCGGCATGCCGTCGACCCGGCGACAGATATCGGCGATGTGGTGTAGGTCATCGGGTGTCGGGTCGAAAGCGACGTTGACCGCCTTGGCCCGAGTCACAAACAGCTCCACGGCGTCCGAGTGCTCGCCCGCCAGGCCCAGCGGGGGAACCCGCCACAGCAGCTCCCCGGGAACGCCGAGCCGATCCCGACTCGTGGCGAGGACTTCGACCTTCGGACACGACAGCAGCACGGCCTCGGCGACATGGGCAGCGGCATCGATGAGATGCTCACAGTTGTCCAGAATCAGCAGGGCACGCCGGTGGCGCAGATACTCGACAACGGTGTCCTCGGGAGCGAAATCGGGGAGGCTGGTACGGCCGAAACCGACGACCTGCTCCAGCTGCAGCACGGCGACCAGTGCATCGATCACCCGGGCAGGCTCGGTGACCGGGGCAAGCTCAATCAACCAGACACCGTCCGGGTAGTCGACCTGGAGCGATCGGCCCACTTCGATGGCAAGGCTGGTCTTGCCGGCGCCACCGGGCCCGGTGAGCGTGACCAGCCGGCTCGCGGCGAACGACTCGATCACGTCGGCCATCTCCCGCTCGCGGCCGATGAAGGAGGCAAGGCGGGCGGGCAGTTCCGGCTGCTGTGGACCCGGTTCTGCACGAGGGGTGAGGCCTTCGTCTTGCAAGAGGATCTTCTCTTCGAGCGCCCGTAGCTCCGGGCTCGGGTCGATGCCCAGCTCCTCGCCCAGCGTCTCTCGGGCGGCGGTGTAAGCGCGCAGGGCGTCGGCTTGGCGTCCGGCCCGGTAGAGGGCGAGCATCTGGCTGGCCCGTAGGCTCTCTCGCAGCGGGTGGGCGGCCACCAGCTCGTCGATCTCGGCAACCAGTTCGGCGCCGGCTCCAGCCTCGAGGTCGGCGGCGATGCGGGCTTCGGTTGCCGAGAGCCGCAGCTCCTCGAGCGCCGCCATCTCCCGTTGTGCGAACTCCTCGAAGGGGAAATCGGCCAGCGCCGGTCCGTGCCAGAGCGCCAGCGCCTGCCGATAGACGTCGCCTCGAGCCTCCGGGTCAGCCACCGTCGCGGCGTCGGCGAGCAGTTTGCGGAAGAGAATGGCATCGACCGCATCGGGATCGATGTCGAGCAGGTACCCCGGCGGCTTGGTGACTATCGCATCCGAGCCGATGCTGCGGCGAAGCCGGGAAACCAGGGCCTGAAGCGCATTGCCGGGTTTGGCAGGGAGATCCTCGCCCCACAGCTCGTCGATCAGTCGGTCGGTGCTGATCACCTGGCCCGGAGAGAGCGCAAGCAGCGCCAGCAGAGCACGCTCCCGCATGCCCCCGAGCGGCAGGGGCTCATCGCCGTCATACGCGGCAACGGGGCCGAGAAGCCGGATCTGCACAGTCGCAAGATACCGGCGACGCGAAGGAAGGGTCGGCATGGCCATGCGGCAACTCTCCCAAGCCCGGCTGACAGGCCGCTGACAGCGGTCGACCCCACTGTCAGCGCAGGGTCAGTGATCGCCAAGGTCTGGGAGAGAAGCTGGGGCCGTCACCGATCAAGGAGCACCCAATGACGACCCAGACCATCACCGCACCGATATCGCCCCACGGGGAAGCCGGCTCGCCGGCAGTTCGTGTGGAGCATCTGGTGAAGACCTACCCGCATCCCGACGGCGGTACGTTCAACGCCGTCGACGACCTGTCGTTCACGGTCGCTACGGGCGAAGTGCTCGGCATTCTCGGTCCCAACGGGGCGGGTAAGAGCACCACCCTCGAGATCATCGAAGGCCTGCAACGCCCGACCAGCGGATCGACGTCCGTGTTCGGGCTCGATTCCATCGCCGACAACGCCGCCATGAAGACCCGCATCGGTGTTCAGCTCCAGGCGTCTTCCTACTTCGCATACCTGACGCTGGAGGAGCTGCTGACGCTGTTCGGCTCCTTCTATCCAAAGGCTATCCCAGCCGAGGAGCTGCTCGACAAGGTGGGCCTGCTCGGCAAGAGGAAGGCGCTCGTCGGCCAGCTCTCCGGCGGCCAGGCGCAGCGGTTCTCGATCGTGGCCGCAATGGTCAACGACCCTGACATCGTCTTCCTCGACGAGCCGACGACCGGACTCGATCCGCAGGCTCGCCGCAACCTGTGGGAGCTCGTGCGCTCCATCAACGACGAGGACGGCAAGACGGTGGTCCTCACCACGCATTACATGGAAGAGGCCGAGGAACTGAGCCATCGTGTCGCCATCATCGACGCCGGCCGCATCCAGGCTCTCGACACGCCCGTCGGGCTCATCGGCAGCCTCGCCGGCGACCACGCTGTCTCATTCAGCGCCCACCGCGCGATCGAGGACGACGGTCTCGAGGCATTGCCGGCCGTGACCGGTGTGCGCGCCAAGGCCAACGGGGTTCACTCCTACGAGCTGAGCACCTCCTCACCGCGGGACACCGTGCCAGCGCTGTTCCAGATGGCGTCGGTGCGCCGATTCGAGGTCGCCGACCTCACCGTGCACGCCCCCACGCTCGAGGACGTCTTCCTCAACGTCACCGGCCGCAGCCTCCGCGACTGAACGGCTCATCAACTCCACTGAAAGGAACACCATGAAACAGACCGCACAACTCTTCCTCGCCACTACCAAGATGCTGCTCCGCGACAGGGCCGCATTCCTCCTGGCACTGATCTTCCCGATCGTGTTCGTCCTCGCCTTCGCCGTGTTCGACGTGAGCTTCGACACCGGGGGCCTCACGGGAGTCGACTACTTCGAATACGTGCTGCCGGCTCTGCTCGCCATCGGCCTGATGAACTTCGCCATGGTGGGCATGGCGGCATCGGTGGCCCGCTACCGCGAGCAGCAGATCCTGAAGCGCATCGTGGTCACCCCGCTCCGCCCTTCCTCGTTCATTGCCGGACAGGTCGGCGCCCGCGTCCTACTCGCTGCCGTCCAGACCGGTCTGATCATGGTGGTTGGCACGCTGGTGGGTGGCAGTCTCGGCTCCTCGTGGCCGCTGCTGTTCGTCATCTCGACCCTCGGCAACCTGATCTTCATCTCGCTCGGGTTCGCCATTGCGGGTCGGGTGAGGACCGTCGATGCGGCCAACAACGTCGCCGGGCTGATGACGACGCCGCTCATGTTCTTCTCCGGGAGCTTCTTCCCGGTCGAATCGATGCCCGGCTGGCTGCAACCGCTCGCCGACCTGCTGCCGCTCACACCGCTGATCGACTCGATGCGAGCTATCGCCCTCCAAGGCGCCGCACTCACCGATCTCGGCTCCGAGCTCGCACTGATCGCCGCCTGGATCATCGCCGGTCTCGGCCTCGCCCGGATGACGTTCCGGTTCTCCGAGATGTGACCGGAAACGGCAGCGCCCCGCTATGGTGCCGCCCTTGCGGTACTACTTCGCCTTTGGCAGCAACATGGCTCGCACCACCCTCGTCGAACGAGGGGTGCGAGCCAGACGCGCTGGCGCCGGGTTTGTTCCCAACTACCGGTTGGCCTTCACCCTTCCCTCGCAGCGATGGACTGGCCGCGCCGCCGACCTCGTGCCGGCGACCGGCCACCAGGCCTGGGGGGTCCTCTGGGAGATGAACGACCCGAACGCTCTCGATCCCTTTGAGCGCCGCTACGACCGCCGGTCAATCCTGGTAACCCCATCCGGAGCCGAGCCGGGCAGCGAACAAACGGTCGATGCGTTCACATACACCGTCAAGGCGAAACACCGAGCCACCGGCGAAGACCTGCCGGCACCGGCCTACCTGGAACGAATGCTCGCCGGAGCGCTGGAGGCCGAGCTGCCCTCGAGCTATGTCCGATTCCTCGAGGGATTCCGGCCGTAACCCGCACCGTCGTTTCCTGTCACTAGTCATCGGTAGTGTTGCCCGGGCACAAGGAGGGACCCATGAGTGCCATCATCGAGGCGGTCGGCCTCGCTAAGTATTACAAGGAAGTAAAGGCCCTCGACGGGCTCGACCTGTCGGTTCCCGAAGGCACGATCCTCGGGCTGCTCGGGCCAAATGGCGCAGGGAAGACCACTGCCGTCAACATTCTCACCACGCTCATTCGGCCCAACGCCGGATCGGCCACAGTCGCCGGTGCCAACGTCCTCACGCAGCCCGGAAAGGTACGGAAGCGCATCGGCCTGTCCGGCCAGTTCGCCGCCGTCGACGAGAACCTCACCGGGTTCGAAAACCTGGACATGATCGGCCGGCTCTACCACTTGGGTCGGGACACGGCCCGCACCCGGTCCCGGGAGCTCCTCGATCGTTTCGATCTCGCCGACGCGGCCGACCGCCCGGTCAAGACCTACTCGGGCGGCATGCGGCGCCGTCTCGACCTCGCCGGCGCCATCGTCGCTGAACCGCCCGTGCTTTTCCTCGACGAGCCGACCACCGGCCTCGACCCCCGCAGCCGCACCGACATGTGGGGAGTTATCCGCGATCTCGTGGGCAAAGGCACAACGCTTTTGCTCACGACGCAATACCTGGAGGAAGCCGACCAGCTGGCCGACGACATCGTGGTCATCGATCACGGCAAGGAAATCGCTCACGGCACCGCAGACGAGCTGAAAGCGATGATCGGTGGCGAGCGGGTCGAGGTCACCGTTGTCTCGGCCGACACCATCGGCGGGGCACGGGAGATTCTCGCTCGCTTCTCCGGTGGCGAGGTGCAGATCAACGAGCGGGCGCGCAAGCTGGTCGCGCCCATGTCCGGAGGCTCCGAGGAGTTCCGTCACGTCCTGCGTGACCTCGAAGGCGCCGGCATCGCCGTCTACGACGTGGGGATGCGGCGGCCCACCCTCGACGACGTCTTCCTCACGCTCACCGGCCACATCGCCGAGTCGGAGGAAGCGCCAGAACCGGCGGGGGTGCAGTCATGAACAACCTGATGTGGGCTGCTCTCGACAGCCATGTAATCGCCAAGCGCAACATCATCAAGATCAAGCGGGTCCCCGAGATCCTGATGTTCGTGCTGATCTCTCCGATCATGTTCGTGCTGCTCTTCGCCTACGTGTTCGGCGATTCGATCGTCATCCCCGGCGGCTCGTACCGCGAGTTCCTCATCGGCGGCATCTTCGCCCAGACCGTCGTCTTCGGCGCAACGTTCACCGGCGCCGGCCTCGCCGACGACATGCAGAAAGGCATCATCAGCCGGTTCCGCTCGTTGCCGATGAACCGGGCTGCCGTCCTGGTCGGGCGGACCGCCAGCGACGTGATCTACAACGTGCTGTCCCTCTTCATCATGGCCCTCACCGGTCTCATCGTCGGATGGCGTATCAACGAAGGCTTCGTGAGCGCATTCTTCGGCTTCGCCCTGCTGCTGGCTTTCGCCTACGCCTTCTCCTGGGTGATGGCATACGTAGGGCTGCTCGTGCCCAGCGTCGAAGTGATCAACAACGCAGCGTTCGTCGTCATCTTCCCCTTGACGTTCGTGGCCAACACCTTCGTGCCGGCCGAGAACCTCCCCGGCGTGCTGCGCACGTTTGCGGAATGGAACCCGGTGTCGGCAGTGACCCAGGCGGCCCGCGAGCTGTTCGGCAACATCCCACCCGGGACACCGGAGCCTACAGTGTGGCCGCTGGAGAACGCCGTTCTCTACACGATCATCTGGATCGTGGTGATCATCGCGATCTTCGCCCCGCTGGCGGTGCACCGCTACTCAAAGCCGGGATAGACGTGGCTCGCTACGCCGACAAACCAACGATTGATGTGAGCGTCGACATCGCGGCGCCGGTCGCCGCGGTGTGGGAGCTGGTAACCGACATCAACATGCCGGCGCGCTTCTCGGCCGAGTTCCAGGGTGCGGAATGGCTCGACGAGGGCGGCCCCGGCCTGGGTGCTCGCTTTGTCGGACACAACGAGCGCAAGACCGCCAAGTGGGACACCACCTGCACAGTGATCGACTTCGTGCCGCTGGAGCGCTTCGGCTATGCGGTGAACGACATCGATGATCCTGCGGCGAGCTGGTGGTTCGATCTCGAACCCGCCGCCTCAGGGTGCCGGCTCACGATGGCGGCCGAGATGGGCCCGGGACCATCCGGCGTCATCTCCTACATCCGCAGGCATCCCGAGCGGGAAGAGGAGATCGTCGCGCTCCGTCTCGAGGAATGGCGGGGCAACATGACCGCCACCGTCAACGGGATCAAGGCAGTGGCGGAGGCCGGTCCGGTCTGATCACCACTCGAGGAGATCGGGGTTCTCGATCAGCTCGCGGAGCCGTGCGCCGAACCGCGCCGCCGGCGCCCCGTCCACAACCCGGTGGTCGATCTGCACCCCGAGGTCGACAACGCGCCGCACCGCCACCTCCCCGTCGACCACCCACGGCTGTTCGGTGGCGCCGCCGACCAACACTGTCGTCGAAGCGATGGTTGGGACACCGATGAGGAAGCCACTACCTCCGGTGAGCATGCCCACCGACGTCAGCGTCACCGTCCCCATCTTGCTGCGCATCCGCACCGACCGGCGCGCCATGAAGTAGAAGAGATCCGCAAACAACGGGAGACGCCCGGCCCGTCTCCCCCAGCGCATCAACAACCTGCCGCTTCCCCCCGCACTTGGCTTGGCCTTCACCCGGCGCAGCTCGCCGGTGAGGTCCGCCACCGTGCGACTGTCGCAGTCGACAAGCGGGTGCGCCAGAGGGAACGAGCCCGTCTCCGTTTCGACCTCGACGATGGTCGTGATGTCTACGTGACGATGCTCGACCAACCGTCCCCGCCAGTCCCGGTAGGCATGTACCTCCGGATGCTCGGCGACGGCCCGGCCGATACAAGCCGCAAAGAAGGCCGTCGGTGAGAGATCATCTTTGCGGAGCCGCTCCCAGGCGGCGGTGACATCGACTTGCACCAGCCCGGTCATCAGCGCCATGCGCCGTCCCGACCGCATGGCGGCAAGTACAAAGCGACGGTTGCTCGGGAAGGGTCGCCGGTCGAACGGTCGCATTGTCAGCCCGAGGCCATCTGCTTTCTGACCCGGCCGAGCAGAGCACCGATGAACCGAGACTTGAGCTGTTGGTTGGCCATGGCCATCTTCCACGGAGGCATCTTCTCGATGACTCGCACCGTCGCCGCCGCGATCGGAGCAAGCTTGCTGCCGACGTTGTCGAGCAGCAGATCTCCGAGCTTTCCCCGCTCGATCGCCATGTAGGCGGCGCGTTCGAGCGTGTCCTCCGGGATGTAGCGCGGTTCGTCCCGCTCCACCATCTCCCGGGCCTCCCAGCGGCACTGATCGTCGCAGACCCCGCAACCGAGGCAGCGATCAGCATCGACGATGGCCCAGTTCTTACGGAGACCGGCGCCGTTCGTAGGGACTATCTCAATGGCATCGACGGGGCACGCCTTGGCGCACTTCGTGCAGCCGCGACACTTCTCGTGGTCGATCACGGCAACGAAGTTCGACGGCACGATGCCGTCGTAGATGTCGTACTTCTTGATCGATCGCATCATGCCGCAGCAACAGCCACAGCAGTTGCACATGTAGGAGACGCGGTTACGGACGTTGTCGCCGGTCTGTGCCAAGCCGGCCGCCTTGGCCGTGCTCAGGATCTCGATGGCCTCGTCGTTGCTGATCGGCTCCGCAATCCCGGCTCTCACCAGCTTGTCGGCAGCACCGCCGAAGGTGAGACACGTGCGGGTGGGGCCGTCGCACCCCTCGCCGCGCAGCCTGGCATCGGTGCGACAGGGACACAGACTCACCGCCACGGACTCGGCGGTGCGCACCACCTCGGTTGCCCGCTCCCAGTCGAGTATCTCGGAGGTGACGGATTCCTCGCGGACAAAGGATCGGCCGAGCTGTGTGCTCCCGGTGAAGACGCTGCGCACGAAAGCCTCGTCGTCGAAGAGAGCGTCAAACGCCTCGGCATAGTCGTCCATCGGATCGTCGGGACGCTCTCTCATGAAAGTGAACTCGTAGAAGCCGATCACCACCGGCGTGGCCATCACGTATCTCTTGCCGTTCCGCTCGAAGTCGAGCGCCAGGCCCCGCTCGGCCATTGCCGTGATGTGCGCGTTCAGCTCGTCCTCGTCCATTTCCAGCTTGGCGGCCAACGCCGAGACGGCGATCACTTGTGGCAACTGTCTGGCGATGTGAGCCTGTTCGGGCGTAAACAGAAGACGAAGCACGCGGCGCATCGCCGCCGAGTCGGGGGCGCCGGTGACGTTGCGATCGAGCCGTTCCTGGAGCAGCCGGTATTCAGTGTCGACGTCGCTGATGGTGGTGTGACCCATGTATCTCCCTCCGCCGCACTCCCATCATGCGCAAACGCGCCTGGATGTTCCAGGGGCAAAAGGCCCTTGGGGCCTAACCGCGATCTCGGGCAGCGCTCCCGCGCTACGCAAGGAGGACCGAACGCCCCTGGCCCGCTTTGGCGCTACGAGATACCGTGGCATTACATGCCAAGGAGGTCTGATGGAGGTTTCCGGACGGGAATTGGCGGACCGGTTCGGCAAGTTGATGGCCGATGGCGACACCGAGTCTCTGGCCCTCATGTACGCACCAGCGGCGAGGGTGGTTCTCTTCTACGGATCGGCTTCGGGGCGCGGTGAGATCCGTGAGCTGCTCGATAAATCCTTGACCACCCATGGGCGCTACGACGTGATCTCCATCGATCAGTTCCAGCAGGTCGACGACGTGGTCATGTGGGATTCGACCGTCGAAACGGAGACTGGCCCCCTCCAGACCACCCATGTCGTCGTCCTCGGCCAGGATGGGCTGATCCGCCGCCACATTCCGGGCATCCGCGGCTACTGGGGCATGTAGGCCACACAGTCGCGGCCCCACCACTACCCCCTGTTTCTGTTGGGGGTTGTCCCCTCATGTGGGCAACCGCTCCGCTTCGTACTTTGGAGGTATGAAGAAGTACCTGACCCACACAAAGCGACTGGCGCTGGCAACACCTCCGGAGCGCAATCGAGTAGTCGATTTCTGGAGGGCAGTTGCCATTCTCGTCGTCGTCTTCGGCCACTGGCTGGCAGCGTCGATCTGGCTCACCCCGGACGGCGGCGTCGAGCTGATGAACTCGCTGGAGTGGGTTCCGGTCGCCGGCTGGCTCACCTGGGTCGTCCAGGTGATGCCGATCTTCTTCCTGGCGGGCGGCTACGCCAACGCCCGTGGCCTCACCAAGGTCGAGCGAGGCGAGGAGACACGCCGAGCCTGGATCGCCACACGGGCCCGCCGGCTGTTCACCCCGGTCATTCCGCTGCTGCTGGCGTGGGTGGCGTTGATCCTGATTCTCCGCCCGTTCGTGGCAGCCGACGTCGTCCGTGCCGGCGCCATGTCAGCAACGCTGCCACTGTGGTTCCTCGCGGTGTACTTGATGCTCACCGCGATGGCGCCATTCACCTTCGCTTGGTGGCGGCGTTGGGGCGCAGGCTCCGTTGTGGCCCTGCTCGGGGCGGCCGTCGCTGTGGACGTGGTTCGATTTGCCTTCGACGTGCCCGGCATCGGTTGGGTCAACTTCGTCTTCGTCTGGGGCGCCGTTCACCAGGTTGGATACCTCTGGTCGAGCCTCGACACCGGCCGTGGTGCCTCCACCCGGACCGGCTGGGCGGTGGCCGCGGCGGCACTGGGCCTGCTCGTCGGCCTCACCGGTTCCGGCCTTTATCCGGTAGCGATGCTCGGCATCCCCGGCGCCGGCGTCACCAACATGACCCCGCCGACAATCGCCATGTTCATCCTCGGCATGATGCAGCTGGGCTTCATCTGGGCCACGCAACCCGCCGTGCGCCGGTTCACTTCCACCGGACGCAACTGGCACATCGTCGTTTCGCTGTCCGGTGTGATCATGACCGTCTATCTGTGGCACCTCTCGGCGATGTCACTGCTGGCGGCGGGCGGGCTGTTCGCCTTCGACGGAGCGCTGTTCAGCATCGAACCCGCCTCACCGCTGTGGTGGATCACCCGCCCCTTGTGGCTGGCCACGCTGGCGCTGGTGACGCTTGCCCTCACCGCCGTTTTCGCCCGGTTCGAATGGAACGTCAACAAGAAGCCGACGCCGCAACGTGTCACCACGACGGTGCTGGGTCTGCTCCTCTCCGGCCTCGCCCTGGCGAGGGTCGCCCTCGTCGGACTCGCCGATGCTCAGGCTGGGATCGACTGGCTCGTACCCGTGCTGGCGACCGCAGGCGCCGTGGCGCTCGGAGCGGTGCCGGCTCACCGACGGCAGAAGAGATCGCAATCCGGCACCGGCCGGGAGGCTTCCAGGACTTCGCAATCGACGTGACCGGCGCGACAATGGCCGGGCTACCGGAGGTCCCCAATGCGACGAACGTGCGCTCTGTTGCTGGCCATCCTGCTCGGTCTGCCGGTTCCGGGTTGCGGCGATTCCTCCGACGACGACACGATGCGGGTCATCGTCGATCACGACGGTGCGTTCGACGACATCAAGGCCCTCCTGTATCTGCTCGAGCGCCCGGACGTCGAGATCCTGGCGATCACAGTATCGGGCACGGGCATCGCTCACTGTCCTGTGGCCGCAGAGAACACCGCCGCCTTGCTCGAGCGCCTCGATGCCCCGGACATCCCGGTCGCCTGCGGACGCTCCTCGCCGTTACAGGGAACCAACCAAGCACCGGACATCTGGAGGGACGTGGCCGACACGTTGGGGTCCGTAACGCTGCCCGAGCCGCGGGCGTTGGCTGAGGTTGATGCCCCGGCGTTGCTCATCGATACGATCGAGGATGCCGCAGCACCGGTCACCATCGTTGCACTTGGCCCGCTCACCAATGTCGCCGAGGCCATCCAATCCCAGCCCGATGTACTCGACAACGTCGCCATGATGTATCTGATGGGCGGCGCCGTCGACGACGGCGGCAACGTGTTCTACGGCAACGCCGCGGCCGAGTTCAACATCTGGGCAGACCCCACCGCGGCCGACATGGTCTTTGCCACCCAGGTTCCGATCACGTTGATACCGCTGGACGCAACCAACCATCTCCCGGTGACCCCGTACCTGTACGAAGCAGTCGCAGCGCATAGCGAGGTGTCGCCCACAGCCAGCTTTGTCGCGGAGTACCTCGACGCAACACCGCTCTTCGGCGGCATGTACCACTGGGACGAACTCGCAGCTGTGGTCGCCACCGATGAGTCGGTCGCCACCATCGAGGAGCGCAACCTGGCGATCACACTCGAACCGCCGGGAGCGGAAGGCACAACCATCGAGGACCCGGCGGGACGACCCGTTCGGGTTGCGAGCGAGGCGTCGAGAGCGGATTTCGATGCGCTCTTCTACGAGGCGCTCCTCGGCACCAGCGACCCCGGCATTCCCACGTGGAACCCCGACGCGGTTGTCACGTGGGATGGCACAGACTGCGTCTATGAAGGCCCCGATCCCCTTCCGGCCAATCTGTACGTCCGGCTCGACAACGAGAGCGACGGCTTCCTGGGTTTGGTGACCGGTGCTTACAACGCCGGGACCACCCGTGCTGACTTCGAAGCGGCATTGGCGGCCGCCGAGCCCGGCGAGCCCGACTGGTGGCTGTCCAGCACACAGATCGTGGTGCCGGCCGGAGCCCGCGATGTCTGGCCGCTGCGAGGCGGTGAGGGGCTGACTGCGCTGTGCTACATCGATCCCAGCCGAGTGTGGGAGATTGCGGGCCCGCGCCTGCCCGAGGACTGATCCTCGCGATACCATGCCGCCATGGCACGCACTATCGCAACCAACACCCCCGTAGACCGTGACGGTCTCCTCGAGTTCGTCCGTCCCCGCCACCGTGTGATCCTGTCGACCCTCCGCAAGGACGGGACCACACAGATGTCCCCCAACACGATGGGTGTTGATGACTCCGGCCGACTTGTCATCTCCACCTATCCGCAGCGGGCCAAGGTGCACAACATCCGCCGCAACCCTGCGGTATCGGTATGTGTGCTGTCCGACGACTTCGGCGGCGAGTGGGTGCAGATCTACGGAACAGCCGAGGTGATCGATCTACCCGACTCGGTGGAACCTCTGGTCGAGTACTTCCGCAACATCGCCGGCGAGCATCCCGACTGGGACGAATACCGCGAAGCGATGGCCAAGCAGGGGAAGTCACTGATTCGCATCACCATCGACAGTTGGGGGCCAGTGGCCCGCGGCGGTTTCCCCGCCCACCTCGCCGACGAGGACTAGCCGATGCGAGTGGCAGCAGTTCAAGCAGCACCGGTGTTCCTCGATTCGGCGGCGACTACAGACAAGATGCTGGGCCTCATCGCCGAGGCGGCCCAGGAGGGCGCCGAGCTATGCGCCTTCGGGGAGACCTTTCTCTCCGGCTACCCGTTCTGGCTCAGCTCCACCGGCGGTGCCCGTTTCGATGACGCCAAGCAGAAGGCCGCCTACGCCGCCTACGTCCGGGCCGCAGTTGCCGCCGACGGTCCCGAGCTCAGCGCCATAGCTGCGGCCGCAGCGGACCATGGTGTCTTCGTCTACGCCGGGTTCATCGAGAAGTCCACGAGTGGTACCTCGGTGTACGCGTCGTTGGCGGCAATCCATCCCGATGACGGAATCGTGTCCATCCATCGCAAGTTGCGACCTACCTATGAGGAACGGCTCGTCTGGGCAGCCGGCGACGGCAACGGCCTGGCCGTCCACGACTGGAAGGGTTTCCGGGTCGGCGGACTCAACTGCTGGGAGAACTGGATGCCCTTGGCTCGCTACTCGCTGTACGCCCAGGGCGAGACCCTCCATGTCGCTGCCTGGCCCCCGTCGCCGGGCATCACGAAGGACATCACGCGCTTCATCGCCCGGGAGGGCCGGGTGTACTGCCTATCCGCCGGTTCGGTGCTGGCAACCGCCGACATCCCGAGCGACTTCCCGCTGCGTGACGAGGTTGCGGCCCTCGGCGACCGGGTACTCGTCGGTGAATCCGT
Source organism: Acidimicrobiia bacterium (assembly GCA_030066715.1). Classification (GTDB taxonomy): domain Bacteria; phylum Actinomycetota; class Acidimicrobiia; order Spongiisociales; family UBA5794; genus JAAETI01. The sequence continues at coordinate 14,781 of JASJBC010000019.1, forward strand.
GCTCGTTGCCCCGAGCGGCGAGGTTATCTTCGGACCGGCCACCGAGGAGGAGACGATCGTCTACGGGGACATCGATACCAACGTGGTTCTCGAGGAGCGGCAGAACTTCGACCCGGCGGGCCACTACGGGCGCCCCGACGTGTTCCGGCTCATGGTGAACCGAGCCCGCCAGGAACCGATCGAGTGAACCCCCGAAGAAGGTATCGAAGACGCTGAGCATCGGCGAGCCAACCACTGTTAGTGGTCGTTTAACGCACGCTTATCGCAGGGTGTGAGATGTTCGTCGCATCAACCCAACGCGGAGCGAAGCGAAAGGAACCTGCAATGGGCAAACGATGGATCACCCTGACGGCGGTGGCGATGCTATTTGCCACGCTGTCGGTGCCCGGGGTGGCATCTGCCAGCACCTCCGGGGCGATTGCCGAGACCGGTGGAATGACCCTCAATCTCGGTGTCGTCGGCTCACCGCTGGACCTTTCGGTCACTCTGGACGAAGCCGGACATATCAGCGAGGTGACGGTCGGCAGCGGCTTCACCGAGGAGCGACGTGACGATCACCGCGTCCGTTTCGTCCATGGGGACGACGACACCCGCATCGACGTCCGCGCCAAGAACGACAAGCTGTCGGCATCCGTCAAGGCGGGTGACCTCTCGGCCATCCTCGGCAGCCACACCTGGTCCGGGGCACTGTTCGGAGCCGACACCGCTACGACAGTCACCTTCGACGTCGTGGACAACGGCTCAGGGTTCCCGGAGTTGGTGAACGTTGCCGTGGTTTCGCTCAGCCCCGCCGACGCAACCTTCTCGATCGGTGAAGTCAAGAACGAGATCGAGGACGACGAGGTGGAGTCATCCGCCCGAATCACCTTCGAGTGGGACGGCTACACGATGAGGCTCAAGATCAAGGCGTCACTCGAATTCGAAGACGACGACGATGACCAAGACGTGGAGGCGAAGCTCTCCGTAGTCCTCAGCGGCAAGGACGAGCAGAAGCTGACCGGTCAGGATCTCGCGGACCTCATCGGCACCCGAACCTGGGACGGCCTGTTGTGCGACGGGACACCGGTAGTCGTCACCTATACGATCTCCGAGAATGGCACCGTTGCCCTGGATTCCGTGACCATGGGTGGCGCAGCCAGCAACGAATTTGAACTCGAGCAGGAGTCCCACGGGTTTGAGCTGGAGTTCGAGGACGGGGAGCTCGAGTTCGAGTTCGAGGTCGAGCTGAAGCAGTACGACGACGGCACCTGGAAGCTCGAGGTGGAGTCAGAGACAGACGACTCGTGCCACGAAGACGACGACAGCGACCGTGACGAAGACGACCACGACGATGATGACGATGATGACGATGACGACGACGAGGACGAAGACGAAGAGGACGAGGACGAGGACGAAGACGACGACGATGACGATGACGACTGAGCCTGCGGCGAAGTCGTTGCGATGGTGGCCCCGCATCGCCGGGGCCGCCATCACGTTGGTCCTCGGTCTGGCCGGATGTTCCGGTGACGACACCGCCGACACAGCACCGGCGCCCACTGGGGCAACGCCGACGACGCCTGCCACAACGACCACAGTTGCGGCCAACCCGCCCACAACCCAGGCTCCGCAATCGGCAGACGGTGCCGCCCTCCTGCAATCCGCGCTCGACCGTTACTCCGCCGGTTACGAGTTCAGCGCAACCGTCACAGTCAACGACGAGGTCTCCACATCTCAGGAGGGACGCTGGCTCGACGGCGCCTCGCAGCTCGTGGTCCGATCGGGCGACGGGGAGGTCCAGTACATCACTACGCAGGACGGTCAGTGGAGCCGGATTGCCGACGGTCCGTGGGAGGAGCTCGAAACCTCCGGACCGACGGATTACCCCCTGGCCGCATTGGCCGCTCCGAACTCGGTTGTGGCCGAAACCATCGACGGAGACGACGCGGTCCTGACGGTGATCTATGCGGCCGCAGACCTCGAGTTGTCGGGCGAACCGGTAGCCGCGACGATCGTGATCTCCGATGGTCTCCTTGCCGAAGTCTCGTACACGACCGTTGTTGACGGTGCCGAGGTCGAGTCGAGCACGGAGTTTCTGCCGCTGAGCAACAGTGAGCCGATTCAAGCGCCGCCGGTCGGCTAGAGCTCCTTCTCGGCCAGTTCGCGGAAGGCATCGGGGACGGAACGCCTGTCGTCGAGCGCAACCGAGCCGTAGCCGACGAGCTCGCGGCCGAACTTCTCCCGCACGGCATCGACGGAGCGATCGAGCACCCACCGGGCGGCGCCTTTTTCGGTGCCGGGACGCCGCTCCTCCCCATCGAGTTCGAACGGCAGCTCCAGCTGGAGCGCAGCGTCTTCCTCGAGATGCGAAACTGCAATCGCCAGCAGGCTGATCTCGCTTTCGTCAGGGTGGTCGGCAAGAGCGGTGGCGACCAGATCCTCGGCTATCTCAGCCAAGATCACGGTGGCGGAGACCGGTGCGGGCAGGGTCACGGAGCGGGTGATGGCGCGAAGATCGGCGAAACGCACACGCGCGGTGACGGTACGCCCGGCCCGGTTCTTCTTGCGCATCCGGCTCGCCACCCGATCGGCCAAGTGCCGCAGCGCCGGCCCGATGACCTCCTCCGTCGCCGGCTTCCGTCCCAGCGCCGATTGGGCACTGACCGACCTGGCGCGGTGATGCGTCTCGACGTCGCGAGGATCGTGGTTCCACGCCAGGGCAGTGAGTCGTCCCCCGATGGCCCTCCCCAGCAACCGTTCCAGGGAGCGGCCCGGTGTCTCCGCGAGCTGACCAATGGTCTGCACGCCCGACTCGGCGAGCCGCTCCTTGGTCACCGGACCGACACCCCACATCAGCTCGACGGGAAGGTCGTGGAGAAACTCGAGCTCGGTGGCCGGATCGATGACCACGAGCCCATCCGGCTTGGCAACCTGCGACCCGATCTTCGCCAGGTGCTTGGTGCGGGCGACACCGACCGAGATTGGCAGGTCAACCTCGTCACGCACGCGGGCGCGGATCTTCTCTGCCATCTCCTGCGGCGTGCCGAAGAGGTGGATCGACCCGGAGACATCCGCAAAGGCCTCGTCGATCGAGATCCGCTCGATCAGCGGTGTGAAGTCACGGACCACGTCGATCGCCTTGTCGCCGAACTCTTGGTAGCGCTTGAAGTTCCCCCCGACGAACTCGAGGTGCGGGCACAGTTCACGCGCCTTGCGCCCCGGCATCCCGCCGCGGACCCCGTATGCCTTGGCCTCGTACGAAGCTGCCAGCACCACCCCGCCACCTACCGCGATCGGCTTGCCCCGCAGCGAAGGATCGAGGAGTTGCTCAACAGATGCATAGAACGCGTCGAGGTCGGCGTGCAGAATGGCGGCCGTCTCAGCCATACTGCCATCATATCGAACATATGTTCGATATGTCTAGGCCATAGACATCGGCACATGCTGGGAATACGCTGGCGAGGTGGGGCATCGCAAGCTCGGCGCAGCGCTGGTGATCGGGGGCCTGGTCTCGTTCGCCGCAGCCCCCGCCGTCGCCGAAGAGCAGGTCGTTTTCGACTTGGCCGCTGAGTCGGCCGTTGTTGAGGAGCACACCGCCCACCTGTTGTGGAACCTCAACACGGACAACATCACTCACGAGTCCACTACCGGCTGGAACAGCATGTATCTCACCGAAGCCGGCGAGATATCGGGCCTGATCACGATCGACCAGGAGTACGGCACCGCCACCGGCTCCATCACCGAGCACTGGCAGTGTGCCGGCGACTGCCTCGCCTCGGATGGCAGCCCGAGCTACGCCGAGACGATGGACACCGGCTGGACTGCGACCCTGCAAGACGTCTATGCAACCGTGAACGCGGACGGCATCTGGGAACTCGACGGGACGGTGGCTATCCAGTACCACGCCACGGTCACCAGCATCGAGAACCCGTCGATCTGTGGAGACCAGGAGTGCTACATCTGCGCCGATCGGTTGTGCCGCATCGAGGAAACCATGACGGGCACGGCGGAGTTCGACGGCTGGATGGACGGCGATACGATCTCGCTCGCTTTCGCCGACCGTCTTGAGCGCAATGCCCACGACATGGATCTCTCTGCGTTGCGCCAGGTGCAGTTCATGATGACCTACTTCTCGGTAACGTCCACCGGTGGCGTCGTTGCGACGGCGCCGCCGGTGGACCCGCCGCCACCGGAGGAAGAGCCTGCACCAGAGGAAGAACCCGCACCGGAAGAAGAACCCGCACCGGAAGAAGTGCCCGCAGACCCGCCCGAGGAGCCCGCCCCGGATGTCGACACCGGACAGGCACCGCCACCTGCGGCCGGCTCCGACGACCCCAGCCCCGATGAACAGCGCGATGCCGGCGTTGACCGGGACTCGGTACCGCAAGCAGAGGCGGCCCCTCCGCCGGCCGTAGAAGATGATGGGGGCAGGAGGGGATTTGAAGCCGTGCTGATCCTCTTCCTGATTCTCATCGGCGCCGTAGGGCTCGTCGCCCTGCTCCGGCCAAGTTGGATAGCTCCCCGCCGCGTGACGAGGCCCGACCCCCGGATCCCACCACCGGGTCCGCCCCTGAAGCCGCCCGGCACATCGCTGAAGACCTACCAGGTCGGGGACAAAGAACTGAAGTTCCACACCACCGTGACCGAGATCCCCCCGCCCCCTCCCCCACCGGTCTACAGGCTCGACGACCCTTCGGGCTCGGTGTCGGGCAGCGATCGGTCCGGCCAGGTGTTCACCGTGGAGTCGGGCCGCGAGGTGGAGATCGTGCAGCGTGCCGGAAGCCAGGTGAAGGTTCGGGTCCCCGGCCATGCTGAGTTCTGGGTGACCAAGGACCAGATCATCGTGGAGGCTCAACCCCGTCGCTGAATCAGCCTCCCACCGGGGGCGTTACCGTACGGACACGCGTTGCGGAGCAGTGACAGTGCAGCACGAGATAGTCGAACGGTCCGCCCTACTCGGCCCCAGCGGAGAGCTCTTGCAAAGGGGGTGGGCTCGCCAACCCGTGCTGGACTGCAACCTCGAGGACACACACGTGTACCGGTTCCTCCGCGGGCTGCAGTGGTTCCGGGTCAAGCGCTGGGACTACTACGGGGCGATGTGCCCGGAGGGTTACTTCTCGGCGACCATCGCCGACCTCGGCTACGCCGGCCAGGCCTTTGTGTACTTCGTCGACTTCGCCGCCAACACGTACACCGAGGAGACGATCACGATCCCGTTCGGGAGAGGCGTTGAGCTGCCCCGCAACAGCGATGAAGGCTCCAGCGCTTGGCAGGGCAGAAAGGCGGGGCTGACCTTCGCCGTGGACGGGAAGCGCCGCACCGTCCATGTCGAGTGGGAGAGCTTCGGCGGACAGAAGCTGATCGCCGATCTCGAGTTCGTTGCGCCGGGAGAATCTACGGTGATCGCAACTCCGATCGGCGAGCGGCGCTTCTACTACAACCGCAAGATCAACTGCATGCCCACCACCGGGACCGTCTCGATCGGCAATCGCACGATCACGTTCAATCCCGAGACCAGCTCGGGGACGCTCGACTGGGGTCGCGGGGTCTGGGCGTACGACTCGTTCTGGGTGTGGGCGAGCGGGTCCGGCTTCCTCGCCGACGGCCGACGGGTCGGTCTCAACATGGGCTACGGATTCGGCGACACATCCGCCGCCACCGAGAACACGCTGATTCTGGACGGCCGCATCCACAAGCTCGAAGAGATCGAGTTCGACTACGACAGCGACGACTTCATGCGGCCGTGGACGATGAGGTCGGACCGCGCCGACATCACGTTCACGCCATTCCTCGACAGGACGGCCAAGACCAATCTGCTGCTCATTCGGTCCGAGGTACACCAGATGTTCGGCCGCTACTCCGGTTGGGTCAGCGACGACCTCGGGTCAAAAGTGATCCTCGATGGCGTACCGGGTTGGGCGGAGGAACACCACGCGCGCTGGTAGCGATATATAGCGTTGTATAAAGCTTGACATTGCTGTATGTTGCGAGCGGGGACGCCCGAATGGGATTGTTTGCAGGGAATCGGCATAATGCGTCACATGGTGGGAACGGCCGCATTGCGGCTACGTCAGGGGATCCTCCCCGCCCTTGCATTGCTGCTGCTCGTGTCGTGTTCGAGCGAGACCTCCGAACCGACGACCACCGCACCGCCCACCACGACGGTCGACCCGGTGACCACTACGGCGGCACCGGTCACCACAACAACCACGACCACAACGACGGCAGCGCCAACCACGACCACGGTCGATCCCCTGGCACGACCCGAAGTGCTGGTTTCCAATGTCAACCGCAGTTCGATCGATGACTTTGATACGAGCAGTGATGACCTGCACCAAGTGACCTTGGAGATCCTCGACCTCTTCAACTATCTCGAAGGAAATCCTCTCGAGGACGCCACCGAGATGGTTTCGATGATGTTCGAGAGGGACTATCCGTACTGGAGCCCGATCATGGTGAATTTCCTCGAACTCACCGAAAACCCGGGTTGGCACTACGTCGACCCGGGGATCCAGCCTCTCGGCATCGCGGTGATCAGTGTTGACACCAACACAGCCGTTGTTCGATTCGCAGATACAAGGGGTACTCAACAGATCGCAGATAGGAACGGAAACATCGTTCGAGTGTTTGAGGGTTGGGAGCCCACCATCTCCAACGTAACGATGCGCCGAGGAGGCGACGGACGTTGGCGATTCGCGAACGCAGAGCCCACCACGCCGCTGGACGACGAGGCGCTTTCCCATCTCGTCCCTGTTGAGTGGGAGGGACGTTGAGGCTAAAGCTGCTTATTGGGGTACTCACGTTGGCGGCGACGTGCGCGCCAGCTCCAGCCTTGGCCGGCGGGACTCGCGGCGACGGCAACCACTACGTAAACGTCGAGACCCCTGCATACGTGACCGGCGACTTGTGGGCGAGCAGTGCGGGCGTGTTCGCCACCATCACCCGCCAGCACAGTTGTTGGTATCCGCAGGACTGGTGGGACGAGACCGTGGTCATTTACGAGGACGGCATCGTTGTCGAATATGACGAGACAAGCCCGTACTACGACGCAGTGCGGGCTGCGATCAGCCGGGTCATCATCGACGGAGACCGTGACCCCTCCGACCTCTTCGCCGAGATCGACGTCTTCTCCGCCCGCTCTTGCGTCCAGGCCACATTCACTGGACGGGACGACTGCTCGACCGACGAGATGATCGGTGTCCTCTCCACGGCCTCGGTTCACGACGCCTTCCGCGGCGTGAGGATCGAGACCGGCAGCTTCGACGACCACGACATTGGCGGCCTGTACTGCCTCGTCGTGATCGAGCGCGATCCCTGGCTCGAGATAGTCAGAGACGAGGCGCTCATCCCCGAGCCGGTACGCGCAACCTTCCCCCAGTTCCGCACCCTGGTCGGTCTCGAGAACCGGGTCTGGTATGAAGTCGGGCCGGGCGCCGACCCGGTCACCGGCGGCTTCCACGTTGCCATTCCCACTGCGGGCAACGACTACGACCTCACGCTCAACGTCTGGCTGACCGGGATCCGGGTCGACATCGACGGCGACGGGCGATGGGAGTTAGACCGAACCTGTGCGGCGGACCTCGAACCATGCACCGGGTCGGCCGATGCCCCCATCTTCACATTCGAGTACGAGACGAGAGCGCTCCACACCTTCACCATCCAGACCCTCTGGGCGGGCCAGGCATTCGGACCCACCGGAGAGGTCCTCAACATCAGCCCGGGCCTCCTCCGCAACGAGCACACCTTCGACTGGGAGACCGTCGAGGTTCGTTCCTCCTTGGACGGATAGCAGCCATATATATGGGTGTTTAGGTATGGGGTTATGGGTAGAATGTGGGCATGAAGACAACCGTCGAGATCGCCGACGAACTGCTGAAGAGGGCGAAGCAGGCCGCACTCGATCGAGAAACCACCTTGCGCGATTTGATCGAACGGGGGCTTCGTCGCGAGCTCGACGAGCCCGAACGGGAGTTCCGTCTCCGCGATGCCTCGGTAGGTGGTGCGGGCACCCAGCCCGGAATCGACGAGGGTGACTGGCGAACCATCGCCGAGCTCGCATACGAGGGCAGAGGCGGATGATCGCAGTCGACACCAATCTCCTCGTCTACGCGCACCGCCGCGATTCCGCCTTTCACAAGCGAGCGGCCGAACTGCTGCAAGACCTCGCCGAGGGAGACAGGTCCTGGGCTATCCCGTGGCCGTGCATTCACGAGTTCCTGGCGATCGCAAGCCATCCGCGCATCTTCAGCCCACCCACCCCACCCGAGCGTGCTGTTGGACAGGTCGATGCGTGGATGGAATCGCCCACCCTCTCTCTGCTCGGCGAAGGCCCGGGCTACTGGCGCCGGTTCCGAGCGACGCTGGAATCGGGAGCAATCGCCGGGCCGCGGGTTCACGACGCTCGCGTCGCTGCCCTTTGCGCGGACGCCGGAGCGACGGAGCTGTGGACAACCGACCGTGACTTCAGCCGGTACCCAATCAGAGTCCGCAACCCCCTACTCGACGGCTAGCCGATGAGCCAGCCACGCCGCATCGTCGTCGTCGGGAACAGCGGGTCGGGCAAGACCACCCTCGCCCGCGCCATTGCCGAGCGCATTGGCGCCGACCACCTCGAACTCGACTCCATACATCACCTGGAGGACTGGACCCCCATCGACCGGGATGAAATGCGGCGTATTGTCGCCGAACGCATCGAGGCCGACGCATGGGTCGTCGACGGCAACTACGCCTCAATGGTGCAGGACCTCGTCCTGGCGCGCGCCGACACCGTCGTCTGGCTCGATCTCCCCCGCCGGGTCGTAATGCCTCGAGTCATCCGCCGGACGCTCGGTCGCATGGCGTTTCGCCGTGAGCTGTGGAACGGGAACCGGGAGCGCTTCCGCAACCTGTTCAAGACAGACCCGTTCGAGAACATCATCCTCTGGTCATGGACGCAGACGCCGAAGTACCGGGCTCAATACGGGCAGGCATCGGTCGACCCCAACAACGCCCATCTCGACTGGGTGCGGATCACGACTGCTCAGCAACAGCGAGCCTGGCTGCGCGATCTCGATTAGAAGAAGGGCCCCCGCAAGGCGGAGGCCCTCCTGTCTCAGCTGCACCGGCGGGGGGATGAAGCCGGCGCTTCGGCTGATCGATCAGACGCCCGAGAGCTCCTTGTCCTCTTCGTCTGCAAACTCCGGAGCTTCCTTGCTCTGTACGCCGCCGGCGGCCCAAATGAGACCCGCACCGGCGAGGATCGTGGAAGCGCCAAGACCGGCGACGATTGCGGCCAGCCCCATGCCCATCTTCAGGGTCGAGTGGGTGACCGTCCCGACGCCGAGCTCACCGACGATGCCATGAGCCGTGCCGCTCCAAGCCTGGTTGCGTGCCGGGCCCTCGAGCGGGTGGCGACGATCGAAGTCTGTCCAGTAGCGGCCATCGACGGGAACCTCATAGGTACCGGCGGCGAAGAACTCACCGTTGTACTCAGTGTCCTCCGCCAGCACCACTGTCTGGGTGCCGTTCAGAATGTGATAGGTCACGGTCGCCATCTGGAACATGTACTCACTACCGGTGTTGACGAGCGGATCGTTCGGATCCATCTCCGAGTCCACCACCGGATAGCCCCAGTCATTCTTCAGGAGATCCATGATCGCCTGCGCACCCTCGACGGTGCCACGATCCGTCAACTGCCCTTCCTCGTTGTAGCTGAGCGTGACGTTCTGAGCTTCGCTGAACTTCTGCAGCGAGTGGTAGCCGTCCTGAGTCATGGAGTAGGCGAACCCGCCCCCGACCACGAATACCAAGCCAATGACGATCAGAACTATGCCCAATTGCTTGAGACGCTTTGCCATCTTTTCCTCTCTCTACACCGACCAATGCCTGCGCGGCATTCCAAAGTCACTTAGTGAATTTCTTCACAATCATGCGGGACAGATGGTCCCGGTCCCAGCGGCCGGACAGCAGTTGCGATACTCCCGATCGGCCCTGGGCCGTTCGGCCCTTGCCGGAAGTGCGTAATACCTGGTTCTAGATACCAGGAGTACCTGTCCCAGCGCCTAGGCCATATCCCCCCCGGATGAAGGAGACGGTCTCGGCCCGGGTGTCGGCATCGCGCAGAATCCCCTTGTGCCCGGTGCCCGGCACCGCAATGAGCTTGGTTGCGGCACGGCGCTCGGTGTACTCGACTGCATCTGCGTAAGGCGTTCGGTCATCCTCAGGATCGTGGAGCACGAGGATGTCGGCGCCGGGAACATCACCGTTGCCCGACAGAACGGACATCAGTTGGGGGCCGGCAAAGGCCTCGAAGCGCTCCCGGAAGATACGGTAGGCCTTGTCGCTCAATCCGACGTGCTCGCCGAAGGCATCCAGGAACCACTCCCCCTTGACCGCAGGGGCAACCAGCACGACCCGCTCGGGGCCACCATGCTGGAAGGCGGCGAACGTCACCACGGCGCCAAACGAGTGAGCTACTACTGCTCGGGGCGGGCCGAACCTGCCCGCAGCGGCATCGACCGTCGCAGCCATCCGAAACACATCCGTGTATGAACTCTTGTCCGATCCGTGCCCGGGAAGATCGGGGACCACCGCACGGTATCCGGCGTCGGCGACGGCCCCGGCCAGCGGCGCCATGTCGGTGGACGCTCCGCCCCAGCCGTGGAGGAGAAGCACCGGCTCACCTTCACCGAGGGTGAATCCATCCATTTGGTGACCGAAGACCTCGAGCGTGAACTCCTCTGCTGCCTCGGGATAGCGGGTGTTGCGGCGACCGTGGGGGTGGAACCACAGATACCAGGCAAGCCGGGCGCCCAGTCGGCCGGAGAGCCGACTCAGCACAGATACCAAGCGCGGGATTACTTCCTTCACGATCCTCTTCCCCGTCAGTTGCGTAACAAAACCGACCTTACCGAAGTTAGTTGCTTTACGCAACCCACTTCTCTATGGTTGCCGTATGCCGGCCAAGAAGTCGCTCGACCATCTGGACTGTGTCGTCGCAGGAACGATCGATCTCGTCGGGGATCGCTGGACTCTGCTCATCATGCGCGACGTCTTTTTCGGCGTGCGCCGCTTCGACGATTTCCAGAATGACCTGCAGATATCGCGCAACATCCTGAGTGATCGGCTCCAGCGGCTAGTCGAGAACGGGATCCTCCGCACCGTCCCCTATCAGGACAACCCGCCGCGGCACGAGTACCGACTGACGGACAAGGGCCGCGATCTGCTCGACGTCCTCCTGGCCGTGTGGCGGTTCGGAGACAAGTGGGAGCACTCCGATACCGAGCGGGTCCTCATCCACGAGGACTGCGGAGCCGCCACCCACATGGTTCCGGCGTGTGCCGAATGTGGCGGTGAGCTCACCCGCCACAACCTTCGGGTCGAGCCGCAACTCGATGTTGTCATCGCCCGACGCGCCGCAGAGGCGGTCCGTTAGTCTCCCGCCATGCCCTACATCGAGCAGGTTCCGCCAGAGGACGCCACCGGCCAAACCAAACGCGAGTACGAATCGGCCATACGCCGCGCCGGACGAATCTGGAACATCGTCGCCATCCAGAGCCAGAACGGAGCGATCATGCGCGACTCGATGCGCATGTATGCATCCACGATGTTCGCCGAATCGCCGCTGAGCCGGGTGCAGCGGGAGATGATCGCGGTCGTCACCTCTCAGGCCAACGACTGCCACTACTGAATCCGGGCTCACCTGCACGATCTCCGGTCGGAGGTCGCCGACACAGAAGAAGCGCAGACCATGGTGGATCGATTCGCCGCCGACTGGCGGACCGCCGGTCTCGATGCGGCCACAACCGCCCTGCTCGAGTACACCGAGAAGCTCACCCGCACCCCGCAGCTTTGCGATGAAGCCGATGTCGAGCGGCTTCGCACCGCCGGCTGGGACGATCGCGCCATCCACGACGCCACCCAGGTGTGCGCCTACTTCAACTACATCAACCGAATTGCCGACGGTCTCGGGGTCGAGCCTGAGGACTGGATAGACGAACTCGGATACCCCGACTGATCAGAGGTCGGTTCACACCCGGGTTGTCGGGATCTGCTCGCGCTCGGCGCGGTCGGTGAGGATGACACCGACCAAGATCAACAAGCCGCCGACGGCGATCCCAAACTGCAGCTTCTCATCGAGAAGGACAATGCCGGCGAATAGGGCAATGAGCGGGACTATGTACCCGACCAGCGATGCCTTCGTCGCCGAGACCTGCTGCAGCAGCCAGAAGAAGAGCAGGAACGGGACCACGCTGCCGACGACCGTCATGTAGAGAATCAAGAACCATCCCCACGTCGAGATCTGGCCGGGGACACCCTCGAATACCAACATCGTTGCGCCGATCACAACGATGCCAATGACGAACTGCATGAACGTCAGCTCCATGGCATCAAAATCGTCCGCCCGGCTCTTGGCGTACACCCCGGCGTAGGAGATCGAGACGACCGACGCCACCGAAAGGGCGGCTGCGATCAGCGGTCGCCCACCTTCCTCCAGGCCGCTGTCACCGCTCACGAGCAGCAACGCCACACCCAGGAAGGCAACGGACAGCCCGGCGACCTTGGCGAGATGCAATGGCTCATCCGGCAGCATGAAGTGTGCAACGATTGCCGTGCCGAGCGGGATCAATGCTGCGAACAGGCCGACGAATCCCGCCGATGCGTTCTGGTACGCAAGCGTGAACAGAATGAACGGCACCGACAGCTGGAAGACGCCTTGCACGAGGCCCGTGGACCATGTCGCCCACGTCGCCGGAGCGTGCCTCCCGCGCAACCGCAGCAACGCCCAGAGAATCAGCGCGGCCAGTACGGCTCGAATGGCCACCATCGCCACCGGCGGCACCCCATCATTCAGTGCGGCGCGGGTGGCCACGCCGTTGGTTCCCCATGACAAGGAGGCGAGGATGATGGCACCCCAGATCCGAACGAGCATCGGACCAGCCTACGCCATCCCGCTACCCGCCAACTCCTCCGTAGCGAACCCCGGCGAGGTCGGCGATGTCTCTCTTGAACGTCGTCAGGTCATCCACGGCGAAGTCCGCAAGGGAGCGGTGGCCGAGCGCCCGGGCGAGCACTTTCATCAGATCCACCGAAGCCCGGAAGAACCGGTCGAGGCGAACCGCAGCGTCCTCAATGACGAGGCGCGCCCGCAGGTGGTCCTGCTGGGTGGCGATTCCGACAGGGCAGTTGTTCGTGTTGCACGCCCGCATCCCAAGACATCCGATCGCCTGGATCGCCGAGTTGGAAACAGCAATCCCGTCGGCCCCGAGAGCAAGCGCTTTGACGAAGTCGGCAGGTGTACGCAGACCTCCCGTGATGAAGAGGGTCACCGATCCCTTGCCCGACCGATCGAGGTGACGGCGGGCCCGAGCCAACGCTGGGATGGTCGGTACCGAGATGTTGTCACGGAACAGCGTCGGAGCCGCACCGGTACCGCCTCCTCTGCCATCGAGGATCACGTAATCGACACCGACGGTGAATGCGGCATCCAGATCCTCCTCGATTCGTTGGGCGGAGAGCTTGTAGCCAATCGGGATTCCTCCCGTCCGCTCCCGAACCTCGGTGGCAAACTCGGCGATCTCGGCAGGCGACGTCCACTCCGGGAACCGCGCCGGCGAGACCGCAGCTTCGCCTTCCGCAAGTCCCCTGGTCTCCGCGATCAGACCGGTCACCTTGGTCCCGGGAAGGTGACCGCCGGTTCCGGTCTTCGCCCCCTGCCCACCTTTGAAGTGGAAGGCCTGGACCCCGGACAGCTTGTCCCAATCGAACCCAAAACGTGCGGAGGCGAGTTCGTAGAAGTAGCGGCTGTTGGCCGCCTGCTCGTCGGCGAGCATGCCTCCCTCGCCGGAGCAGATGCCGGTTCCGGCGAGCTCGGCTCCACGGGCCAGCGCCACTTTGGCTTCGTAGGAGAGTGCCCCGAACGACATGTCGGAGACGATGATCGGAATGTCGAGATGCAGCGGGCGCGCTGCATCTGGTCCAACGATCAGGTCGGTGGCAACGTCCTCGTCGTCGAGAAGCGGAGGACGAGCCAGCTGTGCGGTGAGCAACTGGATGTCATCCCAGCTCGGCAGCTGACTGCGCGGGACTCCCATCGCATCGAGCGGCCCATGATGGCCGAGATTGTCCAACCCGGCGGAGGCCAGCTCGCGAATCAGGCGAACGTGCGGTTCGTCGGGCGTGCCGTGATGATCCTGATATGCGCCCTGGTATGCGGTCCGATCCCAGGGCTGCGGATGCTCGCTTTCGAACTGGGCAACCTCGTCTGCGTTGACGTACACGCCGCCGTCCTCTACCCAGGCAGTGAATTTCTCGAGCACCTCATCGTTCTTGTAGGCGGAGACTCCGGTGCGGAAGCGGTAGTCCCAGCCGTGGAGCCCGCACACCAGGTCTTCGCCGCGAATGCTGCCGTCCTCGAGGAGGGCGCCGCGATGGAGGCAACGCCCGTAGAGGACGGACACCTCATCGTCGTAGCGGATGATGACGAGATCGGTATTGCCGACAAGAGCACCTGAAGGCCGACGGTCGGCGAGGTCGGCCCATTCGGCGATACGCAGCGGAGTCATGCGCAAGATTCTGGCAGACAGAGCCGGCCGCAGACGGCGGTCAGGCGACGAAACCCGCGTTCACCTCGACGGCCTCGACCGCGGGCCACCAGTACATGGCCTTAGGGCGCGGCCAGTAGTTGACACCGAGGATGAAGCGGTCACCCGGGTTCACGATCGCTGGCCGGCGATGAAGTCGCGATACCAGTAGCCGCTGGCCTTGATGGTTCGCTGCATGGTCTCCAGATCGACCCTGACCAAGCCAAATCGCATTTGATAGCCGTGCGCCCACTCGAAGTTGTCTAGCAGCGACCAAACGAAGTAGCCGCGCACGTCGGCCCCTGCGGCCATTGCGTCGCCGAGAGCGGCGAGGTGCCCTTCCAGATAGGCGATCCGCTTCGGGTCGGCAACGGATCCGTCGGCGGCAACGACATCGGGGTATGCGGCACCGTTCTCACATACGTAGAGGGGCAGCCCCGGGTGCTGTTCGGCCACGCGGAGCAGCGTCCATTTCAGGCCGGCGGGCTCGACGCCCCAGCCCATGTCCGTCAGTTCACCGGGAGGAGGGTCCATGACCGAGCCGTCGCTGCCCGGCCAGGCGGCCATTGCGGGCGCCCCGGCGACGTAGCGCACGAGGTTGACGTTGTAGTAGTTGACGCCCAAGTAGTCGATGTCCTCGCGGACCTCCGCCAGTTCCGTTGCGTCGATCCGGTCGCCGACGCCAAACCTGTCGTGGTAGTCGAGGATCAGTTGCGGGTAGCGGCCGGCGAGCACAGCCTCGAGAAACAGCTGGTTGTGCACCGCATCGATTGCGTTCGCCGCCGCGACGTCCTCGGGTTCGTTCGTGGCCGGCCACGCCGGTATCAGGTTCAAGACGATCCCGAGCTGGTCGTCGGGCCGACGGTTGGTCTCCCGCATCGCCCGGATCGCCCGGTGATGGCCCAGCATCAAATGGTGGGCGGCGACGTAGCTGGACGCCGGGTCGGTGATGCCGGGGGCATGGCTGCCCTCGCTGTGGCCGAGGAAGGCGGAGCACCAGGGCTCATTGAGGGTCGACCAGATCGAGATCAGGTCTCCCAGTTGCTCTTTGGCCACGGCCGCATACTCGGCGAACCAGTCGGGCGAGTGGGGACTCAGCCACCCACCCTCGTCCTGAAGCGCCTGCGGGAGGTCCCAGTGATAGAGAGTCGCCACCGGTGTGATGCCGGCCGCCCGGAGTCGTTCCCCCAGCTGCCGGTAGAAGGCGACCCCGTCCTGATTGATGGCGCCGCGTCCATCGGGGAGCAGGCGGGACCAGGCGATGCTGAATCGGTAGGCGTTGAGCCCGAGTTGCTCCATCAGTGCGACGTCCTCGCGGAGCCGGTGGAAGTGATCAACCGCAACATCGCCCGTATCGCCGTTGTAGGTCTTTCCCGGCGTGTGGCTGAAGGTGTCCCATATGCTCGGGCCGCGCCCGCCTGCGGTCACCGCTCCCTCGATCTGATACGAGGAAGTTGCGGTACCCCAGAGAAAACCCTCGGGGAAGGTAGGCACCGGGTTGGTCATTGGGGTATTCCTTTCGCTCCTGGTGGCTGTCTCTGCACGCCGCTCGTCCAAGCTAGTCGGTGCTCCCACCGACCGATGTTCTAGTCTGTGGTCATGCGACTGATCCTGAAGCTCCTCATCAACGCCGCGGCCCTGTGGGTGGCCGGAGAAGTGATCAGCGGGATCGACCTGGAAGGCGACTTCTGGACGATCCTGCTCGTGGCGCTGATCTTTGGCCTGGTCAACACCTTCATCAAGCCGGTCCTCAGGCTGCTGTCCTTCCCGGTGATCATCGTGACGATCGGGCTGTTCACGCTGGTCATCAACGCAGCAATGCTGGGCCTGACTGCGGCTATATCCAATGCTCTGTCGATCGAGAACTTCTGGTCGGCTCTGCTCGGGGCGGTGGTCATCTCCATCGTCAGCGCCGTGCTGAGCACCCTCGTCCCGAACGACTAGCCGAAGCGAGTTTGTGGGCCTCGGGCCGGCGGCGCGCCTGCGCGCTATGGTCGGCGGCATGAGCACCATCCAACGCCTCACCGACTCGTGCCTCCTCGTCACAACCGACGAGGGCGCCACGATGCTGGACCCGGGTTTCCACACCTACCAAAGCGATCTCATCGACCTCGACGGGATCGGCGAGGTGAACCGGATCCTGGTTACTCACGAGCACGGCGACCACGTCAACCCCGACTTCGTCAAGTGGCTCCTGGACCGAGGGACCGATGTGACTGTGTACGCCAACGATGCCGTGGCAGCCGCATTGACCGAGCACAACATCGCCGTCGACACGGGCATCCCCCAGGGCACGTCCGCAGAGGATGTTCTCCACGAGACAACGCCGATGGGCGATGCCCCGCCGAATCGGGCGTGGACCCTGGACGGCATCCTCACCCATCCCGGGGACAGCTACGGCCCGACCCGCACGGCACCGGTGCTGGCCCTCGGCCTGCTGACCCCTTGGGGCTCGGCAACTAGAAGTCTCGAGTTCGCCCGCGACCTCGAGCCCGCCTACGTAGTGCCCGTTCACGACTTCTACCTGAACGACATGGGGCGGCACTGGATCTACTCGGTGGCCAAGCGCATGCTGGGCGAGGCAGGCATCGAGGTGATGACACTCGACTGGGGCGAGAGCTTCACCCTGTGAACGAGGGCGAGATCCGTAACATCCTCGACTCGATCGAAACCATCGAGATCACCACGATCGGCCGGAGCAGCGGCCGACCACGGCGCATCGAGATCTGGATGTATGCGATCGACGGTCGCTACGTCATCACAGGAACGCCGGGGCCACGTGACTGGTTCGCCAACCTCCGGGCCAATCCGGAGTTGGTCATCCATCTGCCCGGCGGTGTCGACGTCCCGGCCACGGCTGCCTCAGTGACCGACCGGGAGCTGCGGAGGCGGGTGTTCACCGACGAGAAGACCTGGTGGTACCGGAGCCAGACGACCGTGAAGGACCTCACCCAGAACAGCCCGATGGTGGAGCTCTCGTTGCCGGGTTCCACGGGATAGGGCCGAGTCCTGTCATAATCGGATCAGCGCACGACGATGACCATCGTTGTCGCGGGACCGTCATCGGGGCGAAGCGTTCCCCACTGGTGAGACGGTTCCTCAGGAGCAAGTCGACTCGCCGCTAGAGGGGGCAGAATGAAGACACGGCTGGCCATAGTCCTGACACTCGTCGCCGCGGCAATCACCGCTACCGCATCGCCCGCTCTCGCCGCCACTGCAACCCTGACCGCACCGGCGTCTGCCGATGTGGGTGAGACCGTCACGGCAACGGTGACCGTTAGCGACGTTCCCATTGTTGCCGTCTGGTTCCTCGACTGGGGTGACGGAACCGAGACCACCCAGGTGACCCCCGACGGGACCTACACCTATACCCACGCCTACAACGAGCCCGGCGACTACGACATCACGGTGACGATCGACGACACCCCGGTCACGACGACAATCACCATCAACACCTACCAGGGCTCCTTTGCCGACGACGACAACAGCACGTTCGTGAACGACATCGAATGGTTGGCGGCAGAGGGGATCACCAAGGGTTGCAATCCTCCGCACAACACGCTGTTCTGCCCCACCCAAGTAGTGACCCGCGGCCAGATGGCTGCGTTCTTGTCGCGTGCACTTGGCTACTCGGAAGCTCCGAGCGCCAACTTCACCGACACGGTGGGGCACACGTTCGAAGCCGACATCGACAAGCTGGCAGACGCCGGGGTGACTCTCGGGTGCAATCCTCCCGACAACACGATGTTCTGCCCGAACGACCCGGTGACCCGTGGCCAGATGGCGGCATTCCTCGTGAGGGCTTTCGGCTATGTCGACGTAGGGGACGTCGAATTCATCGACATCGCCGGCAACATCTTCGAGACCAATGTCCTCAAGCTGGCGACGGCCGGGGTGACCCGCGGCTGCAATCCTCCCGACAACACGTTGTTCTGCCCCCACGACTCGGTCACCCGCGGCCAGATGGCGGCTTTCCTTCACCGGGCGATGGGCGACTGAGGGCCGAACGGGCCGATTTCCCCGGGTTTTCCTGACCGGCGGTGTAGGTTGATACGGCGGCGGACGCGAGCAGGTTCGCCGGATGCAACCAAGGAGCCACCAATGGCAGGCAAGAAAGCCGGCAATCTGAACAAGACCACCGTTGCCGAGCTGGCAAACGACAAGGCCGTCGTGTACAAGATCAAGAACGCCAAGGGCGACAATGTGTACACCGGCGCTGTAGCCCGTGGCAAGGTCCAAGAGCAGATCGCCAAGCACATCCGCGGTGGCGAGGAGGCCATCCCGGGCGGCAAGACCGTGCAGCTCACTCAGAAGGACACGGTTGCCGAGGCCCGCAAGTCGGCCGCTCGCATCATCAAGCGGGACAATCCCAAGTACAACAAGTAGCCGATCAGCCTGCGCCGTCTTCGACTCGGCCCAGCACCAAACCGGTCCTGGTGTCGAAAATGTGAAGGCGGCGTAGCCGTATCCGGACCTCGGTGTCCGGGGGCGGCGGGGCATCTGGCGTGCGCATCTCGGCCCACTCCCCCGGCGCCAGCTCGACACGCGCCATCCCGTGACTACCGACGAAGTAGCCCTTGCCGGTAGGGACCTTCACCCCGTTCGGGTCGAGTACCACGTCCTCGGGCCTGACTCCGACATCCACGTGCTCACCCGACGCATCCGCAAGCGACGGCATCCAGGCGCGAATACGGAACCGGCCGAAGTTGACCCAGAACCCGGCGCCGTCTTTGCTCAGGTGCCCGCGAACGAAACCCATCGCACCGAGGAAACCGGCCACGAACCTGCTCCCCGGTTCGGCATAAAGCGTCATGGGCGGCCCAACTTGAGTGATGACCCCCCGATCGATCACGGCAACCCGATCCGCCATCACCATCGCCTCGTCCTGGTCGTTTGTCACGAACACAGTGGTGACGCCGTAGCCCTGCTGAAGCAGCCGGAACTCCTGACGCATTTGGACGCGGAGGTGAGCGTCGAGTCGCGCCAGCGGCTCGTCCATGAGGAACACTTCAGGGACGCGAACCAACGCCCGGGCGGCTTGCACGAGCTGCTGGTGCCCGGCCCCGAGCTCGCCCGGTTTCCGGCTCAGCAGATGTTCTATCTCGAGAACTCGTGCCTCGGCCTCCACTCTCGCCGCGATCTCCTCCGGTGGCGTACGTCGGATCTTGAGTGGAAACCCGACGTTGTCGCGTACATCGAGAAACGGATAGAGCGCGTGGTCCTGAAACACCATCGCAACACCACGTTTTGCAGTCTCAACGTCGCGCATGTCGTATCCGTCGAACCGCACAGTGCCGCCGGCAAGCTCTTCGAGACCGGCGATCGCTCGGAGCAACATCGATTTGCCCGCACCGGACGGCCCCAACACGACGAGCAGCTCACCATCTGCGATTTCGAGGTGATCGACATCCAGGACGAGGGAGGAGCCTCGCACCATCTTGATACCATCGAGACTGATTGTGGCCATCGCGCCTCCACGGCGATCGTACCGGAGCCCGAGACATCTGCGCGCCGCGACCCGTAGAGCCTCCCCCGCGAGGGGGAGGCTCTGGCGTGAAGGAGGAGGCAACTCTCCCTTGGGTGCTAGACGAGTGCGGGCACTCGTTCTTCCTCTGTCAGATCGACAACGACGGGCTCCTCGTCCGGAGTTCCCTCGATGTGGATCTCGGGAAGCCAGCTGAGCCAGCTCGGCAGATACCAGTTGCGGTCGCCGAGCAGCTTCATCGTGGCCGGCACCAACACCGACCGGATGATCGTGGCATCGAGGATGATCGCAACGGCCAAGCCGAAGCCCATCTGCTGGAGCATGATCAGGTCGCCCATGGCGAATCCTCCAAACACGGCGACCATGATCAGCGCCGCGCCGGTGATGATGGCTCCTGTGGAACCGAGACCGAAGGCAACCGACTCGTCATTGTCGCCCGTGATGTCGTAGCGCTCCTTGATCCGGCTGAGCAGGAAGATGTGGTAGTCCATCGACAGGCCGAACAAGACCGTGAACAGGAACAGCGGGATCCAAACCTCGATCACGTCTGTCTGTTGGAAACCGAGCAGGTCCGCACCGAACCCGTTCTGGAACACCGCCACGAGCAGGCCATAGGCAGCGCCTACGGACAGCAGGTTCATGATGATCGCCTTGATCGGGACGACGATCGAGCGGAACACGACCATCAGCAACACGAAGCTCAAGCCGAGCACGAAGATGAAGATGATCGGCGTCCAGTCGTTGATGACCTCGTTGTAGTCCACCATCCACGCGGCATCACCGGTCACGTAGACGCCGGCGGCCGACGGGCCGAATGCGGCGGGTATGCCGTTGGTCCGCAGGTCGACTAGCGCCGCCCTGCCCTCGTCCGTCGACGGGTCGAGCTTGTTGACTGCCTGGACGACGACGATCTCGCCGTCCGGGCTCGGCATGACTGTGACGTCGCCGTAGGCGGGATTGGCTTCCAGGCCGTCGACCAGTGCGCCGATTTCGGCCTCGGTGGCCGGCACGTCGACAACGATGTCAGAGGTGATGACACCGGAGCCGAACTCCTCCGCCAGCACGGTGAACGCATGTCGTCCCTCACTGTCCTCCGGCAACGACTCGATGTAGTTCTGGCCTGTGTTGAGGCCGAGGTACGGTGACGCAGCCGCCAGCAGGAGACCTCCGGCCAGGAGCATGCTGAGGATGGGACGGGCCGTGACCGCACCGGTGATGCGATGCCAGAAGCGGCCGCCACCTTCGTGATAGCTGGTTCCCGACAGCCCGGGAATCTTGCCCTTGTTGACGCGATCGCCCAGCAGCCCGAGCACCGCCGGCAGCAATGTCAGCGCTGCGGCCACCGAGGCCAGCACGACCAGGATCGCACCGATGCCGAGGCTGCGCATCACCGTGTCGGGCATGATCAGCAGCCCGAGCAATGCGATGACGACCGTCATGCCAGAGAAGAAAACGGCTCGGCTCGCCGAATCCCCGGAGCGAACCACCGACTCCAACACTGAGTGCCCACCGGCCCGCTCCTCGCGGAACCGTTGCACGATGAACAACGTGTAGTCGATGCCGACCGCCAGACCGATCATCGTGATCATGTTGACGATGAAGAACGTCATGTCGAACGCCTGGCCGACGACAACGGTCATGCCGACCGCAACCAGGATGGCCAGTAGAGCCAGGATGATCGGGATCCCGGCCGCGACAGCCGCGCCGAACACGACCACCAGGATGAGGAGAGCCACCGGCAGGCCGATCAGCTCACCCCGCTGCATGGTCTCCTCGGCAAGGGTGAAGAACTCGGCGTTGATGGAGCCCTCCCCCGCGGTTGTGACCCGGAGTGTGTCTGTGTTGGCCGCGGAGATGACCTCGAGCATCGGCTGCACCAGGACATCCGGGTCCTCGGCTCCGTCCAGCGTCGTGATGAGAAGGGCTGCAGTTCGGTCCTCCGAAACCAACCCAGGGACTCCGTCCAGGTACGACACGACCGAGACCACGTTCTCGCTGGCGGCGATGCCGGACACCAATGCGGCAACTGCCGCGTCGAACTCGTCGCTGCCGGCTCCGGTCCCCGTGGTTTCGACTACGACGTACTCCTGCAGGGTGTCGTCGCTGGGGAAGTGATCGGCGATCAGGGCGTCGGCGGTCTCCGACTCGGTTTCTGTGAGCAGTTCGCCGTCCTGGGTGAGGACGCTGTCGAGGTTGCCGGCAAGGACGAATGCCGCTGCAACCAGCACCACCCACGCTGCGATCGTCCTCCAGGGATGCCTGGCCGAGACACCGGCGAGACGTCCCGTGAATCCTGTCTTCCTCATCTCTCTCTCCTGTTTCAAGCCCGGCAGCGCCGGTTCTCTTACCTCTCAGCACCGAGTGTGTGGGAAGGAGCGAGCGCGGACTATTGGGCATCTCCCTATGGAGACCCTGAACGGACCCTGGGTCGTTCTCGGGGACATCCCCCACCGCAAGATCAGATTGGGACCTTGTCACCGGAAGATGTGACCTCAGTCCGGGTCGGCGAAATCGGGTTCACCGTATCGTCGGCAAATGCGACACTGTCGCGACAACAAGTGGGGGAAAGGATGATCGATATGCGGAACACAAAGGTGATCGTCGCTCTGGTCGCGTTCGTGCTGCTCGTGGCTGCGTGCGGCGGCAAATCCGCCGAGGAGGAACTTCTCGAGCAGATACTCGAGAGCGGCGGTGAGGACATCGGCAGCGTAGGAATCGACACTGATAGCGATGGCAACGTGAGCATCAACGTCGAAGGCGACGACGGCGAGGATGTGAGCATCTCCGCTAGTGACGATGGCGATGACGTCAACATCACCGTCGAAGGGGAAGACGGCGAGGAGGTGACAATCACCGGCGACGATGACGAGTTCACCATCACGGTCGAGGGCGACGACGGCGGCTCGATGACCTTTGGTGGTGGTGAAGTCCCTGAGGACATGACGTTGCCCGTTCCCGACGGCGGCGAGGTGGTCACCTCGATGTCGATGGAAGATGGGGCGATGGTCACCCTCACCTTTCCGATCGCAGCGTACGGGCAGCTCGTGGCGTTCTACGAGAGCGAGCTTCCCTCCGGGGACGATGTGTACAAGACGGAGTCGACCTACACGGACGATGACGGGACTCATCGCAGCACCACGTGGATGGGTGACACCTTCCTGGTGAGCATCGACGACTGCTTCGGCATGGAGTCCACCTCACTCGACAGCGTTTGTGTGACGCTGAACGAGTTCGGTTCGTAGCTGGGACGAGTGACTATGTGAGGGCCGGCTGCGACGCCGGCCCCAGCATTTCCAGACTCTGGTGATTCGTCACCCACTCCGCAGAGATTCCGCGTATCTTCAGGAGAGGAAGCCTGTCTCGTAGACAGACTCAGGGAAGGAAACAAGTCTCAATGAGAAACCTCAGATACATCGCGCTCCTGTTCGTTCTGGTTCTGACCGCAGCGGCCTGCGGGGGTTCCGCAGAGGATGCGCTGCTCGAACAGATCCTGGAGAGCGGGAACGACGGCATCTCCGATATCGACATCGATTCCGACACCGGGGAGCTCAACATCAGCTTCGAGGGCGAGGACGGCGAGGAAGTCAACGTCGTCAGCCAGGGAGAAGACGGCGAGTTCAGCATGACCATCGAGGGCGAGGATGGGGAGACATTCACCTTTGGCGGTGGTGAGGTGCCCGCCGACATGGTCACCCCGATTGCCGATGGAGGCACAGTCGTGCAGAGCTACTCGAGCGACTCGGATCGATCAGTTTCGGTCGAGTACTCAGCAGCCATGTTTGAGCAGCTCGTCGACCTCTATGAGGGTGTCTTCGCAGGCGTCGACGACGTCTCCCGCACCGAGTCCTCCTATACGACCGAGGACGGCACCATCCGCAATGTGGGTTGGTACGGTGGGAGCGGGGCCATCAACGTCACGGTCTCCGACTGCTACACGATTTCGTCAGGCCAGCTCGACAGCGTCTGTGTGACGATCTACGAGCTCGACTCCTAGCCGGTCTTCCCGCGATCGTCTCCGTAGAGGTACCGGGCCCCGTGGCCATAGGCCGCCGCCCGGTCACCTGCGTTATAAAGGCCGCAGCTCTGTAGTGAGAGACATCCGCAGCCGATGCACGAGTCGGCTTCATCACGGAGCCGCTCCAGCGCGGCAATCCGCTCGTCGATCAGAGCACGCCAGCTGCTCGCCAGCACCTCCCAATCCCGCCTCGTCGGTGTCCGCCGATCGGGCAGGGAGTTGAGGGCGCCCCGGATCTCATCGAGCGAGAGCCCAAAACTCTGCGCCGCCCGGATCACCGCGATGCGTCGCAGCTCGGCGCGACGAAACCGCCGCTGGTTGCCGCTGGTGCGCTCCGCCTGGATCAGGCCTTGCTCCTCGTAGAAGCGCAGGGCCGAGGGGGCCAATCCGGCACGCGCCGCCGCTTCGCCGATCGTCAACAGGTCCGTGGGTTCCATCGCTTCGAGATTACCACTTGACTTCAACTTGACTTGAGGTTGTACGTTGCCGGTATGACTGCAACAGACACCACCACGCGGACCTACGGCTACACCGATCTGAACCGGCTCATGTCGCTGATGACGGGAGACGAGAAGCACTCAACGGCCGCAACCTCGACGTTGGATGTCATCTGGACGCTGTACGACCGGGTGCTGAACGTCAGCCCTGATCGGCGCGACGATCCCAGCCGGGATCGCTTTCTCCTCTCCAAGGGCCACGGGCCGATGGCCTATTACGCCGTCTTGGCCGCCAAGGGGTTCCTCGACCCGGACGTGCTTCCTACCTTCGCGGCATACGACTCTCCCCTCGGGCACCATCCCGATGCGACGCTGCTTCCGGGCGTTGAGATCGGCTCCGGCTCCCTAGGCCACGGTCTCCCCATCGCCGTCGGCCTCGCCCTCGGCTTGCGGGCGCAGTCAA
>JASJBC010000118.1 GCA_030066715.1 Acidimicrobiia bacterium
ACCACTCTCAACCTGACGGTGCGGGCGATTGCTGAGAAGCTGGGAGACAAGGAAGAGTGAATCGCCGTCCTCTCTGGATCTCCCTGATCCTCGTACTGACCCTCGCCTGGGGATCCCTCGCAGCCATGCTTGCCGCCGGCTGGGAGCCCAAGCTCGGCCTCGACCTCCAGGGTGGGTTCTCGGTCGTCCTGGCAGCCCCGGAGGGGACCGATCGCGAAGTCCTCGACCAAGCCGTGGAAACCATGCGACGTCGGATCGAGAGTCTCGGCGCCGTGCAGGAGCCCGAGATCTCTGTGCAGGGCGACCGGCGGATCCTCGTGCAGCTGCCCGGCGTAGAAGATCGAGAACGGGCGCTTGCTGCAGTCGGCACCACCGGCCAACTGACTTTCCGCCCCGTCTACGACATCCAGGCGATCAGTCCCGCGTTCCTCGATGGGACGCTGCCGCTCCCGGAGTCGTTGACGACGACCACCGGGGGTCCGGGCGAGGAGACCACGACAACAACGCAACCACCGGTCATTCCGGTGGGCATCGATCCAGTAACCGGGTTGAGCCTGTTCGACGATCCTCAGATCAATGTCTATCTCCAAGATGACAGTGGGTTCTATTACGCACTCGGGCCGGCGTTCCTCACTGGCGCCGACCTCACTGGGGCTGAACCGGGCTTTGGGGGAGTCCAAGTGGGTGGCGGCGGGGGCTGGACCGTCGATCCGTCATTCACGGCGGACGGCGGCCGCAAATTCGAGGACGCGACCGGCATCCTGTCCACGTTCACGTACGGAGATCCACGTCGCCAGATGGCAATCGTCCTCGACGGGACTGTGATCTCAGCTCCATCCATTGCGGCAGAGGTTGCGCCGGGGGAGACACTGCCCGCCGACACGGTGGTCATAACCATCGGTGCCAGCGACAACTCCCAGGCCGAAGCGGAGGATCTCGCAACGGTGCTCAAGTACGGTGCGCTTCCGACGACCTTCGAACGGGAGAGCGAAGGCTCCGTGTCGGCGAGCCTCGGATCTGACTCGCTGCGGGCCGGCTTGCTGGCGGGCTTCGCCGGCCTGATCCTCGTGGCACTGGCGCTGGTGGCTTACTACCGCGTCCTCGGTCTGATTGCGGTCATCGGATTCACCGTTTTCGGCTCGCTGCTCATCGGGACGATCATCTTCCTCGGTCAGGCGCAAGGCACCACGCTGACGCTGTCCGGGGTGACCGGAATCATCGTGTCGATCGGGATCACGGCGGACTCCTACATCGTGTTCTTCGAGCGAATCAAGGAAGAGCACCGGCGGGGGAGGGCGCTGAAGCCTGCGGTCGACTACGGCTTCAAGCGTGCTTTCCACACGATCGTCACTGCGGACACGGTGACTCTCGCCGGCTCGATTCTGCTCTGGTTGCTGGCCATCGGCCCCGTTAAGGGCTTTGCTCTCACCCTGGGCATCGCCACCGTGATCGATGTCTTCGTCGCCTATTTCTTCACCCGTCCGTTCGCCCAACTGCTCGTACGGAGCAGACTTGGCGAAGGTGGCGCTTTGTCGATAAGAGGAGCGATGGGGCGCGCTGCATCTGAGGGGGTAGCGGCATGAGCCTGTGGCGCAACCTCTATCGCGGCGAAACCGAATTCGACTTTCTCAAGTATCGCCGCCGCTTCTTCGTCATCTCGGCGATCGCCATCGGGGTGTCGTTGCTCTCGCTGCTCGTGCGCGGGCTGGACGGTAGCGTCGACTTCACCGGCGGAGCCATTGTGGAGGCCCCCAACACGAGCGGAGAGGACGTAGCCGGATACCGAGACGGGTTGGCCGAGATCGGTCAGGACGGGGCGCGGGTCCAACTCCGCACCGAGCCGGATGGCACCGAGACCGTGATCGTGCAGACCGAACCGCTGGACGTCGACGCCCGCGACGAGCTCGTCATGACCGTGGCAGCTGTGGCCGGTGTCGATCCCAACGCCACTTCGATCGAATCGGTCGGGCCTACTTTCGGGGCGGAAATCACCCGGCGGGCGATCGAGGCCCTCGTCATCTTCCTGGTGGTCGTCACGCTCTTCATCACGTGGAGGTTCGAGTGGAAGATGGCTGTTGGCGCGCTGGCGGCTCTCTTCCATGACCTCATCATCACGGCAGGCATCTATTCGATCATCGGGTTTGAGGTGACCCCCTCCACGGTCATTGCGATCTTGACGATCCTCGGCTACTCCCTCTACGACACGGTCGTCGTGTTCGACAAGATCACCGAGAACGTGCACGAGCTCGGCAACCGGCACACGTTCACCGAGATCGCCAACCTCTCCATGAACCAGGTGCTGATGCGCTCGATCAACACATCGTTGACGTCGCTGCTACCCATCGGCAGCCTTCTCTTTGTCGGCTCCTACCTTCTCGGCGCAGCAACACTTCGTGAGTTTGCGCTGGCTCTGTTCATCGGCATTGCGGCCGGTACGTATTCGTCGATCTTCGTTGCGACCCCCCTCCTCACCGAGTGGAAGGAGCGGGAACCGGAGTGGGTGCGGATGCAGCGCCGGGTTGCCCGTCGTTCCGGGGAGACCGTGCTGACTGCCGCCGAGGTCGCCACTGCGATGGCCATCGAGGACCGCAGCAGCGGCGCCACACCGCGCGCTCCCAAGCAGCGCGGCAAGCGCCGGTAGAGTAGGGACGTGAACGAAACAACAATCCGCTCGTTTATACGTGATGTCCCGGATTTCCCCGAGCCGGGGATCGTGTTCAAGGACATCACTCCGCTGCTAGGCGACAACGGAGCCTTCAACGAGGCCATCGATGCGATGATCGAGCCGTTTCGGGATAGCGGTGTCACCAAGGTGGTCGGGGTGGAAGCCCGCGGTTTCATCTTTGCGGCGCCGATCGCGGTGCGGCTTGGGGCCGGTTTCGTGCCTGTTCGCAAGCCGGGGAAGCTCCCCCATGATGTTCACCACCAGGTCTATGACCTCGAATACGGCACTGATCGTGTCGAGATTCACCGGGATGCAGCAACGCCCGACGACAACGTCCTTGTCGTTGACGACGTGCTGGCCACCGGGGGCACAGGCCGGGCGTCGACAGATCTCATTCGTGCCCTCGGCGCTCACGTCGTCGGGTTCACGGTTCTCGCCGAACTCGCCTTTCTCGGAGGCAGAGAGCGGATGGGTGGGGTCGATGTCCACGCGGTGGTGAGGTATGGCGCTTCCTGAGACCGTAGAGACAGAGCCCTCGGTCCACCTAGCTCGGATCAGAGAGGAATACCTCGCGCACTATCAGGGTGCGGACTTCACCGATATCGAACGCGCCTATGCGGTCGCCGCCGACGCACACGCCGGGCAGATGCGCCGCTCCGGGCACCCCTACATCACTCATCCTCTCATCGTCACTGAGATTCTCGCCTCGTACGGCATGGACGAGGCGACGCTGATCGCGGCGATCCTCCATGACACGGTCGAGGACACCGAGATGACCCTCGACGACACCGCCGAGATGTTTGGTGAGGAAGTCGCAGCCCTCATCGACGGTGTGACGAAGCTGGATCGGATCCGCTTCTCGTCCCGCGAGGAGCAGCAAGCGGCCACGATCCGGAAGATGGCCATCGCCATGGCCAAGGACATCAGGGTTCTGCTGATCAAGCTGGCGGATCGGCTGCACAACGTGCGCACCCTCGAATTCCTCCCGGAGGCGAAGCGGCAGCGCATCGCACTGGAAACGATCGAGGTCTACGCGCCGCTGGCGCACCGGCTGGGTGTGCAGGAAATCAAGCACGAGATGGAGGACCGCTGCTTCCGCGTGCTCTATCCCAAGCGGATGTCGGAGCTGGAGGAGCTGATTCGCCGCAGGGCGCCCCAGCGAGAGGCGGACGTAGAGCGGGTCAAGGCCCAGGTTCGTGACGAGCTGTCCGCCCAGGGGATCGATGCGACGGTCACGGGGCGACCGAAGCATCTCTACTCGATCTACCGCAAGATGATGGCGAGCGGTCTCGAGTTCGAGCAGATCTACGACCTGATCGGAGTTCGTGTCCTCGTCAACGAAGTCCGGGACTGTTATGCGGTGCTGGGCCTGATCCACACTCTGTGGGCGCCGATTCAGGGCCGGTTCAAGGACTACATCGCCATGCCCAAGTTCAATCTCTACCAGAGCTTGCATACAACCGTCCTCGGCCCGGACGGCAAGCCACTCGAGATTCAGATCCGCACTCACGAGATGCACTCCAAAGCGGAGTACGGGATTGCGGCGCATTGGCGTTACAAGGACGGGGACAAGAGCACGGACCCGCAGTTCATCGCCGACCTGCGCTTCCTCCAGGAGGAATCAACCGATCCGCGTGAGTTCCTCGAGCACTTGAAGCTCGACCTATACGCCGACGAAGTATTTGCGCTCACCCCCAAGGGTGATGTCCATGTGCTGCCGCGCGGCGGGACGCCGGTGGACTTCGCCTACAGGATCCACACCGATGTCGGCCACCGCTGTGTCGGCGCCAAGGTCAACGGCAAGCTGGCTCCGCTGAACTCCGAGCTGCAATCCGGGGACATCGTCGAGATCATTACCACCAACGCCGCCGACGCCCGGCCGAGTCGCGACTGGCTCGAGTTCGTGAAATCATCCCGGGCCAGCACGAAGATTCGCCAGTGGTACACGCGGGCACGCCGGGAGACCGCCCTCCACGACGGCAAGGAAGCCATAGTCCGCGCACTCCGGAAGTCGCCGCTACCCGTGGAGCGCTTCAAGCGCGACGAGGCACTGCAACCCGTTGCCGAGGATTGCGGGTACCACGATGTTGATGGCCTGTACGTAGCCGTCGGCGACGGGCGCCTGAGCCCGCTCACCGTGATCCAGCGGCTGGAGCGCTTGCACGGGCTCGGCTCGGAGGACGACGATCTGCTGAGCCCGCCGACGCGACCTCAGCCGCGCCGTCCCACCGGGGGCATCATCGTCGAGGGCTTGGAGGACATGCTGGTGCGGGTGGCCCGCTGCTGTGCGCCGGTACCGGGCGACGAGATCATCGGGTTTGTCACAGTCGGGCGGGGCGTTTCCGTCCACCGTGTCGACTGCTCCAACATCGGTGCGCTCGGCGAGAAGACGGAACGGATCATCGACGTAGCCTGGGACATGGACTACGCCGGGACCTTCTTTGCGTGGATACAGATCGAGGCATTGGATCGCGCCAAGCTGTTGCGCGACGTTACCGAGGTGATCTCGGACCACGGTGGCAACATCCAGGCCGCATCGTCCGCGACGGGCCGCGACCGTGTTGCCATCCTCAGGTTTGAAGTCCAGTTCTCCGACCCCCAGCAGCTGGAGCGCGTGATCGCTGAGACACAGCGCGTCGACGGGGTCTTCGATGCCTACCGCCTGGTTCCGCAAGGATCGGCGGAATGACACTGCTCATCGACAGCCGGTCGCTCTGGCTGGCGGAAACCAACTGCTACGTCCTGGCCCTCGAACGTGGCGGCCCGTGTGTGATCATCGACGCGCCCGACGATGTCGAAGGGATTGCGGGAATGCTGGCCGCCAATGACCTCTATCCCGAGGCTCTCCTGCTGACACACGCCCATATCGATCACGGTGGGGGCGCTGCCGCCGTGGCCCGGAAGTGGGCGGTGAGCGCCTACCTTCATCCCGACGACGAATGGCTCGCAGCAGATCCGCTATCGCAGCTGCGGTCACTCATCGGCGGCGTGCCGCCGGGGTGGGGGGCGGATGCTTTTGCCCCACCGGAGTCTTGGGAGTCTCTGGCCGACGGGCAGCAGCTCACCCTGGCCGGCATCGCCCTGGATGTCCTGCACACACCGGGGCATACCCCAGGGCATTGCTGTTTCCACGTTGCGGCGGAGGAGATTCTGTTCTCCGGGGACCAACTGTTCGCCGGATCGGTGGGAAGGACCGATCTGCCGGGAGGCGATTGGGGTGCCTTGCTCAGGTCCATGCGGGACAAGGTGTTGACGCTGGAGGATGCGACGAGGGTTCTTCCCGGTCACGGCCCGGCGACTACGATCGCGCGCGAACGCCTCACCAACCCCTTCTTGACTGATCTCTAGAAACCCTGCGGTGAAGCGCACCGACTGCGAGGAAGACCATGACGAAGTACAGGACTGTGCACGGAGGAACCCTCCGGGCGAGCGACATCGGGAACGAGGTGACGCTGGCCGGATGGGTAGCCAAGCGGCGGGATCACGGTGGTGTGATCTTCGTCGATCTGCGTGACGCCTCCGGTGTCGTGCAGGTAGTGCTCAATCCGGAGAACGTGCCAGCACCCGAGGAGACGCTGCGCAGCCTCCGCAACGAGTTCTGCGTCATGGTCACCGGGGTCGTGCGGGAGCGGCCGGTCGAGAACAAGAACCCCGAGCTGGCTACCGGCGAGGTTGAGGTCGGAGTGAGCAGTCTCGATGTTCTCTCCACCGCCGATGTGCTTCCCTTCCAGGTCGACGAGCGATTCGAGGCCGACGAGGCGCGTCGCCTGCAGTATCGCTATCTCGACCTGCGCCGCGACCGGATGGCCGCAAACCTCCGGGCCCGGTCGACGGCGATTCGGGCGATGCGCCGCGTGCTCGACGAGCGCGACTTCCTCGAAGTGGAGACCCCCACGTTGGTCGTCTCGACGCCGGAGGGTGCGCGCGACATGCTGGTGCCCAGCCGGCTCCGACCCGGACAGTTCTATGCGTTGCCGCAGTCGCCGCAGCTCTTCAAACAATTGCTGATGGTCGCCGGGGTGGAGCGCTACTACCAGATCGCTCGGTGCTACCGCGACGAGGACTTCCGCTCTGATCGTCAGGTCGAGTTCACCCAGCTGGACCTGGAAGGGTCCTTCTGGGACCAAGATGACGTGCTGGAGACCCTGGAGGCGATCGCCGCCCAGGTGGTGAAGGATGTTCGTGGCACGGACCTCCCGCGGCCGATACCGCGCATGAGCTATGCGGAGGCAATGGCCCGCTACGGCACCGACAAGCCGGATGTTCGCTTCGGCATGGAGATCGTCGATCTCGGTTCTGTCTTCACAGGCACGGAGTTCCGGGCTTTTGCGGGCACGCTTGCTGCGGGGGGAGCGGTGCGTGCCATCAACGCCGGGAACCAAGGCCTGTCGCGCGCCGGGTTCGACAAGTTGGTCGAAGAGGCGCAAGGTCTCGGGGCGAAGGGTCTGGTGTGGATGGTCGGCGAGGAGGACGGCAGCCTGCGGTCCCCTGTCGCCAAGTTCCTGAGTGATGATGAGCTGTCCGGCGTCACGGCAGCTATGGGAGTCGAACCGGGTGACGCCGTACTCATCGTCGCCGACGAGGTCGAGGTGGTGGGCTCCGTGCTCGGCGACCTGCGGCTTCAGCTCGGGCAGCCGGACAACCACGACGACCTCGAGTTCTTGTTCATCGTCGACTTCCCGGTGTTCGAGAGAGCTCCGGACGGGGGGCTCGCTCCTGCGCATCATCCCTTCACTGCGCCGCTGAGTGTGGAGGAGATGCGGAGCTCGCCGGAGACTGCGATATCCCGCTCCTACGACATGGTCCTCAACGGTGCCGAGCTGGGATCCGGCAGCGTCAGGATCCACGATCCTGAGGTGCAGGCGCAGGTCTTCGAAGTGCTCGGCATAAGCGCAGAACAGGCCGAATCACGTTTCGGGTGGTTCCTCGAGGCGCTCCGCTACGGCACACCTCCGCATGCCGGGTTCGCCATTGGGGTAGATCGTCTCGTGTCGATTCTGCAAAACGAGCAGAACATCCGCGAGGTCATGCCGTTTCCGAAGACACAGACCGGAGCCGATCCTCTCACCGGAGCCCCCGGTGTGGTCGAAGACGGGCAACTCGACGAGCTGGGCATCGACGTCAAGCCCGAGGTACGGGCCGGCTGGTCCGAGGGCAATTGACCTCGCAAGACGA
Source organism: Acidimicrobiia bacterium (assembly GCA_030066715.1). Lineage (GTDB taxonomy): Bacteria > Actinomycetota > Acidimicrobiia > Spongiisociales > UBA5794 > JAAETI01. The sequence continues at coordinate 7,841 of JASJBC010000118.1, forward strand.
CCTGTTCGCCGCGGAGCGGGCCGACCGCCGGCTGGAAGCGGCGCCACTCGCCGCACGTATGCGACCGCGAACTCTCGACGAGGTGGCGGGTCAGCAGCATCTCGTCGCAGGCGGCACGGCGTTTCGGGCGCTTCTCGATTCGGGCAGGCCCACCTCGCTCATCCTGTGGGGACCGGCGGGCACCGGCAAGACGACGCTCGCCCGGCTGACGGCGAAAGCGGCACAAGCGCAGTTTGCGGAGCTCTCGGCGACTTCGGCCGGGGTCAAGGACGTACGGGCCGTCCTGGCCTCCGCCCGGCAGCGGATCGAGGACGGCCGCGGTCGCACTGTGCTGTTCCTGGACGAGATCCATCGGTTCAGCAAGTCGCAACAGGACGCACTCCTTCCCGGTGTGGAGGATGGAACGGTGATCCTCGTCGGCGCCACGACGGAGAACCCGTTCTTCGAGGTCAACTCGCCGCTCATCTCCCGCTGCACCGTCTTCCGTACCGAAGCCCTCGATCCCGACGACGTGGTCGGGGTGCTGGGCGCGGCGATCGGCGACCCGATGCGTGGTCTCGGTGCCGACCTGGAGGTGGCGGAGGAGGTGGTGGAGACCATCGCCGAGCGGGTCGGCGGCGATGCTCGCCTGGCCCTCAACACGCTGGACGTGGCCGCCGCGATCGTGCGCGGGTCGGGGCGGACGACGATTGAAGTGGACGATGTCGTCGAGGCGCTGCAGCGGCGCGTCATCCGGTACGACAAAGGTGGGGACCGGCACTACGACGTCATCTCCGCCTTCATCAAGAGCGTCCGCGGGTCTGACGTCGATGCTGCGCTGTACTGGTTGCACACCATGATCGAGGCCGGGGAGGACCCCAAGTTCATTGCCCGCCGCCTCGTCATCCTGGCCTCTGAGGACATCGGCCTCGCCGACGCTAGGGCGCTGTCGATCGCGACCGACGCCTTTCGCGCCATCGAGCTGATTGGGCTCCCCGAAGGTGCCTACGCGCTCTCGCACGCAACCATGTACCTTGCGTTGGCCCCCAAATCCAACACTGTGAAGAACGCAATGGGCAGGGTGCGGGAGCTGTTGGAGCGGACCCCGGGGGCAACAGTTCCTCCTCACCTCAGAAGCGCAGCCATGGAAGGGCAACGAGCAATGGGAGACGGGGTTGGGTACCTGTATCCCCACGATCACCCCGACGGGATCCTGGCGCAGCAGTACCTGCCCGACGAAGCCCGCCAAGCCATTGTGTATGTGCCCGGTGAGCACGGCGAGGAGTCCGACCTCAAGGAGCGGCTGCGCAGGATCGACGGTCGCCTGGGCAAGCCGGAACGGAAGTAGTCTGAAGGACATGCTGCTGAGAATCCGCTGGTTCATCATGGGGGCGGCCGCCGCGTTTGGCGCTTTCGCCTACCTTGCCAACGAGCTGCGCAAAGCACGAGAGCGAATGACACCGCGCAACATCGCCAACACCGGCATGCGCGGGGTTGCCGACCTCCTTGACAGCGCAGCGGAAGCGGTGCGGCCCGGCGTGGAGACACGATGAGCATCATCCAACCGAGAACTCTCAAAGGTTTCCGGGACCAACTGCCGGCGACCATGACCGCACGCGAGCAGGTCATCGAGACGGCTCGGCAGGTCTACCGCTCGTTCGGTTTCACCCCCATCGACACCCCGGCGCTCGAGTACAGCGAGATCCTCTTTGGCAAGGGAAGCGACGAAACCGACAAGCAGATGTATCGCTTCGAGGACAACGGTGGCCGGGATGTGGCCATGCGCTTCGACCTGACCGTGCCGCTGGCGAGGTTCATCGCACAACACGTCGGCAAGTTGGGAACACCTTTCAAGCGCTACCACGTCGGGCCGGTGTGGCGCGGGGAGAACACTCAGCGCGGGCGATATCGCGAGTTCGTCCAATTCGACTTCGACACCATCGGCACGGAGAGCCTCGTTGCCGATGTGGAGACCCTGGTAGTAGTCCATGATCTGTTCGTTGCGCTGGATATCTCAGACTTCGTCGTGCACTTCAACAACCGGGATCTCCTCAACGGCCTGCTGGAGAAGCTGGGTCTGGCCGATGCGGCTGTCGCAGTGCTCAGGTCCATCGACAAACTGCCCAAGATCGGTGTTGCCAAGGTGCGGGACGAACTAGTGCGCAACGTTGGGGCCACCGCCGCTCAGGCTGGTGAGATCTTGGCGCTGTCCGAGCT
>JASJBC010000119.1 GCA_030066715.1 Acidimicrobiia bacterium
CGCGGGTCGACCTGGACCCCCCGGTCGCTTATGAGATCGACCTCTACGAGGCATGCGACCTTCTTCTCGATGGCAATCCCGACACCTCCGTCGTGTTGTTGGAGTGCAACGGTGATCTGGACGGTCTGATCACGCTCTTCATCGAGGATCCGGGCCCGTACATGGAGGCTTTGGGTGCACCCCCGGAACTGCAAGAGGCAGCCATCGCCGAAATCGGCAACATCTTCGCCGCCCGTTTCCTCGAATCGATCGGTTCCATGTTCGGCATCGAGGGCCACCACGCCCCGCCTGCCACCGCCAGCGGCAGCCGGATTGCCATCATGGAGACGATCCTGGCCATGGCCGCAGGTGCCGAGACGTTCACTCTCGTCCGCAGCTACCTGCGTCTCGACGACGGCCGATCGCCCGCGGAGCTCGTCTACTTCCCCGGTGCCTCGGCATTGGAGCACGTGGAATCACTCCTCTAATGACAAGATTCGTCGTAGGTATCGGACAAACCGCAGTCGCCGAGGATCCCGGCGACACCATTGAGATGATCGGCCTGGGCAGCTGTGCCGGCATCTTCGTCGTCGTGCCGGGCAAGGTGGCCGTGGCCGCACACTCGCTTCTGGCCCAGCCCCGCAACGGCGAGGTGATCAAACAACCCGGCAAGTATGTAGAAACTGCGGTCCCATTCGTCGCCGAGCAGATCTCCAAGCTCGGAATCGCCAAGGCCCGGTGCCGTGTCTGGGTCGTCGGCGGCGCCCAGATGTTCAACTTCGGTAGCGACAGCGAATCGGCTGGGATCGGAGAGAGAAACACCGACCTTGCCGCCAAGCTGCTGCGCGATCACGGATTCCGGCCCGACATCTCCTTTGTCGGAGGCACCAGTGCCCGCCGTGCTTCGGTCGACTTGGATACCGGCGAGTTCGTTTCCAGCTGATGGGGTCGGTTTGCTTAGCTATCGCCCCACGATGCCGACTGAGACGGCAGTGAGAAGAAGGTGAGAGCCGTGCAGGTCAGCAACGCGCTAGAAGAGGTCGTGCCGGTCGCCGTTGAGCGGCTTGTCGCCGGGCATGATCACATCAGCAGCTGTGAGGATTGCAAGAGCGACGTCCTGGCCCTGTCCTTGTCCAAGCTCCAGCCCGGGTACTCCTCGACGGACATGGGTCGGATCCTGAAGCGCCTCGACACGGAGCGGGCCGCCGGTCGGGCCAAGGTCACCGTTGCGGTGCTGGCCGCAATCGATGTCGTCGCCCAGAATCCGCACCACTCCTAGGCCGCTTCTCTCCCTCCCCCCGACACGCGATCAACGCGGTTGCGGCGCGCCTCCGTGGACTCGGCTTCGCTACCAAGCCGGTTGCTTAAGTAGGTGAGGTCCGGGCCGACGGGAGGGGCACAACACAAACGAGATGGATCTCGCGAAGCATTCAGGGAAGAGCGCACCTGCGTTCTTCCCTTTCGCGTTCTAGCAAGGAAAGGCGACATGGTTCCGATCTCCGACCAGACGATGGCCGCAATCGAATACGCCATGAACGCGCTCAACACTCGAGCCGAGGTAATCGCCAACAACGTTGCCAACTCAGAGGTGCCCGGATTTCGGGCATCGCGGGTTTCGTTTGAGGATCAACTGCGAAGGGCGATCGACGGCAAGCGGATGGAGCGAGCGCAAGGACCCGAGATCGCCGGGACAGGCGACCCGGTTGATGCGATCGGCAACAACGTCAATATCGAGAACGAGGTGGTCGAGATGATGGAGACCAACCTCCTCCAGCAGGCCATGGTCGAGGCGTTCAACTTCAAGGCCGGGCTGCTCCGCTCGGCGATCGGGAGGACTTCGTAATGGGTGCCTTTGACGCCATCGACATCGCTCAGACCGGAGCCGACGTCTCGCAGTTGTGGCTGGAGGCAATCGCCCACAACATCGCCAACGTCAACACGATTCGCTCCGCCGACGAAGAGCCGTTTCGGGCGCTCCTGGTCCACGCCGAGGAGGAGCTCAACGGCGCCGGAGTCGGTGAGGGCACCCGGGCCGTACAGATTCTGCGCACGGACGCCGAGCCGGTTTGGGTGTTCGATCCGGAGCATCCGCTGGCCAGCGAAGAGGGCTACGTCGTGCGTCCCGCTGTCGACCTCGCCAAAGAAATGGCCGACATGATCGCCGCCCAACGCAGCTACCAGATGAACCTCCAGGTCATCAAGACGAATGAGGAAACGTACCAAGCCGCCCTCAGGATCGGACGCTAATGACTCTTCCTCCTATCTCCACCGTCACCGGCACCGCCGGCGTCAATGCCGCCCAGTCGGTAGTGCCGGCCCAGCCCGCCGAAGGTTTCGCCAACTCGATCAGTTCCGCCCTCGAGGCGGTTTCCGACGCCGAGTTTGCCGCGGATGCGATCGCCGAGAGCATCGCAACCGGGGGAGAGGCCTCGGTGCAGGAGCTGATGACCTCGATGACCAAGGCACAGCTCAGCGTCGACCTGCTCGTCCAGGTAAGGAACAGGGCCGTCGAGGCCTATCAGGAAATCATGAGGATGCAGATCTGAAATGGAACGCCGTAACCGCATCGGAGACATGCTGATATCGCTACCGCTGGCCCACCAGGTCGTGATCGGCATCGCAGCCGTCGTGCTCCTGATGGCGGCTTTCCTCTTCTTCCAGTGGGTCAGCACCCCCTCGTACACGGTTCTCTACTCCAATCTCGACGACGCGACTTTGGCCACCGTTGTCGACGAGCTCGATCGCCAGGGTGTCTCCTACGAGATCGAGGCCGGTGGCTCCAGAGTGCTCGTGCCGAAGTCCGAGGTCTACTCGGTGCGGGCGGCGCTCGCCACCGCAGGCGTCCAGAGCGGTGCGGCCCCACAGGGCTACTCGCTTCTGGATGACCAGGGACTCAACGTCTCCGACTTCCGGCAGCGGGTCGACTACCAGCGAGCGCTCGAAGGCGAGATGGAACTGACACTGCTTGCCATGAACGACATCACCAATGCAACCGTGCATCTCGTCATCCCGGAGGAGTCGCTCTTCGCCGAAGACGAAGAGCCGGTGACCGCCTCCGTCCTGCTGGAGACCTCTGCGGCGCTCAGCGAGCTCGAGATCGAGACGGTCACGTTCCTGGTCGCCTCCGGTGTCGAAGGACTGGAGCCGAAGAACGTGACGGTCGCCGATGTGGATGGCGCAGTGCTCCACGCCGCAGGCGACATCGCAGCGGAGAGCGCAGTCAGCAACCGCAACCTGCGGATGACCCGTGACTTTGAGGCATCCCTTGCCACCGACGTGCGCAATCTGCTCACCTCGGTGACGGGTGAGGACTCGGCGTCTGTCGTCGTCCGGGCGCAACTCGATTTTGACGAGCAGTCCGTCGAGACCCAGACCTACGACGAGGACAGCGCCGTCGCCTTGCGCGAGTCGACGATCGACGAGACATACGTCGGGGCGGGCACGCCTCCGGGCGGCACTCTCGGCGTGGAGGGCGAGACCGTCGTCACCGACACGACCGGCGAGTACACCTACGACCGCGCCGAGGTCATCCGCGAGTACGGCGTCGACAGCGTCATATCCCGCGAGATCACCGCCCCGGGCAAGGTGGAGCAGCTCTCGGTTGCCGTGGTCATGGACGATGGGTCGCTCACCGGGATCACCGTCCCCGAGGCCGCCGAGGTCGAAGCTCTCGTATCGGCAGCAGTCGGGCTCGATACGACCCGGGGTGACACCATCTCCGTGTCGGCCATTGCCTACCCCGTCCCCGAGGTTGTCGAGGAAGAACCGGTTGCCGAGGCCGCAAGCATGGATCCGATGGCAATGATCCCGCAGGTCGTTGGCGGGTTGGTTCTTCTGATCGTCGTCGTCGCCCTGCTGCTCATGGCGCGGGGCTCCTCGAAGAAGACCAAGGCTGCCTCCCTCGAGGTCGTCCAGCCGGCCCTCTCCGGCGGCGGGTCGGCTTCGGCCGCCGTAGGCGAGTCGGAAGAGGGGGCGAGCATCCATCCCGAGGTCATGAATCTCGTCCAGCGTCAACCCGAAGAGATCGCAGTTCTACTGCGGAGCTGGCTGGCTGATCGCCGATGAGTACCTCACTGCGCCCCGAAGAGAAGGCAGCCGCACTCGTTGTTGCGGTCGGCTCCTCGGCCGCCTCCGGGATGCTCGACCACCTGACCGAGGACGAGGTCGAACAGCTCGCCACCGAAGTCGCCAAGATCGGCAGGCTCCGTCAGGAGACCATCGACGTCGTGTTCCAGGAGGTGTACGCAGCCTCCCAGTCCGACGAGGTGTTCGCATCGGGTGGTGTCGACTACGCCCGCGATCTGCTCACGCAGTGGAACAGCGCACAGGGTCCCGAGATGATCGAGCGCATGATGAGCGACCTCGATGCGGTGCCGTTCGGCTTCGTGAGACAGGTCGAAGCGGACAAGCTCGGTGACGTGCTCGCCGGAGAGCATCCGCAGACCGTTGCGGTGATACTCGCCCACCAGCCTGCGGCCTATGCGGCGACGGTCCTGCAGACCTTCAACGAGGATTTCCAAGCTCAGGTCGCCGTCCGCGTCGGCAAGATGGGCCGCATCTCGACCGAGGTCATCCGATCCATCGAGAGCATTCTCAAGAAGCGCCTCGGTCCTGTCACGGTCGACGACCCCGGTGTCGCCCGCGGTGGGGTCAAGGAGCTCGCCAACGTGCTCAACAGCTCGGATCGGAGCACGGAGCGGGCGGTGATGGAACGGCTGCGAGACATTGACCAGGACCTGGCGGAAGAGGTCCGCGCCCTGATGTTCGTTTTCGATGATCTGGTCACGCTCGACGATCGCTCGATCCAGCGTGTGCTCCAGGACGTCGCCACACCGGAACTCGCCCTCTCCTTGAAGGGGGCCAACGACGAGGTGACCGACGCCATCATGCGCAACATGTCGGCTCGGGCCAAGGAGAGCCTGCTCGAGGAGATCGACCTGCTCGGACCGGTGCGCCGGACCGATGTCGATGCCGCTCGCACCAAGATCATTGCCGCCGTACGGCTCCTCGAAGAGGCGGGCGAGATCGTGATCTCGCGCGGAGAGGAGAACGAGCTCATTGAGTAGGGTCATCCGCAACGCCGCCGTCGCCACCGCTCCTCCCGCCTTCGGCCGGGGCGGCCTTCAGTTCGTCGACGACGCCACTGCCGAGCTGGTCGAGCAGGTCCGCGCCGAAGCTTTCGAGGCCGGTAGGAAAGAGGGCTTCACGGCGGGGCGGGCCGCAATGGAGGGCGCAATCTCCCGTGTCGACACTGCCCTGCGCACGGCGGTACGGGATCTCGAGGATCATCGCCTCCGGGCAGTGAACGAGACAATCGATGCCGCCCTCGAGGTGGCAGCGTTCATAGTTGGCGAGTTGCCTCCGGACGATGCCGCAGCGACGGCCTCTCGGATCGAAGACGCGCTGACCAGTCTCGACGACGAAGACATGGTTGTGGCGATTCACCCCCAGGACTGGGATGCAGTTTCCGGTCAGGTACGTCTGCCCAACGGGGTGAAGATGGAGCGTGATCCGTCGTTGCGTCCCGGTGAGGCCAGAGTGAGCGGCCGCTGGGCAACGGCAGACCTGACCAGGGAGGCCGCGCTAGAGGTGGCCCGCGAGGTGCTCGGATGACCCTGCTGCGTTCCCGTCTCGATGAGCTGGCCGGCGAGTCGCCCTGGCGCGTGTCGGGCCGCGTCGCCCGCGTCACCACGCACGAGCTCGAGGTGCGCGGTCTTCGCCTCAAGATCGGCGAGTCGCTTGCGATCCGCACCGGCAAGACATCGCGGCAAGCGGAAGTCATTGCCCTGACCCCGGAGGGAGCTCGGGTGCTTCCGTACGGAGACGTCTCGGGCATCGGCAAGGGCGATGTCGTCACCACCGACCGCATCGGACTGTCCATGCCAATGTCTGTCGACCTGGTCGGCCGGGTCCTCGATGGTCTCGGTCGTCCCCTCGATGACGGTCCTCCGCTGATGGGCGAGCCGACCAACGTCGGGGCTCCCGCGCCATCGCCGCTGGATCGCATCCGGATCAACGAGCCGCTCCCGACCGGGATCCGGCTACTCGACACCTTCTGCACCACCGGCAAAGGCCAACGCATAGGCATCTTCGGTGGCTCTGGCGTCGGCAAGTCCACCCTGCTCGGCATGATGGCCAGGGGGACCGGTGCGGACGTTGCCGTGCTCGCTCTGATCGGGGAGCGTGGCCGCGAGGTCCGTGAGTTCATCGAAGACGAGCTGGGTCCGGAAGGAATGGCCCGATCCATCGTCGTCGTGGCCACCAGCGATCAGCCGGCGCTGATGAGGCTCCGGGCAGCAATGCTCGCTACCCGAATCGCCGAGTGGTTTGCCGATGGCGGCAAACACGTGCTGCTTCTCATGGACTCCTTGACCCGGCTGGCCATGGCGCAACGGGAAATCGGGCTCGCTGCCGGCGAGCCCCCCACCGCACGTGGGTACACCCCTTCTGTCTTCTCGCTGATGGCGCAACTGCTGGAGCGAGCCGGACCGCGCTCGCGAGGCACGATCACCGGCTTCTACAGCGTGCTCGTCGAGGGTGACGACATGAACGATCCGATCGCCGACACGGCCCGCTCCATCCTCGATGGCCACGTGGTCCTCGATCGCCGCATCGCCATTTCCGGGCGTTACCCAGCCATCGATCCGCTTGCCTCCCTGTCCCGGCTGGCCCCTCGCTTGGTGCCGGAGGAGCAGCGCGCCGTCGTGATTGCTGCGCAGGACGCACTCGCCGCCGCAGAAGAGGTGAGGGAGTTGGTCGAGGTCGGCGCCTACGTGCCCGGGACTAACCCGGCCGCCGATCGTGGTCTCGCCGCCAAGCCCGGCTTGGTCGAGTTCCTCCGGCAATCGTCGCATGAGATCGTTGGATTCGACGAGGCGTGGTCCCAGCTCGACGCGCTGCGACCCCAGATCGGCCTGGCATCATGAGAAAGCGCAATCCCTTCACCGTGCTCACCCGACTCCGAGCCATCGAGGAGAAGCAGGCGCGGGCTTCGCTGGCGAACACCCGACAAGCCCACGAGAGAGCACGCAAGAAGCTCGAAGAGCTCAAGGAGCGCCACCGGGAGAGCATCGACGTTGGCGAGATCATCGGTGCGGTGAACCTGCGGTCCCTCCAACTGCGCGGCCTCGGCTCGCACGAGATGGTCACCGCCGCGGCCAACGTCTACCAGCAGTCGGAGCGTGCGCTCCACGCCAAGTCGGACGCGTGGCGCCGTGCTGCCGCCGATCTCGATGCCGCCGAGAGACTCGACGACAAGAAGAAGCAAGAGATGGCTCGCGAAGCGGCCAAGTCTGCAGAGAAGGCGCTCGACGATCTGATGGGCATGCTCCACACCCGCAACGGGGACGGTCTGATATGAGCATCACTGCGATCGCGGACATCGGCGGGCGGATCGCCCAGATCCAGGCCGAGTTCCAGCGGAACATGCCGACGAACCGGTCCTTCGCCGAGTCCCTCAATGCTGCACAAGGCTCGGTCGGCCCAACCGGCCCGGCCGCCCCAACCGGCCCGGTCTTTGCCTCCCCGGCGTCCGCCTCACCCGCGATCTCGGTTCCCATCGGAATCCTCGGCACGCCCATCATCGTCCACAGTGGGCATCCCATAGCCGACGGCTTCTGGGCCGGTCGGCTCCCCGCCGCGGGGCAGACGTGGGCGGGCGAGATCGAGCAAGCCGCAGCCAACGCCGGGCTCGATCCACGCTTGCTTGCGGCCATGGTGTGGCAGGAGTCGGGGTTCCGCCCCGACGCAGTCTCCCGCTCCGGGGCGATCGGCCTCGCCCAGCTGATGCCGGGTACGGCCGACGGTCTCGAAGTCGACCCCTGGGATCCCGTACAGAACCTCGACGGGGGAGCCCGGTACCTGGCGTGGACAATCGAAGAATTCGGTTCGGTCGAACTCGGCCTGGCCGCCTACAACGCCGGCCCGGGGAGGGTTCGGGAAGCCGGGGGTATCCCCAACATCGCTGAGACTCAGGCATACGTGCCCCGGGTTCTCGACTACTACAGACAACTCGGAGGCATCGTCTGATGATCGAACCACAGAACACCATGTTGCCGGTGGCCGCAGAGCCCACCCCTGTTGCTGCGCCACAGGGCGAGGCGGGTTTTGGCGAAATGCTGGCCCAAACTCTCGGGATGATCCCGCAGGTCGATCCGAACGCCATCCGGGGAATCCTCGGCGATGCCGGGGACCAGGAAGGCGACAGCGGCGACTTCGCCGGCGGTGCCGAGTCCGGTGAACTCGGCGAGGGAGACGTACCGGGCCGTCACGTAGCGATTTCGGGCAACGTGCCGGTGCGGGCCACCGATCCGGCTGTGGTCACCCGGCCCGCGGTCATCGACACGAGGGTTGTCGGGCCGGTCTTCAGCAGAGATGAGGCGTCGGTACCGGTGACACCGCAACCGGCAGCTCCCCTCGCCGGGGACGGTATCCGCCCACCCGTGCTCGCCGGCGCTGAGGAGGCCACGATCGTTCCGGCGTCCACTCTTTCGTCAGCCGCCGCAAAGACAAATCCCGATTCGGCCGGCGCGGTACCAGCTTTCGCACCTGCGCCATCACCGGACGGACGGGCCACGACTGCGCCGCTGGATTCTGCGCAACCGTCAGCGTTGGGGCACTCGGCTGGGGATCTCCGTCCCACTGCCGAGCCGACCGCCGGCAGCGGCTTGCCCGGCGATCCGGCGCGGGTTGCCAACCCCCCGCAGAACGAGGCCGTCCCGGCAGCCGACACAGCTGCTCGAGAGTCTGTGCGGCTGGTCGAGCCACGGTCGATCCCGGTCGGTAGCGGCCCGGTTCAGGTCGACTCGGGGAACGCTTCGGGGGTCACGACCTTCGCCGTGTCTGGTTCCGAGGCTGCGCAGGCGCCGTCCAGCCCCATCACTCATGTCGCCGCTCCGGCAGCGCCGGCACAGCACAGCGCTCTGGCTGAGCGAGTACTGCAGGCCGTCGAGCTACAGGCCAACCAGCCGCCCCCGCGCACCATGGTGGTCGACATCCCCGAGATCGAGGGGCTGCGACTCGTCGTCTCGGTGCGAGCCGGCGCCGAGGTCCATGTGGTGCCCGCCTCCGCTTCCACGGGCGGAGATGGTCTCGAGACCTTCCTCGAAGAATTGCAGGGCGTGCTGGAGCACCGTGGCTTCGTCATGACCGGCGACGGCAGACGGCGTGGCGCCAACCCGAATCAGGACGACCAAGACGAACCCAGGAGCGAGCCGCGCTCGAGTTTCCGTCGTCCGCAACCAACCGACAATGATCTCCGGATCTGAGGACGCACCATGATTGAAGCAGTAAGTGGCGCAACAACGGCAACCACAGCGTCGGACTCGGCGCTCGGTCAGCTGGACAGTGACGCTTTTCTGAAGCTGCTCGTTGCCCAGATGAAATACCAGAACCCTTTGGCCCCGACCGACGCCACGGCCATGCTGGAACAGACGGCACAGTTCACGACGGTCGAGACGCTCCAGGCGATCTCTGAGACCAACCAGGCATTGCTCGGGTTCCAGCAGACCACCCTGGCGATGGGGACCGTAGGCAAAGAGGTCAATGCCTACAGCGTCTACGGCGATGCGGTGACCGGTACGGTCGAAACCGTTCGTTTCACGGCCGACGGGCCCATTCTCGAGCTCGACTCGGGTATCCAGATCCCGCTGGCCAACGTGATCGAGGTCTCCACGCCTCCTCCACCCGAGGGTCAGGAAGCCTGATCGAAGCCGATCGTGGGTACCGGCTGCGCAGCGGTCGGCCGACCTCGAATGGCCCGGCGCGCCCGGCAGCGACCCGGAGCCCGGGTTTTAGGCCTAAACGCGACCCCTGGGATCGCGAAATAACGCCCCAAATAATCACCGATATCTCAGAATTCTGTCATTAAGCGAGTGGGTCGACTCCCGACAGTAGAGGGGTACGGAACCAAGACAGCCCAGAGGGATTCGGGCAGAGAGCACAAGGAGGTGCGACTCAATGATTCCGGTGACGCCCATAGCGGGCCGCACGGTGTTGCTGAACGCCAACCTCATCGAGGCGATCGA
>JASJBC010000120.1 GCA_030066715.1 Acidimicrobiia bacterium
ATATCCTTCGCGGCCTGGATACGGTCTTCCGGCTTCTTCGCCATCATCATGTTGATCATCATCTGGTAGTGCGCGACACGAGCGGGCAGCAACGGTACCGGCTCCTTGGCGTGCTTGTAAATGATGCCCAGCGCCGAGTCGCTCTCATACGGCCGGCGCCCGGTCAGCAATTCAAAAAAGATGACACCGAGGCTGTAGATGTCGCTGCGCTCGTCCATGTCCCTGCCGTGACCCTGCTCGGGGCTCATGTAGTAAGGCGTGCCAAAGATATCGCCACTGTCCGTCAGGGCCAGTTCGAGGCGCATGCGCTTGGCCAGCCCGAAGTCGATCAGCGCGAGGCTGCCATCGTCCCGGAACATCACGTTGCCGGGTTTCAGGTCACGGTGAAGAATGCCGACTCCGTGAACGGCGGTCAGCGCGTCCGCCATCTTGCGCAGGTAGATACAGGCTTCGCGCTCGCGGATACCGACCCGCATGCGCTGCCGCAACGTGCCGCCGCCGAGGTATTCCATGACGATGCAGGAACTGTCGTCGTCAACCACCTGGTCGTAGATCTTGACGACGTTCTCATGCTTGACCGATGCGACCAGCGAATACTCGGTCAGGAACTGCTCGTAGGCATCGAGGCTGTCGGCGGCGTCCGCGCGCTTCTGGAAGACCTTGAGCACGACGCGTTCGCCGTCCTTCTCGCGGTCGGCCAGGTACACGGCGGAGTGCCGCGTCGCAGACAGGCGGGTTACGATCGAAAAACCGTCGAGCATCGAGGCGTTCCGCCAGTGAATGGGAGGGGGCGCCGCCAGCGGCGTCAGAGCGCGATGACGTTCGTCGTCTCACCCGTGTCGCCAGAGTCCTTGCGCTGGCGGGCACGGAGACGCTGTTTCGCGGCATCGTTGCGCTTGGCTTCGAGCGCATCCAGGTAATCGTCCGTCACATCGCCGGTGACGTACTCACCCGAGAAACAGGATGTATCGAAATCCGAGATCGACGAGTTGTCATGGCGGACGGAGCGAATCAGTCCGTGCAGATCCTGGTAGATCAGCTTGTCTGCACCGATCAGTTCCTGGATCTCATCGACGCTGCGGCTGTTGGCAATGAGCTCGGAGGCCGCCGGCATGTCGATGCCGTAGACGTTCGGGTAGCGGACCGGCGGCGCCGCCGATGCGAAGTAGACCTTGCGCGCACCCGCATCCCGTGCCATCTGAATGATCTGCTGGGACGTGGTGCCGCGCACGATCGAGTCATCCACCAACAGCACGTTCTTGTCCTTAAACTCCAGGTCAATGGCATTCAGCTTCTGGCGAACCGACTTCCTGCGCTCCTGCTGGCCGGGCATGATGAAAGTCCGGCCTATGTAACGATTCTTGATGAGCCCTTCGGTGTACGGGATGCCGGAGGCGATGGCATACCCGATCGCCGCCGGGGTTGCCGAGTCGGGCACTCCGACGACTAGGTCGGCGTCCGCAGGAGCCTCCGCAGCCAGGACCTCACCGAGCCGCTGTCGCACCCTGTGAATCGTCTGGCCCTCGAACACCGAATCGGGTCGGGCGAAGTACACGTACTCGAAGACGCAGAGGGCCGGCTCCGGCGCGACCGGTCCCGGCACGCTGTGCATGCCCTCCTTGTCGAGGCGGATGATCTCACCCGGCTCTACTTCTCTGACGAAGCTGGCCCCGACGGTGCCGAGGGCACAGGACTCCGACGCCACCACGTAGCCTCCGTCCTCGAGCCGGCCGATGCACAACGGGCGGAAACCATGCGGGTCCCGCACCCCGAATACGGCGTCCCGGGTGAGCACAACCAGCGAGTAAGCGCCTTCAGCCTCGGCCATGAAGTTGCCGATCCGCGCCTCCCAGTCCGGCAGACCGTTCCCTGTTCCCGGGGCCGGGGCGGCCAGCATCTGCGTGATCACTTCGCTGTCGGTCGACGAGGTGAGGCCAACGCCACGCTCCAGCAGTTGGTTGCGCAGTTGCGGGGCGTTGGTGAGGTTGCCGTTGTGGCCCACACCGAGAGGGCCGTGCATGGTCTCGATCAGATAGGGCTGTGCGTTGCGGAGGTGGGAGGAACCGGTTGTGGAGTAGCGGGTTTGCCCGACGGCCAGGTGCCCTTCGAGTTTGGAGAGGTCGTCCTCGGTGAAGACCTGGGCGACGAGCCCCATGTCCTTGTGGATCGCGGCAGAGACCCCATCGCTCGTAGCGATGCCCGCACTCTCCTGGCCACGATGCTGCAGGGCGTACAGGGCGAAGAACGCCACCCTGGCTACGTCGGTGCCGGGTGCGTAGATGCCGAACACACCGCACTCCTCGTGCGGGCGATCCAGCAAGTCATCGTCCAGGAAGCTTCCCAATGCTCCTCACTCCGCCGCCGGGGACGTTAGCCGTCCCCGTGGATTTCCTGATCGTCGCTGATGATCGTGTTGGTCCATGCCTGCTGTGCCGCCGTCACCGCACGGTGCACCGTCTCGTCGGCAATGCCGAGCATCTTGGCGGCAGCCAGTGCCGCCCCACCGGGGTCGAGCACCACCGCAGGTGCAATCCCAGACGGCATGCGCAGTGACGAGAAGATGTCGGCTCCGCCGAAGCGATCCGAGTACGGCGGGCAGGCGATGACCGGAGAGGCAACGTTGCCGTCCACGAGGCCGCTCAGCGCGTTCGATCTCCCAGCCACAGTCACGTAGACCTTGGGCCGCCCATCGCTCTCGTAGGTGGAGAGCAGCTCGAGGAGGTATGTGGCCGCTTTGTGGGCTGAGGCAACGCGGATCTCGCTGTCGATCCCCAGCTCAGCCAGCGCATCTGCGATCTTGGTGCCGTGGGTCAGGTCCGATTTCGAGCCCATGATGATGGGGACGATTGGCTTCATGAGAGTGCCCTCCTGATTCGATCCGCAGCCGGTTGCTCGCCCGGCTCGAATGCCTTGCCGGTTAGCCGTTGGTAGGCGTCGATGTATCGCTCCGCAACGTCGGCAACGAAGTCGTCCGGCATACTCGGTGCCGGCCCGTCACCCCGGTATCCCTGTTCCACGAACCAGAGCCGGAGAAACTCCTTGTCGTAGTTCTGCGGCTCCCCGAGCCCGTAGCTATCTGCGACCCAGTACCGGCTCGAATCGGGCGTGTGCACCTCGTCGATGAGGGCAAGCTCTCCATCGATCAATCCGAACTCGTATTTGGTGTCGACGAGGATCAACCCCGCCTCGGCTGCCACCCGCTGGCCGTGTCTGAACACCTCGAGAGCTGCCTGCTGGACCCGCTCCCAGAGCGCGGGCTCCACCAGGCCCTGTTCGACCACCTCATCGCTGGTGAGCCGCTCGTCGTGAGCCCCGCCGGTGGCTTTTGTCGTCGGTGTGATGACCGGCTCGGGCAGCGGGTCGTTCTTGGACAGACCCGGGGGGAGGTCGAGTCCGTAGGGGCGGTCGACACCTTGGTCGTAGAGAGTCCACAACGATGTCGACGTGACACCGGTGATGAAACCGCGCACGATCACCTCGACGGGCAGTGCCGCGGCCTCGGCGCCGATGGTGACGTTCGGGTCGGGCACGGCGATCACGTGGTTGGCGACGATGTCCTTGACCTGCTTGAACCACCAGGCGCTGAGCTGGTTGAGTACCTGACCTTTGAAGGGGATGGCCCCGAGCACCTGATCGAACGCAGAGACTCGATCAGTGGTTATCAGGACGCGCCGCCCCTCCTGGAGATAGATGTCCCGGACCTTGCCCTCGATCCGCTCTCCCAACTTGGGGAGATCCGTGCGGAGCAAGGCTCCGGGAATGGCCTCGAGGATGGTCTGTCTGTCGATCACTGGGATCCTCCTAAACCAGCACAGCGTGCCGGACTCCGTTGGTGAACAATGCAAGGCCTGAGCCGGGCTGGCGCCCGCGGTGTCGCTGTGGATGCTGCTCGGCAACGACATGGTTCTCCGGGTGCGGCATGAGACCAAGCACGTTGCCCTCGGGGTTGCAGATCCCGGCTATGTCGTTCAGCGAGCCGTTGGGATTGGCCGGGTAGCCGTCGCCCGCGTAGCGCATCGCAACCATCCCCCGCCGCTCGATCTCAGAAATGACTCCCTCCGTAGCGACGAACCGCCCTTCCCCATGGGCGACAGGGCAATAGATGTTCTCTTCGAGGTCGCGGGTCCAGATGCTCGAGCCCCCGGGCTCCAACTCGACCCACCTGCATTCGAAGCGCCCCGATTCGTTGCGAGTCAGTGTCGCCTGCTGAGTCCGCAATCCATTCTCGGCCGCGGAGTTGCGCAGGCTCGGGAGCATGCCGGACTTCACCAGCGCCTGGAAACCGTTGCAGATGCCGATGAGTGGTCGGCCCTGGGCGACGAAGCTCTCCAGGTCCTCGCCGAAACGAGCGCGGAGTGCGACCGCCCAGAGTTTCCCTGCGCCGAGGTCGTCACCGTACGAGAACCCACCGGGGAGGACCATCAACTGAAACTCGAGAAGAGATGCCGCACCGTCGCGTAGCGCATTGATGTGCACGATCTCGGGATCCGCTCCGGCAAGCTCTAGGGCTCGGGCGACGTCGTGGTCACGGTTGGTTCCGGTGGCGTGGAGGATCAGTGCCCGGGGCTTCACGCGGTGCCTCCCCGCCACGCCTCGGTGGCTGTGGCCAGCGACAGGCTGAAGTCAGAGCTGGTACCGCGCATTGTGATTTCCTGGGACGCGACTGTCTTGCCGATGCGGCTCACCGGATAGACGCCCATGATCCGCTCGAACTCTGCCGCGTCTTCGGGGCGGACCTCGGCCACGAGACGACCCAGCGACTCGGAGAACGCCGCCGTCGTGTCGTCGATCGGCTCGTCTGCGGCCGGGAAGCGCAGGTCGACTGTCACCCCGATCTCGCCGCCTATGGCCATCTCGGCAACGGCCACGGCGATGCCGCCCTCGGAGACATCGTGACAAGCTCGCACGAGACCGGCGGCGATGGTCCGATGCAGCGCCCGATACCCGGCCGGGGCCGTAGGAACCGGAGCAGGGGCCTCGCCACCGGTTTGCCCGACCCAGGCCGCCAGGGCGGAGCCCCCGAGGTGGCGACCGGTTGTACCGACCACGAAGAGGACGTTGCCGGGCTCCTTGAGGTCGCTGGTCACTGTGCGGCCGACGTCCGGGACGATCCCGAGACTGGAGATGACCAGGGTCCCCGGGATGGTGTGCTTCTTGCCGTCGCTGCCGGTGTACTCGTTGTTGAGGCTGTCCTTGCCGGAAATGAAGGGCGTTCCGTAGGTGATGGCCGCGTCGTGGCAACCTTGGGTGCACCGGACCAGTGCACCGAGCCGGTCTGGTATCCGGGGATTGCCCCACGAGAAGTTGTCCAGAATCGAGATGCGGTCGGGGTCGGCGCCCACCGCAACCACGTTGCGCACGGCTTCATCGATGTTGGCCCAGGCCATCCGGTACGGGTCGATGGCTCCGTAGGCCGGGTTGGTTCCTACCGCCAGCGCCGCACCGGGTGTTCCCGGGCCGATCTTCAGCGGCGTTACGACGGCGGCGTCGGCCGGTCCGGATTCGTGCGGTCCGATGAAGGGCTTGAGGACCGTGCCGCCCTGTACCTCGTGGTCATACCGGCGGACCGTTGCCTCTTTGGAGCGTATGTTGGGATCAGCCAGCAGGGCGAGCAGCGCCGCGACCGGTTCGACTTCCGGTAGCGCTCGTGCTTCGGTGGGTGAGGGTGCCCACTCGGCGGTCAAGTGTTGGCGGGGGATGCCGCCGTGGAGGAACCCACATTCGAGTTCTCCTACCGTTTCGTCGTCGTGGAGGATGCGGAGAACTCCATCACCGGTGAACTCGCCGAGCACCGTGATCTCGACATCGAGAGATTCGGCGATCTCGGTCACCCGGGGCACGTTGTCGTTGGGCACTGCGATCACCATGCGCTCCTGGGCCTCACTGAGCCATATCTCCCAAGAAGCGAGACCCGGGTACTTCAGCGGCACGCGCTCGAGATGGACCACGGCTCCCAGTTCCTCAGCCATCTCGCCCACGCTCGACGACAGCCCGCCGGCGCCACAATCCGTGATCGCGTTGTAGAGACCTTCGTCACGCGCCTGCATGATGACCTCGAGCGTCTGCTTCTCGTGGATGGGATGGCCGATCTGGACGGCGCTGCCCGACAGCTCGCTTGTGGTGTGGTCGGACTCCATGGAGGAGAAGGTGGCGCCACGGAGCCCATCGCGGCCGGTGCGGCCCCCGAGGACAACGATGCGATCGCCGGGTTGCGCCGCGGTGGGGTGGGTGCCGGTGGGGAGGGCGCCGAGACAGCCGCAGAAGACAAGGGGGTTCGCCGTGTAGCCCGGGTCGTAGTAGATCGCACCGGCCACGGTGGGAATCCCCATCTTGTTGCCGTAATCCTCGATGCCGGAGATCACACCGGCGGCGATACGGCGGGGGTGGAGCACGCCCTCCGGCAGGGCGGTGGGGTCGGTGTCCTCGGGTCCGAAGAAGAGAATGTCCGTGTTGGCGATCGGTCGGGCACTCACGCCGATCACGTCGCGCACCACGCCGCCGACTCCGGTGTTGGCCCCACCGAACGGCTCCAGCGCCGACGGGTGATTGTGGGTCTCCACCTTGAACGCAAGGTCGGTCGTGTCGTCGAGGGCGACGATGCCCGCATCATCGACGAACGCCGATCGCACCCAGGGCTTGTCGATCGTCTCGGTTGCGGCCCGGATGTGCTCGGCGAGGATGCCGTCGATGGTGGTTGTTGTGATCGGCCGGAGCTCTCCGGGAGGGGGACCGGTGTACGTGATTGCGGCGCGAAACGTCTTGTGGACACAATGCTCCGACCAGGTCTGGGCGAGAGTCTCCAGTTCGAGGTCGGTCGCCGGCCGGTCGCCGAAGTAGGCCTGGATGGCCCTCATCTCCGTGCCATCGAGGCTGAGCCTGCGCTCGCCGCTCAACTCCACCAGTTGTTGCTCGCTCAGCCCGGCGAGCGGAATGTGCGCGACGGGATCGGCGCCGCTCGCGTCGGCGGTGAACGGTGGTGGTGCGGGGTCGTTGATGTGGTAGGTCTGGATGACGTCGTTGGCGAGCAGCGAAGCGGCAATGTGCTCGACCGACTCCTGCGTCAGCTCGGAGCCACGAAGCGTGTACCGCGTTCCGGTTGCAGCCTGGACGACTCCCTCGATTCCCAGCTCCGCTATTCCGGCGAGAAGGCTTTCGGCGGGGGTGTCGGTGACACCTGGGTGAAGCACGACATCGACTGTGAAGACGCCGTCGCCGATCTCTATGTGGTCGGCGCTGATCGGAAACCAGCGGGCATCTTCGATGATGACGTCGCAGAGAATGTCGTCGGCGAGTTGCTGGACGAGTGCGGGCGAGAGATCGCCGGCGAGGTAGTAGCGGTCGCCGATCTCGACCGAATCGACTCCGGGGACTCCCAGGAGCCTGACTTGGCCCTCGAGGTTCTCGGCCCGTATGTCCCGAAAACCCGGCTTGCTGACAACTTCAACGCAGTAGTTCATGCCCCGGTTTCAGCGGCAGGTCGCATCATTGCATCGGCCCGGCGCCGTGTCTCACCTTGTGTCCCCCTTTTACGAGAGCGCGAAATCTTTTCTTAATCTTCGCCACCCAAAGTGCTTGCACGACCACTATGGTTGTTTTTGTCGACAGCTTGTCGATGCCAAATCTCGGAGTTCGGTCAAGGCCGTTGTTCCGAGCAAGCGACCCACGGGTCGTTGGAATGCGGCGGATTTCGGGGGATCGTGTTCCACGAAGTAGGGCGGCACATCCTGGTAGGGGGAGGTGGCCGCCCTTCTTCAATTCCAGGGGTCAGTTCTGCAGGCTCGTCGCCACTTCGCCACCGTTGGTGCACCAATCGCTCCACGATCCGGGATAGAGGTCCGCATCGCTGATCCCCGCCAGCTCCATGGCCAGGATGTTGCTGCAAGCCGTAACCCCGCTCCCGCAGTACACAACCACCCGCTGGTCGGTCGCGGCGGCGGCGAAGCGCCGCTCGAGGTCGGAGACGGGCAGGAACCGACCCCTATCGTCGGTGTTGCCCTGATAGGGGATGTTGAACGAGCCGGGAATGTGCCCAGCCACCGGATCGATCGGCTCGACTTCACCGCGATGCCGCTCTGGAGCGCGGCTGTCGATGAGAAACAGCGACCGGTCGCCGTTGCGGATCGTGCTCAGGTCGATGGTCCCCGTCCATTGATCGGCGAGCGATAGGGGCTCGGGATCCCAGGAAGGGACCTCGGCTGTCGTGGAGCGTGATTCCGCCTGCCAGGCGGCCCAGCCACCATCGAGAACCGAGACTGCCCTATGCCCGAGCGATCGCAGCATCCACCACAGGCGTGCGGCCATCGAGCCGTCGCCCTGGTCGTAGACGATGACCATATGCCGATCGCCGACGCCGAGCGTTCGCAGAGTTGCCGTGAACACCTCCGGGTCGGGCAAGGGGTGGCGGCCCGGGCCGGTGGAGCCGGTCAGGTGGTCATCGAGCGAGAGGTAGCCGGCTCCCGGGATGTGCATCGACTGATACTCGACGAGGCCTTGATCCGGCTGCGCCAGGTAGAAGCGACAGTCGATGATGCGCAGGTCGTCGTCGTGGAGCTGATTGCCGAGCCACTCGGTGGAAACCAGCGGGCTCAGCGTCTCCATGAGAACAGCGTCCTGGCCAAGCCGATCCAATAGCCGGGGCGCACCGTGCGCGGTAGCCAGGCCCGCATCAGCTTCGTGGTCGGGCTGAAGCTGGCCGAGGTGATCGAGCGGTGCACGGTGAAGGCCTTGATGCCTTCCTCCCCGAGCTGTCCGTTCAGGCCGGAGTCGCCGATGCCGCCGAACTTGATGCTGGGAACGAAGAAGTTGATGACGTGGTCGTTGATGGCGACCGTTCCGGTGTTCATGCGTGCCGCGACGGCCGCGCCGCGGCGGCGATCCTTCGTCCACACCGACCCATGGAGCCCGTAGGCGGAGTCATTGGCCTGCCGCAACGCCTCTGCCTCGTCGGCAACTCTCATGACGGGGACCACCGGCCCGAACGTCTCGTCCTGCATCAGCGTCATCGAATGGTCTACGTTCTCCATGAGAGTCGGCTCGAAGTAGACGCCGTGATCGGTCTCGACGCGGCTACCACCGCTCAGGATCGTTGCCCCGCGTTCAACCGCGTCGGCGACGTGATGCTCGATGATGTCGACCTGCGCAGTCGAGATCATGGGTCCGATGTCTCGCTTGTCTTGAGTGCCGATAGTGAGCTTGGCTATCGCCCGCTTCGCCTCCGCGATGAATTGGTCGTAGATCTCGTCGACCACGTATACGCGCTCGACACCGACGCACATCTGCCCGGCATTGAAGCAGCCGAAGGTCACCGCACCCCTGGCTGCGTTCTTGATGTTGGCGTCCTCGAGCACTATCTGTGCGTCCTTGCCTCCTAGTTCGAGGAGGATGGGCTTCAGTGTCGCCGCAGCCATGCCGGCGATCTTCTTGCCGACGGCTGGTGAGCCCGTGAAGGCGATGATGTCGGTATCGGCCTCGACGAGCGCCGCACCGGTTGCAGGGCCACCATGGATCACCTGGACGACGTTCTCGGGCAGGCCGGCGCCGTCCGCGAGTTCCTGGATCAACTGGCCCGATAGCGGCGTGAGCTCCGAGGGCTTGATCACCGCAGTGCAGCCTGCACTGAGTGCCTGGGTGGTGGACAGCAACGGGAGGTAGAAGGGGTAGTTCCAGGGGGAGATCACGCCCGCAACTCCGAGCGGCGGGTATTCGGTCCAGCCCTTTGTGGACAGGAACGGCCAGCGTCCTCCGCGCTTTGGGTGTAACAACTCTCCAGCCT
Source organism: Acidimicrobiia bacterium (assembly GCA_030066715.1). Lineage (GTDB taxonomy): Bacteria > Actinomycetota > Acidimicrobiia > Spongiisociales > UBA5794 > JAAETI01. Next base: position 9,773 of record JASJBC010000120.1, read on the forward strand.
TGCGGGTGAAGAAGTCCATTGCGGTGAGCCCGCCGACTACCTCTGCGTGTACGTCGCTGCGGTGCTTGCCGGTTTCCGCCACTACGACGTCGGCGATTCGGTCCATCGACCGCAACACGTGTTTGGCAAAGGCCCGCAGATAGGGTTTACGTTCCGCGTGTGTCAGCGCTCCCCATGACGCAAACGCCTCTCGTGACTTGGCGA
>JASJBC010000017.1 GCA_030066715.1 Acidimicrobiia bacterium
CCGAGCTCGGCGCCAACATCCCGAGCCGGGTCAGCCAGGACGCCCTCGATGCGTTCCTGACCTTCACGCCGCCGGAGAACAACCAGGCGTTCCTCGACGGGCTCTCCGAGAACCCGGCGACCGAGGCTCCGCTCTGGAACGGCGACTGGCCGTCCTACCGGGACGAGATGAACAACCGCATCAACGAGGTTGTGAACGGCACGCTCTCCGTAGAGGAGTTCGAGGCCAACATCTGCGCCGACCTGAATCAGTACTTCGACGGCTGATTCCCACATGAGTGCTCCGGGGGGAGGCTTCCTCCCCCCGGGCCACTCCCACGTTCAACGGGAGCTCTGAACGACTGTGACAACCGCTGAGCAAACCATCAGCACCGATGCGACCGGCCCGACCGGGGGACACCCGCCATGGCTGATCGCGGTCATCGCCTGGCAGGCGGTGGTCGCCGTCGTTGCCATCGTCGCAGCAGTCGGCCTTGCAACCGGTGTGTTGTTCGACTTCAGTGGCGTGGGCCTCGTCGTCACCGTGACCCTGACCCTCGGCGTGGCCGCCGCTGCGGTCTACGCAATTCCTCACCTGCTTGCGCACCGCAACCGCGGTCGGAGCGTGGCAACCCTGCTCCAGTACACGATCCTCGTGCTTGGCCTGATCGCCGCCATCCAGGAGATGGGGCTGTTCCGAGGCATCGACGCGCTCGCCTCAAGCTACCGAGATGCCTGGTACTGGACCCTCCTCGTGGTCCTCGGATGGATCATCTACTCACAAGCCGAACGAATCAAGTCGGCGGAGAAGGCCATCCAGCGCGTCGGCCGCTACACCATGGCGGGGGGCGCCATCATCCTCACGATTGCCGTTGGCGTCATCCCGGGAACCATCGAGTTCGCACGTCGGCTCCTCGACCCGGAGGTGATCGGCCTCACGGTCTTCGCCGTCGTGTCGGGTGTGATGTTCTTCCTGCTTCGCCGAAGCGCAGCCACGGACCTCTTCGAAACCACCGTCGATGAGGCTGAAGCCATCGACGGGTTCCTGTTCGTATCGCCCAACGTCTTCGGCTTCCTTGCCTTCTTCGCCTTCCCGCTCGTCTTCTCGCTCTTCGTCTCCTTCACCGCGTGGGACGGACTCACCGAGATCACGTGGCTCGGGCCCGACAACTACATCAAGATCTTCAGCCTCCAGTTTGCGAGTGTCGAGGCCGGCCAAGCCGCCTCGGACGTGCTTTCTGAGGGCTACAGCCAGGCGTTCCGATTCGGCGACGTGATCATGGGTGCGCGCGATCCCAACTTCTGGATCGGCATGCGGAACATCCTGGTGTTTGCCTTCGTCGCGATACCCCTCGCCACCTTCCCGGCGCTCGTCCTTGCGGCCCTGCTCAACTCGAAGATCCCGGGCATGAAGGTTTTTCGTGCGATCTACTTCATCCCCTACGTCGCAGGCATCCTGGGCGTCCTGCTGATCTGGAAGCAGCTCTACAACGCCTCGATCGGCTTCATCAACTACGGGATCCTCCGAGTGTTCGACTTCATCAACGCGATATTCGGCACCGAGTTCGTGGCCCCTCAGCCCGAGTGGCTGTCGGATCCCAACATCGCCATGTGGTCCATCGTCATCTTCTTTGCGTGGTTCATGACCGGATACAACGCCGTCCTGTTCGTCGCCGGTATGCAGGGCATTCCCGGGTCGCTCTACGAAGCGGCCGACATCGACGGAGCTTCATGGTGGAAGAAGTTCCGGAACATCACGGTTCCGCTGCTGCGTCCGACGACCTTCTTCGTCGTCTCGACGACAACGATCCTCGGCCTGCAGGTGTTCACCGAGCCGTTCGTGCTCATGGGCCCACAGTTGCCGCCGTCAGGACCGGGCAATGCAACCCTGACGCCGGTGGTCCAGCTCTACCAAGAAGGCTTCCAGCGCTTCAACCAGGGCTACGCATCGGCCCTCGCGTGGGTGCTGTTCGTCCTGATCTTCGCTGTCACGATCTTGAACTTCTGGCGACAGCGTCGCCTCGAAGGTGAGGGGGTGGGCTGATGACGATGCTCGAGAACAAGCCCGACACAGACCTCGCGGCAGAGCACAAGCGGCTCCAAAGGCGCGTGAATCGAAGGCGGTGGCTCGGATACAGCGGCATCTACGTGATCCTCGGCATCTTCGCCATCGCGATGATCTTCCCGTTCGTCTACATGTTCTTCACGTCGCTGAAGGACACCTCGGACGTCTTCACCTACCCGCCACGGGTCCTGCCCTACGAGGCCGAGACGATCGAGGTCGATGGTGAGGAGTTGCCGGTCTTCATCATCGATTCCGTCGACGGTGAGCAGCGGGAGATGGTTCTGGTCGAGTCCGGTATCGAGGCTGGCCTCTTCGCCGACGAGTCCGACCTCGAGACCACCGTGGCCGTGCCGCTCGAGTTTGCGACCGACACGGGGAGAACGGTTGTGGTCGACGGCGAGGAACTGCCGATCTACACGGTCGAGGTCGCTGGGGACACCCAGGATCTCGTGCTCCTGAGGAACACGGCGGTCGGCAAGTTCGTGGATCCCGACGATCCATCGGTGGTCGGCTACGCCGTCGTCCGCACCGCAGAGCCTGCCGAACGCATCACGGCCAACTGGGGTAACTACTCAGAGGTGCTCGGCATCCGTGACTTCGACAAGTCGATCACCAATACCGTGCTGATCACCGTGTTGGTCGTCGTCGGAAGCCTGTTCACGTCGATCATGGGCGGGTATGCCTTCGCCCGCATGAACTTCCCCGGGCGGGACCGCCTGTTCGTTGCCTACCTCGGGTCGATCATGATTCCGTTCGTCGTGCTGATCATCCCGCTGTTCCGGCTGATGGTGTCGCTCGGCTGGGTGAACACGCTCGGCTCGCTGGTGTGGCCGTTCATCTTCAACGCATACGGGACGTTCCTGATGCGGCAGTTCTTCGTGTCGATTCCGAAGGACCTCGAAGAGGCCGCGTACATCGACGGAGCGAAGCGGTGGAAGATCCTCTGGTCGATCTTCGTCCCGTTGTCGTGGCCGGCGATCGCAACCCTGGCGACGTTCATGTTCCTGTACGCGTGGAACTCGTTCATCTGGCCGCTCGTGTCGATCAATGGGGCGAACTCCGAGGACTTCGTTCTCACCATCGCCCTCCAGACGCTGGGCGGGCAGGCCGGCGAGGGCCCGAACCTGATCTTTGCAGCCATCGTGCTGTCCGTGATCATCCCGTTCACGGTGTTCGTGTTCGCACAGCGCTACTTCGTTGAGAACGTTGCCACGTCGGGTATCAAGTGAGCGAACCGATGCTGACCGGGACGGATTCGGCGGTCGCGGCTGCGCCCGTGGAGATGAGGGTGCCCCACCGGCGCCGGAACGCGCTTACCGGAGAGTGGGTGCTGGTCTCCGCCGGGCGGACGAGTCGCCCGTGGCAGGGCAGCACCGAGGCGCCGGCGGCCGAGGTGCGGCCTCGGTACGACCCAACCTGTTACCTGTGCCCGGGAAATGCCCGGGCTACGGGTGACGTGAATCCCCCCTACGAGAGCACGTTCGTCTTCACCAACGACTTCGCCGCTCTGCGGCCGGATGTCGCGCCCGAGTCGGTGTCCGACGGGCTTCTTCAGGCCGAAAGCGAGCCGGGAACCTGCCGCGTCATTTGCTACTCGCCTCGCCACGACCTGGATCTCGCGTCGATGGACCCGTCGGGTATCCGGCGGGTTGTTGACCTCTGGTCCGATCAGGTTGCCGACCTCGCCCAGACCAACCGGTGGGTGCAGGTCTTCGAGAACCGCGGGGCGACCATGGGGGCCTCCAATCCTCACCCGCACGGTCAGATCTGGGCCGGTGCGGCGTTGCCCAACGAACCTCTGAAAGAGGACCGTGAGCAGCGTCGCTACTCCGAAGAGCACGGCTCTTTGCTGCTGCTCGACTACCTCGCCCAGGAGGCCGATGGAGATCGCGTCGTGGCTGCGACGGAGTCGTGGATGGCCCTTGTCCCGTTCTGGGCGGTGTGGCCGTTCGAGATGCTCGTCGTTCCCAAGCGACCGGTGCGGTGGTTGCCGGATCTGGTGGACGCGGAGCGAGATGATCTGGCTGTGCTGCTCGCCGACGTACTCGGCCGCTACGACAGGGTGTTCGACTATCCGTTCCCGTATTCGATGGGCTGGCATGGTGCACCGGCGCCGGTGGGCGACCACCCGCATTGGCAGTTGCACGCCCACTTCTACCCGCCGCTGTTGCGGTCGGCGACGGTGCGCAAGCACATGGTGGGCTACGAGCTCCTTGCCGAGGTGCAGCGGGACGTCACCGCGGAGAGCGTTGCCGAGCGGCTCCGGGCTCTTGCCCGACAGGGGAGCGACGCTTGAGCTTCATGCAGACTCTTCCCGACGATTTCGTCTGGGGCGTGGCAACTGCGGCTTATCAAATCGAGGGTGCCCCCTCTGCCAACGGGCGCGGCGAGAGCATCTGGGACCGCTTCGCCCACACACCGGGGAAGACCCGCAACGGGGACACGGGTGATGCTGCCTGTGAGCACTTCTATCGCTGGGAGTCCGACATCGAGCTCATGCAGCAGCTCGGCGTCCAGGCCTACCGGTTTTCCATTGCTTGGCCGCGGATTTTCCCCCACGGTTCCGAGAACCCAAATCTCGCGGGTCTCGGCTTCTACGATCGGCTCGTAGACAAGCTGCTCGAAGCCGGCATCACGCCTTCTCCGACTTTGTACCACTGGGATCTTCCTCAGGCCCTCGAGGACGACGGCGGATGGGTGCAGCGTCGCACCGCCTATGCGTTTGCGCACTACGCCGAAGTCGTCGGAGAGCGTCTCGGCGATCGGGTGCAGCAGTGGTGGACGATCAACGAACCGTGGTGCGTGGCCGAGCTGGGCTACTTCTCCGGAGATCATGCCCCGGGACGGCGCAATCGAAAGGATGCGCTGGCGGCTGCCCACCACACCCTCCTTGCCCACGGTCTCGGCATGGAGGCCTTGCGACGCTCGGCGCCGGCGGCGCAGATCGGCCTTGTCACCAACGTTGAGTGCGTTGTGCCCCGGTCTGCACACCCGGCGGATATCGAAGCTGCCGAGCTGGCCCATCAGCTGCGCAACACGTGGTACGTCGATCCCGTGCTGAAGGGCGAATACCCCGAACGGGCCTCGGAGCACTACCAGTGGGATGCGCAGCCGGTCAGACCCGGCGACATGGAGATCATCAGCGCACCCATGGACAGCCTCGGCGTCAACTACTACTCGCGGCAAGTGGCCGGAGACGAGAGGGTGGATGACGCCGATCGGCCGCCGCCGCTCGTCAACGCCAACCTTCCCCGTACGACCATGGGTTGGGAGATCTACCCGGAGGGGCTGCGTGACATCCTGATGCGGTTCCAGCAGGACTACGAGCTACCCCCCGTTTATGTCACCGAGAGCGGCGTGGCGTTTGCGGACGTCGAGCAGGATGGTGCGATTCACGATGCCGACCGTCGCGCCTATCTGGAGTCCCATTTCGCTGCCGCCGCCGAGGCTCATGCGGCGGGCGTGGACCTCCGCGGCTACTTCGTCTGGTCCTTGATGGACAACTTCGAATGGCAGCATGGGTACTCGCAGCGCTTTGGTCTGGTCTGGGTGGACTACGCCACGCAGGAGCGCATCATCAAGGACAGCGGCTACTGGTTTGCATCGATGGTGAAATCGAGCTGAGGACTCACTGCCTCAGCAAGCTGCGCGGAAACTACGCTGAGGGCTTCAGATAGGATCGCGAGCGAAGGATTAACGAGCCGGAGGCCGCGGTGGCGTTTGAACTAGAGGACCGGTGGGTCTGGGACTTCTGGATCGCAGAAGACCACGGGACCTATCACCTGTTCTACCTCCAGGCACCCCGCTCGCTGGGAAACTCGGACCTTCGTCATGACAACGCCTCCATCGGTCATGCCACCTCTTCGGACTTGGTGGACTGGGTCGAGGTCGGAACGGCGCTCGAGCCCGGATTCCCCGGAGAGTGGGACGACGTTGCCACGTGGACCGGAAGCGTGATCGAACACGACGGCCGGTGGTGGATGTTCTACACGGGAAGGTCCAGCCTGGAGAAGGGTCGGGTGCAGCGGATCGGCGCCGCCGTGTCGAGCGATCTGAACATCTGGGTCAAGCACCCGAGCAATCCGCTTCTGTCCGCACACCCCTATTGGTACGAGCACCTGGAGAAACGATCGTCATCGGAGGTGGCGTGGCGGGATCCGTGGATGTACCGGGTCGACGATGGTTTCGAGATGTTGATCACGGCGCGGGTCAACGACGGCAAAGGTGTGGACCGCGGCGTGCTCGGCAGGGGTTTTTCCACCGATCTCTCCGTCTGGAGCGCCCTTCCGCCCCTGACCAAACCGGGCGGCTTCGCTCAGTTGGAGGTTCCGCAACGGATCGTCACCTCGGCCGGCGAGTTGCTGCTGTTCTCGTGTCAGCCGAAGAACCTGGGTGCGGAGAGGCTGGCGCTGGGGAAACCGCTGTCGGATTGTTATGCGATCGCCTACGACGGGTCCGACACTCCGTACCCGGCGACAGACGCCGTATCGCTCAACCTGCCGAACCTCTACGCGGCCCGCGCCGTCCTGGACCCCGGTGAGCGCTGGGTGGTTCTCGGCTTCGAGCTGGAGGACGAGAACGGCGGGTTTCCAGGACGCATCTCCGATCCGATCCCGTTGGAGGATGCACTGCCGTCCGACGCCGACGACGTCTAGTCGGTCCCTCCCGGCTCGAGGTCGATCGCAACCGGGAGGGCGGATTCTCTCCATCTCTCCAGGCTGCCGGCGTAGCCCGGTTGGTACTTGGCGAAGACGAGCCTGCGGGCGAGCCGGTCCTCCGCCGTGTCGGGGGAGAGGACCCGACCGAATCCGACAAACCTCGCCCCGTTCATCTCGACCGATACCGAGCCGTCTGCAACGATGTTGCGCACCCAATCGGATCTGTCTCTCCCGCCGGAGAGCAGGTACAGGGTTCCCTCCCGGTGGGCGAACCAGATCTCGATCCGATGGGGTTTTCCGGTCACCCTTCCGATCGTGGTGACGTGACAAACCGGAGTGTCGAAGCCGTCGCTCAATAGTTCCTCCCTACGGGTCACAGTAGGCGTCGATCCCGGCCGCGACGACGGTCGCCGATTCATCCGGCGCATGTATTGTCCCTGGGAGGATCTGTGGAGGCGATGCCTCTGTGGAGGTGAGGTCATGCGATTGCTGGTGGCGTACGGGTCGAAGATGGGTGGCACCAAGGGTCTTGCCGAGATGCTCGGCGACGACTTTCGTGATCTCGGGCATGACGTCGAGGTTCGCTCCGGTGATGACGTCGCCGACGTGAGTTCGTTCGACGCGGTTGTCGTCGGTGGTGCTCTGTACTACTTCATCTCCTGGCACAAGGATGCCAAGGCGGTGCTGCGGCGGCATCACAAGGCCTTGCGGGAGATGCCCGTTTGGCTGTTCAGCAGCGGTCCGCTCGACGAGTCCGCAACCGAGAAAGAGATCCCACCAATCCGACCGGTGATGCGAGCAATGGAGCGGGTCGGGGCGCGCGGGCACATCACTTTTGGCGGCAGGCTCGAGGAGTCCAACCGAGGCTTGCCCGTCGGTGATTGGCGCAAACCGGAACACGTGCGCAAGTGGGCCGAGCAGATTCACGCCGAGCTCGTTGCGGATGGGGCTTGACGATGGTCTGGCATAGGCTTGCCCTGGCAACGCTCGCTCTTGCAGTGCTTGTTGCCGCCTGTAGCGATGGCGACTCCGAATCGTCAACCACGACCACTACGACAACGGTGGCCGCCGCCCCGTCCACCACCACTTCGCCGACGACGGAGCCGGAATCCGACGAACCGATCGGTGGGTTCGTACCGACCCTGAGCCCCTGGTCGGGCAACATGTCCATGCTGACGGTGCCGCTCGACCATGACGACCCGACCGGCCCGACGGTGGAGGTCCCGGTCGCCCGGGCCGAGGCCACCGACCCCGACAAACGAATCGGTGTGCTGCTCGTCAACCCGGGAGGTCCGGGTTACCCGGCGTCGCCGCTGGCCATATTCGCCGACCAGGTGTTCACCGCGGAACTCCGGGAGCGCTTCGATATCGTTGCTCTGGATCCGCGCGGGACGTTCCCCGACACCGCAGTCAACTGCTTCGTTGACCTTGCCGCCCAATGGGCGTCCGTCGACTACTCGCCCGATGCGCCCGGTGAGCTGCAGGCGCTGGATGAGTCGGTTCAAGCCTGGGTCGACAGGTGCGAAGCGCAGTACGGCGATCTCCTGCCCCACGTCTCGACCATGGACACGGTTCACGACATGGCGATGCTCGTTTCGGCGCTGGGGGAGGAGCAGGTCTCCTACTTCGGGTTCTCCTATGGCACAGCCCTGGGCTCGGCGTTTGCCACGACGTACCCCGAGTTGGTGCGAGCCGCGATTCTCGACAGCGCCTATCTGGCGACGGCGGATCTGCTCGACTCGATGCTGGACTCCTTCTCCGCGATGGACGATCTGCTCGTGCGGGTCTTCGCCGAATGTGACGCCGATCCCGAATGCCCAATCACCGGCGGTGCGCAACAGGCATTCACGGAGCTGGCGGCTCGGGCCGACGCCGACCCCATCACCGGTAATCGGCTTCTCCCCACCATCAACGAGCAGAGCTTTGCCGCTGCCATCCGCTTCAGCGAGGTTGCCTACGGAGGGTCCGCCGACCCCTTGCTGCTGGCCGTCGCCGACGCCAACGACGGTCAGTACTTCCGGCTGCAGAGCCTGATCGCCGATGCGGCTGCTCTGCTCGAAGCCGGTGGTTCTGCGTTGGCGATCTCGTGCATGGACTCGCCATATCGCGATCAAGTGCCGTTGCCTGATGACGCCATCGAGCGGCTCACTGCCGTCGCCACGACCTACGCATCCGTTTTCCCGATCCCGGAGGGCTTCGATCCCTTTGCGGTACTCGATGAGTGCGCCCGCTGGCCGGCGGGGCCGGACCTGCTGCCCGACCCGCTATCCGCCGCAGGCGCAGGACCCATCCTCGTCGTCGCTGCCACGGAGGATCCGGTCACTCCGCTGGCCAGCGCCGAGCGGCTGGCCGCCGAGCTCGTGAACGGCGCTCTGCTCGTGGTCGACAGCCCCGTGCACGGGCTCTACCAGATCGATATCCCGATTCGTACCGAGGCCCGCCGTTGTGCGACCGAGTACATGGATCGGTTCCTGATTGATCTCGTTGCCCCGGAGGACGGCACGTTCTGCGCAGAGGGGTAGCCGCGGCGTGAGGCGAGCCGAAAAGCTGCCGGTTGGAGCGCCTCCTCGTCGATTGATGCGAGAGAGCTGCACCTATGAATGTCGTGGAGTAGGACTCGGTACAATCGTTGCGACGTTGGCGATGGAGAGTCCCGTGAAGTGGGATCAGGAGCAAAGATGATTGCGAATGCCCCCGGCTGGACACAGCGATACAGCGGAGCGCCCCGGTGACGGGCCCCGCCGGCTTCGATGGGTCGGGCTTCGGATGGCGCTACGACACCCTCCATATGGAGGTCGATCTCCAGCCCGAACAGCAGCGCATGGTGGTCACCGGAAGGGCAACGCTACGGCTCGTCTTGGCCGATTCGTCCAACGGTCCGAGCTTCCTCCTCAGGCGAGACGGTGGCTCTGAGCCCGACACCGTTGTGCAGTTTGCGTCGCTCCATGCGGGCGCCGGCGAGGTGACGCTGCGTGACGCACCCCTTCCCGGCCCTCTCCCGGGGCTGACCGTCTCCTCGATTCGGAGGGACGAGCCCTTCGGCAGGGGCGAAACCATCGATATCGACTTCGTCATCACCGGCGAGGGAGTGCGCGATCAGTTTGCGTTGCACCCCGACTTCGCGACCGTCTCGTGGACCTGCGGTTGGTATCCCGCCCCGCTCCCGGGCCCCGGGGAGGGCCTCAGCGCCGGGCTTGTCGCCGTTACAGGTGAGGTGGCCTATCGCATGCCCTCCTCCTGGACGACGGTGTCATGCGGCGACAGGATCGAACGCAGCGAGGACGGTGATCGTGCGTGTGAGCGGTGGCGTATCAACGAATCGCGTGCGGTCGGTTTCGCCGCAGGGGAGTTCGAGACCAGCACCGCACATGCCGGCGAGCGCACCGTCACCATGTATCGCCTCAGTGCGGACCCGGAGAGCCTGCCGGGTCAGGCCCGCGCCCTCGGTGAGGTGATCGACGCCATGGCCGCACGCTTTGGTGCTTACCCCTACCGGCGCTTCAGCATCGCCGAAGTTCCCGATCACGTACCCGGCTTCTGGGCCGCCAGCGAACAAGGATTCATCCTCGCCAAGCCGACGGCGTTCGATGCAGCCGGGGGCAACCTGCCGCTTTTTGCGCATGAGGCGGCACACGCATGGTGGGGAGGCACGGTGGGTGCCGACGGTCCCGGCCTGCTCTTCCTCACCGAGTCGATGGCGCAATACGGCGCCGTCGTGGCCATTGAGTCGATTCTGGGTGAGGACGCCGCCACCGAGTTCCTGCGCTTCTCGCGGCCCGAATACAACACCCGCCAGTGCGCACGTGGATACTTCGACGTGGTCCGCAGCGGCGAGGATTCGCCCATCTCGGCCACCGCGGAGAGAGGCGGTGTCTACCACACCATTGCGGACGCCAAGGGTCACTGGGTGCTCCACATGCTGCGTCGGCGCGTGGGCGACGAAGTCTTCTTTGCCGTGCTGCGCTCGTTCGTCGACGACTATGCCGGACGTGAACTTACGCTCCCCGCCTTCTGCGAGGCCTTCGCCGGCGCAGCCCCCGCCGCGCGGCTGGACGCTTTCTTCGAGCAGTGGCTCGACCGCACCGGGGCCCCGGTGTTGGACCTGGACTGGCAACCAGCAAACGACGATGCCATCGACGTTACCCTCACCCAGCGGCAGAGCGGCTCTCCCTACGATCTCGATCTGGAGATCGAGATGTCCGGCGGCACCGGCCCGGCGCGGACGGAGATCGTGACCTTGACCGAGCGGACGCAGACCTTCCAGCTGGAGTCGCCACACCGGGCGACTGTGGTGCGACTGGATCCCCACCATCGTGTGTTGCGATGGACTCCGGAGTACGGATCGCGGCCGTGACGGACGAATTCCTCTACTAGCCGGACGCAGGCCCGGCGGCGACGTGATCGGGTTTCCGGCTAGCGTTGCGGTGCGCAGACATTGGAGCGGAGCATGGCCGAGGCGCTGATAATCATCGGCATTGCCATCAATGCTGCGTTCTGGATTGTGATTCTGGTGAACGTCGCTCGCGGCCGTCACTCGATGGAGACTCGCACGCTCATCAAGTGGGCAATCATCCTTCTGCTGATCCCCGGTCTGGGTGTGCTCGGCTTGTATCTCGAGCGATCGGACAGATACGGGTTGTTCCTGGTGGTGCTGCTGGTGGCGGTGGCGATTCTGGGTCTGGTGATCCTCGCTCGTGACCGTGACTCGATGCAGACTCGCGAGGTCGTCAAGTGGGCACTTCTGATCGTGCTCTTGCCCGGATTGGGTGTGCTCGGCTTCTTCTTCTGGCGGTTGGAGAATGCGATTCACCGCGGCACGCCCGGCCGCAGGGACCGAGCCGCACCATTCCTGCGCAAGCCGACTTCGCGCGATCGGTAAACCGAGGGCGGAACCCGCAGTGACCTGATCACCTCGACATGAGCCACGGACGACGGCGGGCCCGGCGCGGTCCGAGTACGCTCGCCCCGATGAGTCTGTCCCTTGCCCCGTTCACTCTGCGCCCCGTGTTGGTGGCGAAGCCGTGGGGAGGGCGTCGTCTCGAGAGCTACGACAAGGACTTGCCGGCCGATGTCATGATCGGGGAGAGTTGGGAGGTTGCCGATCTTCCCGACCACGTCACCGACGTTGCCGATCCGTGCTCGCTCGTCGCATCGGGGCCCCTAGCCGGCAGATCTCTGCGATCGGTGATCGAGGTCGCCGGCGAGGAGTTGCTGGGGCCCGTGCTGCCTACAGAGGAGGGCCAGTTCCCCCTGCTGGTGAAGCTGCTCGACGCCAGGGAGCACCTCTCGGTGCAAGTCCATCCCCACGCCGAGTACGTGGCGGAGCACCCCGGCACCCGCCTCAAGACCGAATCGTGGTACGTCGTTGCCACCCAACCCGGTTCCGTCCTGTTTCACGGGCTCCGCAAGGACGCGGATCTCGACTCTGTTCACCGCACCATCGGCACTCCCGAGATCGTGCCCCATCTCCGCACGATCGCAGCCGAGCCCGGGAGCTTCCATCACGTCCCGGCGGGGCTGGTCCATTCCCTCGGGGCAGGCGTCATGGTCGCCGAAATCCAGGTGCCGAGCGACACCACCTTCCGCCTCTACGACTGGGCCGACGAGTACGGGCGCACCCCGCGCCAGATGCACTACGAGCAGGGGGCGGCCAGCATGCTCCTCGATCCACCGGATGCCGAGAGCCTGCCTGCGGTCACCGGCTTCGGCGTACGCGATCTCATTGCCAACGAGCACTACTGGATGAGAGAGCACCGGCAGCCGATCGGCCCCGTCGCTCTCGACGGTCGTCCCGGCCCGCGCGTGCTGATGGCTGTCGAGGGGAGAGTGCTTGTTGAGGATCTCGTCTTGAGTGCCGGTACCACGGCCATCGTCCCAGCTGCGGTTGTCGGGCAGTGCGATGTCCGTGCCGCCGACGATGCCGTCTTCCTGGAAGTTGGTATCACTCCCTAGCTTCCGGCGCACGGTCGGGTGCAGCTCAGTGGGGCGCAACCGCTCCCGGATACGGTTCGTCACCCAAATCCGCCTGGAGCCGAGCCAACTCGGCGGCCAGCTCGGCCCGCACCGCCGCATACGCAGGGTCGTCGATCACATTGCGGAGCTCGTGCGGGTCGGCGGCGAGATCGAACAGCTCCCACTCGATCGGGTCAGCCGGGCCATTGGCACCCTCCTGTCCCAACGGGTCGTTGTAGTAGCAGATGAGCTTGTGTGTCTTGGTCCGCACCCCGTAGTGGGCAGGCGTGTTGTGGGCGCCGTCCCGGTGCATCCAGTACCGGTAGTACATCGACTCGGGCCAATCGGCGGGCCGCTGCCCATCGAGCAAAGGGGCGAAAGACCGGCCTTGGACATGGCCGGGGATCTCGACGCCCATCAGGTCGAGCAGTGTCGGGCCATAATCGACGTTGACGACGATCTCGTCGCAAGTAGTGCCGGCTTCGACCCGCGGTGGGTACTGGATCAGCAACGGCATGCCCAGCGATTCCTCGTACATCAGCCGCTTGTCGAACCAGCCGTGGTCGCCGAGGAAGAACCCCTGATCTGAGGTGTAGACGACGATCGTGTTGTCGGCGAGGCCCTCCTCGTCCAGCTTGTCGAGCAGACGGCCGATGCCCTCGTCCATGGCGGCGACCACGCGCAGGTAGTCCTTGATGTAGCGCTGGTAACGCCACTCGATCTCCTCCTCCCTGCTCAAGCCCTCGGGAACGAGCGCCTTGAGATCCGTGATCGGATCGAGATCCATCATGTGCATCTTCACCGACTGGATCACGTCGGCACGGCCCTCGTGGTCGTCCCAGAACGTTTCCGGCGCCGGCACATCGATGTCGTCGAACAACGTGAAGTGGCGCGGTGCCGGGTTCCAGGTGCGGTGCGAAGCCTTGTGGTGACAGAACAAGGCGAATGGCTTGTCCTTGTGCTCGTCGATGAAATCAATGCAGTCATCAGTGATGAGGTCCGTGACGTAGCCGCCGCGCTCGACGATCTTGCCGTTCGCCTCGAGCATGACCGGGTTGTCGTAGTGGCCCTGTCCCGGGAGGACGCGCCAGAAGTCGAACCCGACGGGGTCATGACCGGGACCGTGGCCGAGATGCCACTTGCCGATAATGCCCGTTGTGTAACCGGCCGCCTGCAACGCTTGCGGGAACGTCCACTGGCTGTTGTCGAGATGAGTGTCGAGCGTGGTCGCCCCATTGACGTGGTTGTAGGTGCCGGTGAGGATCGCCGCCCGGCTCGGCGTGCAGATCGAGTTGGTGCAGAACGCGGCATCGAATCGCATGCCGTTGTCGGCGATCCGGTCGAGATTCGTGGTCTGGTTGATCCGGCTCCCGTAGGCCGAGATGGCATGAGCGGCATGATCGTCGCTCATGATGAACAACAGATTGGGACGGTCGGTCATGCAACCCAGGCTACCGCCCCTATCAGTCCCCCCGCAGAGCGGGGGGAAAGTACCGCCGCCGGAGGCGGGGGTAGGGGGGTCTGTCAGTCCCCGCCTCACCTTCGGTGAGGTTCGAGTCTGGCTACGCCAGACATCGCCAATGGCTGCGGGGGGAAAGTACCGCCGGCCGATAGGCCGGGGGTAGGGGGGTCCTAAGGCCCGTAGACCATGAAGAACTCGTCGATCGCTCCCGCCGAGAACACGGTCTCACAGGGGACGCCGTTCTGATCTGCATCCATGCGGTCCGGGGCGCCCTCGAGCATCCAATACGCAACTGCACGCAGGTAGCCCTCGCCGTCGTCGGGGAAGCCGAGATCCCGGCAGAGCTTGCCCTCGCCCTCTCCAATGGCGGCATTGAGGAAGGATTCGTACTCCTCGGGGAATACCGTCTCGCAGGGAATGCCGTCGCGGTCCGCATCCATGCGGTCCGGGGCGCCCTCGGCCAGCCAGTAAGCCGCGGCCTCCGTGAACCCGTAGCCCATCCCGGCGAGATCCCGGCAGAACAGCCCGGTCTCCAAGCCGGTGCGGTTGTACCTGACCGTTTCGGTCTGAGTCTCTTCCGCAGCCAGGAAGACCTGCTGCCAGTCCGGGCGCTCCGGCTGGGTGCCCGCCTCGAGCTGGGCGCGCCACTCCTCGTCGGTGAGCCTCTGCCCCGTGTTCCAGAACTCGTAGTACGAGTAGACGCCGCCGGTGGCGACCTGGAAACCGCCCCGATCGTCGGGGACCGTCACGAAGATGTAGTCCACGAAGCCGGTCCCCAGTTCGAGCACGGCCTGTGCGTTTCGCATGACATCGGCGATGAGTGCGGCATGCGAGTCGGGCCCGTTCTCCCAGTCGAGGTCCGTGTCCGATGTGCGGATCCAGAAGCCTTCGAGCGTAGAGCCGACCCAGCCCAGCTCCTGGTTGTCCTCCTCGCTGATGGGCACCCCGGCGAGCTCATCACGAGCGATCCCCGCCAACCAGACGTAGAACTCCTCGAGATCGTCGAGCAGTAGCTCGTAGTCCGCAGGCAGCAGCTCGCGGCTGGTGAGCCCGTCTCGCATCAAAGCCGACACGGCGGCCAGTCGCTCGTATGCCACCGGATCCGGCTCGACCCAGTGCCGGGGTGGTGTCGGGGGTTCTTCCCCGCCTCCCTCGGCAACCGCCTGCTTGGTGTAGAGGATCGTGTCGTGTTTCAGCTCGGTGTAGGAGCCAAAGCCGGTTTGGTGCGCCTTGGCCGCCCAGGCGTCGGACTGCATGAAGGCGGGGAAGTCGGCGCCGTGCTCCTGCCACATCGGGCTCACTGCGTACAGCCATGCGTCGTACACAGTCGCACCCCAGTCCGCAATGGTGCGGTCGGAGATGATCGACTGCATTGCGCTCATCTGCTCGTCGTAGCCATCGGCGTCGTTCGCCCCCGAAGCAGTGAGAACCCCGGCCGCCCATTCGGACCCGAACGCTGCCGCGATGTCGAGCGGCGATGCCTCATCACGGGCAACGAGGGGGGCAACGAGTTGATCGAGGATGTACGAGTCGATGACGAAGCGGCTCCCCATGATCCGCAGCGACGCTGCCTCGGGATTGATCTCCACCGGGCGCAGTGCCAGCAGGCCGGCAGCCACGCCGTCGAGGGTGTCCGGATCGGTGAAGACGGTCACGTCGGACCATCCGGTCGGCACTACCTCCTCGACAACCGCCCCGAGCTCGAATGGCGTGTAGTCGTCGGCGGCCCCGACCAGCCAGGCCGTTGGCTCGTAGATGAGCTGCCACTGCTCGGCCACCGCAGGGTCGGCGATCACCACCCGACTGGCCAGGACGCCGAGAAGCAGGCTCTCATCCAGAAGGAACGCGTTGTTGCCGAGTTGCGACATCGCACGGAAGAAGCGCTCGAGGTCGCCGTTGCGGGTGTAGTGACCCCGGGGGCGGAACAGCGAGTAGTCGATCTTCGTCGTGATGTATCCCGAGTCGGGATCGCCGCCCGTGGTCGGGGAGAGGCGGATGCCGGCGGCGGCGTTGATCAGATCAACCTCCTCTTGGGCCAGAGCGCCGATCGGGGCGACGTCGAGCTCGAGCACAGTGGCCGCAGCCTCGTAGAACTGGGTGACTCGACTTGCGGCCTCGGCCAGGTCGCTGCCGGCCAGCTCAGATTCCTGTGCTCGGGCGAGCTCGACCAGCCGGAGGAGCATCGACTCCAGAACGGGGAGCAGGCTTTGCTGCTCGGCCTCGCGCAGGATCTTGTCGAAGGCGAGGTGCCACACGTGATAGGCCGCATCCGTGGTGAAGAAGACCGGCCACCCGTCATAGGTGGAACCCTCGTAGATGTGGTGGAAGTGGCGGGTGAAGGTTGGCACCACGACAAACCCGTTGTCGTCCAGCAGACCCTTGGCGTCATAGGTATCGAGGTAGTTGTCGACCCAGTCGGGGATGTACACCGAGCTCAGCCCCGACGGCTTCGCTGCGCCGCCGTAAGAACCTCCGGCGAGCAGAGGAACAGCCGCAAGCTCACCAAACGATGTCGCCTCCAGCGTCGGGACCACAACCGGTGGCAAGGAGGTGGTGGTCGTTGGTGGCGGCGCCGTGCTTGTTCTGGCCGGAGCGGTCGTCGTCGTTACCGCTGCGGAGGTCGGTGGGGTGGTCGTGTCGCCGGTATCGTCCGACGTGCAGGCCGTTGCGATCAGCAAGATGCCGAGTAGGGGGATGGACAGACGCTTCACCACTTCCTCCGCTGTCGTCGATGTGTGTCACGGTACGGCAGGGGCGCGGCGGCGCATAGGACCCAATCGGCCCTTTTGCGTACACTCGACGGCATGTCTGAATACCAAACCGGCAAGGCCGCGCTAGGGAAGGTCCTCGACGACTACCGGCGGATCATCGTGTGGAAGCTCGATGGTTTGTCGAGAGAAGATGCGCTCCGGCCCGCGGTTCCGTCCGGCACGAACCTGCTTGGGATCGTGAAGCACCTCGCCTACGTGGAGCGATGGTGGTTCCAGGCCGTCCTCGGGCAAGGCGACCCCGAGTTCCCGTGGACCGAAGACGATCCGGATGCGGACTGGCGGGTCACCGCGGACGAGACGATTGCGGATATCGTTGCGCTCTACAACGCCGAGTGCACAGTGAGTCGTGAGGTCCTCGCCGACCTCGATTCTCTCGACCGTGAGTTCACCTGGGGCAGTCGATCGGGCACGGCTCGTGACATCCTGCTCCACATGATCGAAGAGGTTGCTCGTCACGCTGGTCACATGGACATCATCCGTGAGCTGACCGACGGCGCCACCGGCTGGGGACCGTAGCCCCAAAAGCCGTTCTGGCGGATCTGACTTCGCATATGCGAACTGGTGTCCGCAAGAACGGGAAGGGTCATCCCCTTCCCAGGATCACGGGCTCGGTGCGTCCGTCGCCGTCGATGTCGGCGCAGGCGGGGGTGCCGGCGCCGCTGATGTCTGCTCCCGTGTCGAATCCGAATCCGTTCCACTCCCAGGCGGAGCCCGCAAGCAGCGTTGGATCGTCGAGGCTGTCGTGGACCAGGGCGAGCGTCCCGTCGCAAGCCTCCAGTCCGGCGATCGGGAGGAACACCGTCCCGGCGACCCAGATCTCATCGAACGTGCCCGGTTCGTATACGCCGAGGTGGGCGCTTCGGCCCGATGCGTCCGCCCACTGCACGTCGGGATGGGCCTCCATGAGCGGCGTGGTGCGGTGGGGGCGGCGGAACGAGACGACTGCGTCGACGTTGCCGTCACCGGTCATATCGCCGGCGGCCGACGCAACGACGTCGCCAAAGCGGAACTCGCCGAGCTCCGTGACGGTGCTGGCGACCGGAGCGACGGGGCGCAGCAGGCTCCACCACGATCCGTGCAGCCATACCGCATCGTCAACCGGCTCGACCCATTCCACGAACTCCACCCGACCGTCGGGGTGCTCGGTGATGCCGATGCGGTAGGCGACGACGCCACCGGTGTCGATGATCGCCTCCAGCATATATCCCGTCGTTCGGTCCGTTCCGGCTTGATCGAACAGGAAGTTGCCCAACGATGCGGAAACGATCGCATCCCCGCTCTCCGCCACGGGCTGGACCACGTGCGCGCCGTGCCCCCACACGATGTCCGTCCCTGCTGCGGTCAGGGTGGCCGCGATTGCCTCCATGCCCGGATCGGTGACTGGGAGGTACTCGGTTCCGCCATGAACGGAGACGACGACCACGTCCACCAACTCCCGGAGGTCCGCAACCGCCGCTACTGCGCGATCCTCGTCCCAGCGGGCCAGGCCCGGCTCGGTTCCCGCGGCGGCCCCCACGCCGGTTGTGTCGAACGCGAGAAAGCCGATGTCGATTCCGTTGCTGGTAACCACCAACGGTTCGTAAGCCGCCGTCTCGTCGGCGCCTGCACCGACGGTGAGCAGTCCCGCCTCGCCCGCAGCCTTCATCGTGTCGAGAAGCCCTGCGGTGCCGCTGTCCATGGTGTGGTTGTTGGGCAGCGACAGCACGTCGAATCCCGCAGCAGCAAGCGTGGCTGCCGTGGCCGGATCGGCCTGGAGTTGGTTCTCGTTGGAGGAGGTGTGGGGGAGGACCGTCAACGGCGACTCCAGATTGGCCGCAGCCAGGTCGGCGCCTGTGAGCAGATGACGGACGCCGGAGAAGACATCGTCGGGGCTGGAGGCGAGTAGATCGGCCAGGCCCCTGCCCGTCATCACGTCGCCGACGAGGAGTACCCGCGCGGTCGGTTCTCCAGTCGCTGTCTGGGTGACCGTGCCGGCCGCACCATCGGAGCCGGAGCATGCGGCCACCAGTGCGGCAGCGATGAGCAGAATCGCAGTTCTCACGCTCACATTCTTGCCGGTCTCGCAATCTGTCACGGTCCTGTGCGATATTGGTGGCAATGGTTGTGAGCTCGAATCTCGATAGGTGGCTCTTGGCATGCGATGAGCCATGGACGAGATACCGCTACTTGCTCGATATCGAAGGACAATCCGAGGGCTCTGCCGCCGCAGCCGAGGTGAGACAGGAGGTGGTGCGCCATCCCGCCGTCCGCGACCTGATCGAACGAGCCGGCGATTGGCCCGGCTATCCACTGAAGCGTCACAACGACGCCGCACATCCGCTCTATGCGATCGCAACCCTCGCCGACTTCGGGCTGCGTCGCGGAGACAGTGGCATCGACGAACTCGCCGAACGGATCATGGCTCGTTTCGACGGCGAGGCCTTCGAGACGCTGTTGTGGCTCCCGCGGTTTCTCACCAAGGAGGACGACGCCGAACGCTGGGCGTGGATGCTGTGTGACGCACCAACTCTCCTCTATGCACTGGCGGCATTTGGCTACGAGACCCATCCTGATGTGACAACCGCAGTGGATGCGCTAGTCGCCCGCGTTGACGACAACGCCTGGAGATGCGGGGCCGCCACCTCGCTTCCGACGTTCTCCGGGCCGGGGCGCAAGGCAGACACCTGTCCCATCGCCACGACCTACGCACTCAAAGTCCTGTCGCTCTTCCCGGACAGGCACGATTCCGAGGCGGCAGTGGCCGGCATCGAGGCTCTGCTCACCCATTGGGAACACCAGAAGGACTACAAGCTGAAGATGTTCGGCATCGGCACGGACTTCCGGAAGCTCAAGTACCCGTTCGTCTGGTACGACATCCTCCAC
>JASJBC010000121.1 GCA_030066715.1 Acidimicrobiia bacterium
GGCTGAGAGGAGCCGCTGATGTCGGACCGTTTCCATCAGATCACGATGGAGCAGCTTACGGATTGGGTGTTCACGGAACTCGAGGAGAAGGATGCGATCTTTGGCATCCCACGATCGTCGTTCTTCGTTCCGTCCGAGGACGACCGGTTCCGTTTCGAGAAGTACGGCCAACTGCTGGAGACGCCTTTTGGCGTTGCCGCCGGTCCGCACACCCAGATGGCACAGAACATCATCGTGTCGTGGCTGGTTGGGGCCCGATTTCTCGAACTCAAGACCATCCAGACGCTCGACGAGCTCGACGTCAACAAGCCGTGCATCGACCTCGAGGACGAGGGCTACAACGTCGAGTGGTCACAGGAGCTGAAGGTATTCGAGTCATTTGACGAGTACCTGCGTGCCTGGGTGCTGATCCACGCTCTTCACAAGAAGCTCGACTTCCCCGGCGACTCGCCCGGCATGATCTTCAACATGTCGGTCGGGTACAACCTGGAGGGCATCAAGAAGCCGAACGTCCAGTGGTACTTCGACGCCATGGCCGACGCGTCGCCTTACAAGCAGGGCTATGTCGACATCGTTGCCGAGCGCTATCCGGAGATCCGGGAGATCGATATTCCCGACACTGTCTCCGACACGATCACGCTGTCGACGATGCACGGTTGCCCTCCCGACGAGATCGAAGCGATCGTGCTCTATCTGCTCAACGAGCGGAAGATCCACACCTCAGTGAAATGCAATCCGACGCTGCTCGGCGCCGATCGGGTGCGGGGGATCATCAACGAGGATCTCGGCTTCACCGACATCCCCGTGCCGGACGAGGCGTTCGGCCACGACCTGAAGTACGTCGATGCGGTCCCGATGTTCCACAATCTGCGCCGGGTGGCGAGAGCCAATGGGCTCACCTTCGGCTTGAAGCTGAGCAACACCCTCGAGGTGGAGAACCATCGCACGGTATTCGACAGCGACGAGATGATGTACATGTCAGGCCGTGCGCTTCATGCGGTGACCACCAATCTGGCGTTGCGGCTCACCGAGGAGTTCAAGGGCGATCTTTTGCTGTCATTCGCCGGCGGCGCCGACGCCTTCAACGTCTCTGATCTGATGCGGTCCGGGATGGCCACGATCACGGTGTGCTCTGATCTGCTCAAGACCGGGGGCTATCTGCGGCTGCCGCAGTACATCGAAGAGCTCAATAAGTCGCTCGACGCGGCCGGAGCTGCGAGCCTGACGGACTTCATTGCCAATACGGCTGTCGTCCAGGAGAACATGGGCGAGTTCGTGCAGTTGCTCGCATACGGGGCTCTCACCGAAAGCGGGCTCAACGTGACCGCAGAGCAGGCGGCGTCGCTGAGCGAGGTGCTTCGCTACGACAACGACGGACAGGCGCCACTCGAGGTCATCGCGGCGTGGGCCGCGGATAACGGGTTCGACGAGGAGAGAACCGAACACCTCGTTGCTCTGGTGGTCAACGCGCTGAAGCGAATCAACCTCCGTCAGTACGGCCAGTTCGTACGCACCGACTGGCGCTATCTCAAGGGCTCCTTCCGCATGGATCGGTCCAAGACAGAGCGGGAGTTGCACTTCTTCGACTGCATCGAAGCGCCCTGTGTCGACGAGTGCCCGGTGGACCAGGACGTCCCGGCCTACATGCGGGCCGTCCGGGACGGGGACTTCGACAAGGCGGTCGCCATCGTACGCGCCGACAATCCGCTCGGGTCGATGCTTGGCCGCGTCTGCGACCACCTGTGCGAGACCACCTGCATTCGGACGCACATGGACGAGCCGCTGGCGATCCGCGAGATGAAGCGCTTCATCATGGAGCACGAGTCGGCCACGGGCGAAACTGCGTCGGCCGGGACGACGGGCAAGGTCGCCATCATCGGGGCCGGGCCTGCCGGTATTGCAGCCGGTCAGGAGCTTGGCCGGGCCGGGTTCTCCGTCACGATCTTCGAGGCTCATCCCTACGCAGGCGGCATGGTCGGTGGAGCGATCCCCGAGTACCGCATCCCGCAGGCGCAGATCGATCAGGACATGCAGGTGCTGCATGATCTCGGCGTGGAGATCAAATACAACATGAAGGCCGGAACGGACTTCTCCCTGAGTGACCTGAAGGATCAGGGTTTCCAGTACACGTTCGTTGCGGTCGGGGCGCAGTTGCCCAAGTACCTCGGCTTCCCCGGCGAGGACAGCGAGGGAGTCATCGACGCCCTGGCGTTCCTCCGCAGTGTGCGGGAAGGCCGTCCCATGCCGGTTGGTCCCCGCGTCGGTGTCGTCGGCGCTGGTGACACTGCGATGGACTGCGTCCGGTCGGCATGGCGAGTCGGTGCGACCGAGACCTCGCTGATCTACAGGCGAACCATCGATCAGATGCCGGCCGACCGCGAGGAGATTCGCGAGTCGATCGCCGAGGGCATCAACATCATCGAGCTGGCCAATCCCCACTCGATCCATGCCGAGGACGGCAAGTTGCGGGGTCTGGTGTGCACCAAGACCGAGTACAGGGGCGATCGAGATGCTTCTGGGCGCAAGATCCCGTTCGACGTTCCGGACTCCGAGTTCGAGATCGAACTCGACACCCTGATCCTCGCCATCAGCCAGCACTCGTTGCTCGACTTCTTCGGGGACGAGGAACCATTGCTGACACCGAGGGGCTACATCGAGGTCGACCCGGACACCTACGAGACATCCTTGCCCGGCGTCTATGCGGGTGGAGATGTGGCCGCCGACGGCCCGTCATCCATCGTCAAAGCGGCGGCAGACGGCAAGGTAGTCGCCAGTGCGATCATCAAGGCCGCAACGGGCACTCCTTTGCCGATGCCGGCCACGTGGAAGCCGCTCGAGTTGAGCGTCGCCGACATGGTGGAACGGCGTGCCCGCCGGGAATACCGGGTGCCGGTGAAGCACACGCCGCTCGACGCAAGGGACAACTTCGACGAAACGCTGCACACGTACACGGTGGAGCAGGCGCAGGCTGAAGCATCGCGGTGTCTCGACTGCGACACCATCTGCAGCCTCTGTGTCGGTGTCTGCCCGAACATGGCGCTGATGACCTACGAGACATCACCTTTCCGCGTCGATCTACCGACACTTTCGGTCGATGGCGGCACGGTGGCGGTGGGAGAAATGGCGACGTTCCGCGTGGATCAATCGCTCCAGATCGCAGTGCTCACGGACTTCTGCAACGAGTGCGGCAATTGCACGACCGCATGTCCCACGGCGGGCGAGCCGTATCGGGACAAGCCGCGCTTGTATCTGGACCGAGGCGACTTCGAAGCTGAGAAGGACAACGCGTTCTGGATGGCCAAAGACGGCGACACAGCCGTGGTCGAGGCCCGCTGGGACGGAGAGACCCATCGTCTCGCTGTCAACGGGCAGGTCGAATACTCGGCTCCTGCGGTATCGGCTGTGCTCGAGCCCGAAACGCTGGCCCTGGTGTCGGCTGCGGCGAGCGCCGGAACGGTCGATGGTCAGATCCTCTCACTGGAGCCTGCGGCGCAGATGTATGCGCTGTGGCGTGGTCTGGACAACTCGATGTCCCATCTCCCGGTCGCCGGTGTTGCGGGGACCAAGGTCGGGCACCCCGGCTACGAGGAGTAGCCGACCGGCAACCGCCGGCTGCGTTGCGCTCCATCGGACGGTGGGGTTGCAGCGTGGGCCTACGTTGTCGTGATCCTCCGCGCCTCGGCCACGGTGAAGGCGGCTTCTTTCGGCGTTGGTGGGATGCCGTCGAAGCCGGTTTTCGAGATGTACTCGGTTGTCACTGCGATCAGGGCCGCCGGTTCGAGCGCCGCAATCCCGTCGATGGTGCCGACCGCTCCCCGGTAGAGGCGAGCCCTCGTGCCTTTGACCCCGCGGATGGCTGCCAGCCGCGCCAACTCCAAGAGATTCACGACCGCAGCCGGGTCCACACCTGTCTTGCGAGCGAGCCCCTCGCACGCTTCCGCCGTTGCTGCGGCTCCCAGCAGCTGATCGGTTGTTCGTATGCCAACGTCGGCGAGGGCGGCGACGACATGCGGATCCAGCCCGGAGAACCCCGCGAGCCGGAATGGTGCGGGCTTGATGCGTGCGCTACGCAGTTCACGAGCCAGCATGGCAAGGTCGGAGGCCGAGACGAAGTCGAAGTAGGCGGCTAGCGCCCACAGCGCCGGCTTTGCCGAACCAGTGCGATCCAGCTCTGCGACGTACTCGAGCAGTTGCTCACGGGACGCTTCTTCAGGTGTGGTTCCCAGCCATTTGGCGAATCGTTCGGTCAGGCGCAAGCTGCGGTCGATCGCCGACTGCGACTTGCCGGTTCTCCGGAGGTGTGCGGAGAACGCTTGCACATCCATCGCTCTACTCGAACTCCAGATGGCGCAGCCGTGGCAGTACGTGTGTCAAGGACAACGCAGCCAGCCCGGCGACGATTGACGCCGCAGCAAGACCGATATCGATTTGCGCGTCCCAGACTCCCCACACGATTTGAGTGACGCCGAGCAGCGCCAGCCCAAGGCCGATGATTGCGCCGGCGATGATCGCCAGCTTCCGACTCAGGAAGATGAACCCGTTTATCGCACCAGCGGCACATCCGACGCCGATGATGAGCAGTGATAGGCCGGTCAGGTTGTCCAGCAGCGGGCTCTCCAGCATCGGGGTCCCGTCCACAAGCGTGACCGCATTGGGGACGTTGAGCCCGATGCCGGTGAAGCCTATTGCGGCCAGCGTCGCCGGGATGCGGAAGCGACGTATGACAAGCCGTCGCGGGGTGCGAAGCAGTGTGATGCTCGCCAGAACCAGGCCGGCGCTGGCAATGCCCATCAGCATCTTGACTCGTGTTGTGTAGGTGGCGGGCTGGAGGATTGCAGTTACTCCGCCGACCGCGACGAAGGCGCAACCCAGCGCGGCCGGAAGCGTTGTCGTGTCGCGGGCCGCAAGACGTGACCACAGCCACGATGGGATCGCGCGGATGGCATGGAAGGTCGCTCGAAACGACCCGATGTCCGCCGCCATCGACTCCCAGTAGGCATCCGACTCGGCCAGTTGGTTGCGGCGCTCCTCGTCGGGGAGACCCCAGGTGAAGACCCGGCTGAGCAGGCGGGCGGTCCGCAGACCACGGGGACCGCCACCGGCCCCTACTTCGGAGGTCCAACGCGAAACAGACACCCCCCAGCCCCCTCAGCTCGTGTTCGGGACCAGGCGGCCGCTTGCCCACGACAGTTCTTGTGCCCGCAACTCACTGGCCGCGAGATCGGCGCCGGCCGTCGTCAAGAAGTAGTAGCGACGGGGTCGTCCCTCGCGCCCGGCGGCGGCAGCCGAGTCGAGGCTCTCCCATTCGCTGGTCAAGGCTCCTCGTTCTTCGAGGCGGCGCAAGGCCCGATAAAGGGTTGGCTGCGACATCACCTTCTTGGTGTCCTCCGCCCTAGCCAGATGACGGGCGAGGTCATATCCGTGAAAGCGGTCGCCACCGGCATTGCGCATGTCTACCGCCGTGAGCAGCAGTCTCAGTTCGTTCCTGACCAATCCGTGGCCAGCCTTGCGTCTCAAGATGTCTCCGCGTGTTGGGCTATCCACCAAAACGGTAGCTCTTGTGCCGGGATCGCTCCAGCCGGAGAGGCCGTTGGGCTCCACAAGACCCAGTTATTGGTCAGGAGAGCGGGGCGCGTACTATGTGCGTTTAAGATGTGGGCAGACGTTCATGGTCCGGATGGCGCAGTGGTCGATGGTGTCAGACCGAGGGGACATCCATCCGGTGAACCGGCCCGCCAGGGCCGAAATATCGTGTCCACGGGAACCAGAGGGGGGACCCGTGGACACGGCTCGTTCCGGCGCCGCTGCGTCGTCACAGCTAGAGGTTGAGAGCAATCAGCGGAATGATGATCCCGATGGCTATGACCGCACCGGCAATCGCACCCAGAAGTAGGGATTCCCGCCTGCTTCGATCCGTCATGCCAATCAATCCTTGGTCGTCCGCCTGTGCTCTGCACACTAGCGTCCCCGGCTTGCAGCACAATGAGCAGAGGTCGCAAAAAGGGCACTAATCTGCGCCTCGTTGCATTCCTACGGCCGTGGTGGTGACCAGTGACGACAGAGAACCAGATGACGGAAAGCGTCGAGCAACCGGAGGAGGAGAAGTCATTCTTCTTCCGTGGCGCGGTCCTAGGTCTCGCTGGGGGTGCGGTCGCGGCAGTTCTTCTCATCAGCGTTGTGGGGACGGTCATCTCGCTCGGCGATGACGTCTTCGGCTCTTCGTCGGACACGGCGATGGACGAGCCTGTAGTCGTGGATCCGCTCGTGGCTACCGGCGAGACTCTCGCTGCCAGCAATGGTTGTGTAGCTTGCCACTCCACCGACGGCGTCGACGGGGTAGGCCCGACCTGGCAAGGGCTCTCCGCATCGGTCGATGCGGAGTACATACGCACCGCCATAGTGGACCCCAACGCGGTCATTGCCGACGGATACACCGCGGGAGTCATGCCGGACACGTACGGAGATACCCTCTCTGAGGAGGATCTCGACGCCCTGGTGGCGTACATCTCCTCGCTTTAGTCGGTCGCCGGGTCGTCGGCGCCCATGTGAATGAAGGCGTGCAGCCCCGGGTTGTCGATTCCCCTTGTGTCGACGTAGCCCAGCGCCTCGTAGAAGCGGTGCTGCCCCGGCAGGTCGTCGGTCAGCAGCATCTTGGTCCGCACATGGCTGAAGCGCTCCAGACAGCGGCGCATGAGCTCACGTCCGATCCCGTGTCTTTGGTGCTCCCTGCGAATGAGTATGTCCTGCAGGTAGAAGATCGAGACGTCGTCCGACAGGCCACGGGCGAGCCCCACGAGAACGCCGTCGATGCGGGCCTCGACTACGTATGTCGAGTTGGCGACCGCTCGGGTCAAGCCCGGTAGATCCCGCGTATACGCCTCCCAGCCGAGTGAGCCATACAGCGACTCGAGTTCGAGCGCCGGTACGGTCTCGACCTCGCGAATCTGAGCCGGCGGTGGTGCGTCAGCCATTTCCTCGCAGCCTTTCATGGTCGGGTATCGAGCAGCGGTCGCTCCGTGGCCCGCCATTATCGACACCGAGATCGGCTCAAGAAACCAGCCCGAGATGTCGATACAGATTCTGTGACTGAGGAGCACCGCGCCCCTGATGAGGCGGGGGCCAAACAGGAGTTCTCGATAGTCCGGAAGGGTTACGACCCGGCCGAGGTGGAGCAGTACTTGGCCGAGTACGACCAAGCTTTTCGCGACCTCGAGGAGTATGCCACCCGGCTCAAGCATGAGCTGACTGAGGCGCGTCGGAGAATCTCCCGTCTCGAGACCGCCGAGCAGGACTCCATCGACAACGCAATGCTGGCCGTCTTCGACGCCAAGGACAGAATCATCCAAGGTGCGATGGAGAAGGCGCGCCTGATCGAGGAGCAGGCCCGCGCCGGCGTCGGCCTCCCCCCGGAGGAACCCGTTGCCCCGCAGTCGGACCATCCCATCGGCCGTGAACTGCTTGCCGAACTGACGGAGGTCGTTGGAGAGGACGCCGAAGAGGGGGTCGACCCCAACGACGTGCTGCAGCAGATGTTGCAGGAGGCCGAGGCTATTCGCACCCGGCTCGACAGCGGGCTGGCTGCGGCATTCGATCAGATGGAGAAGATGCAGCGGGACGCTGAGACCCGCGCAGAGGACATGCTGGCCGCCGCCCGGCTCGAGGCTGCTCGTCTGCGCGCTGCCGGCCAGGCATCATCTGAGCCGTCGATCGAGGTCACCCTCACGGACGAGGAGGAACGCCCCTCCCGCTATTCGCGCAATTCGGCGGGGTTGCCCCGCATCGGCGGTGACGACGGCTCATCCGTGCTGGCCAAGATGAACAGCCTGCGCGCCCGGTTGCGTGAGGACGATGACGACGAGTCGGAGCCCGTCACCTCGCAGGATCTCATCGGCTAAATCCCTGGAGTAGCCTCTCGGCATGTCCGGAGAGCCCATCGCAGTCATCGGAGCGTGTCACCACGACTGCCCGGACACATGCGCCTGGGAGGTGACCGTCCAGGACGGGCGAGCCATCAAGCTGCGTGGTCACGACGAGCATCCCTTCACCCGCGGTCAGCTGTGTCCGAAGGTGAACCGCTTCCTCGATCGGGTGTATCACCCGGATAGGCTCCTGTACCCGCTGCGCCGCATCGGGCCCAAAGGCTCCGGTGAGTATGAGCCCATCGGCTGGGAGGAAGCGATCGACGAGATCGCCGGTCGCCTCCGCGACATCGCCGACCGAGATCCCGAGGCCATTCTCCAATACTCCTTCGACGGCACCCAGGGCTCCATCCAGAAAGGTGTGATGGCAGATCGTTTCTTCGATGCCCTTGGGGCCAGCGACATTCGCCGGCACCTGTGTGGAGTCACGAGCAATCTCGGGGCCGAGGCCGTATCCGGCTCGCGCCTCGGGATCGACCCCGAAGAGCTTCGGCATGCCAGATTCCTAATCCTCTGGGGAACCAACACGCTTCTCACCAATCGCCACCTCTGGCCCACGATCGAAGCGGCCAAGACTGCCGGGGCGACGCTTGTTGTGATCGATCCGATTCGGACGCAGACCGCCGCAGCCCCCATCGTCGACGAGTTCTTTCAGCTCGCCCCCGGCACCGACGTTGCCCTCGTGCTCGCCATGGTCAACGTGCTCGATCGCGATGGGCTGCTCGATCGGGAATGGCTCGAGCAAAGCACCGCAGACTGGCGGGGGTTCATCGACGCGGCGCAGGACATGGACCCGCAGCGTGCGGCGAGCATCACCGGGATTGCAGGGGACCGGATCGAGTGGCTCGCGCGCAGTTACGCCGGCACCAAGCCCGCGGCGATCCGATCGCTGATTGGGCCCGAGCATCGCGAGCACGGCCGCGATATCATGCGGGCGATCGCCATGCTCCCTGCGCTCACGGGAGCTTGGCGGGAGCGCGGCGGTGGCCTCGCCAGATCCGCCGCCATCTACTTCGACCTGGCACTCGCTTCCGGGGGTGAGCGGCCGGTGCGGCGTTCGTTCAACATGGGCCGGCTCGGTGAGGTGCTGACCGACGGTGCGATGATCGAGGCCCTGGTGGTCCACAACAGCAACCCGGCGGTCATCACCCCCGGGCAGAACGACATCATCGCCGGGCTCGAGCGTGAGGACCTCTTCACGGTCGTCATCGAGCAGTTCCTGACCGATACGGCTCGCTATGCCGACTACGTTCTCCCGGCCACTACTCAGCTGGAGCATCTCGATCTGATGACGGCCTGGGGTCATCTGTACCTGAGCCTGAACCTCCCGGCGATCGAACCGTGCGGCGAGACGTTGCCAAACACGGAGATCTTTCGCAGGCTCGCAGCAGCGATGGGCCTCACCGACGAGGGGTTGCGGGACAGCGACGAGGACTTGGTCCGGCAGCTGCTCGACTCCGACCATCCGTGGCTGGAGGGGATAACGTTTGACCGGCTACGAGCCGAGGGCTTTGTCCGGCTCGGTGTTGCTCCCGGCTTCCGCCCCTACGTGGACTCACGGCCGCCCACTGCCGACGGCAAGCTGCATCTCGGCGGCCTCGACTACCGGCCCGGGACGGAGACTCGTACCGGCAACCCGGTGTTGGCCCAGCGCTATCCGCTCACGATGATGTCGCGGAAGCAACACGCCAAGTTCCTCAACGCAAACTACGGCGGCTTCGAGAACCATCTGCCGCAGGAGGGCGAGCCGAGACTCGAGATCCATGAAGCTGACGCCTTGCCCCGCGGTATCAACGATGGCGATCGTGTCGAGGTGCGCAACGATCGAGGCGCCCTCACGCTGACTGCCACGGTGTCGGATACCGCGCAGCCCGGCCTGGTCACGATCCCCTTCGGCTGGTGGAACCGGTCGACTCCCGAGGCGCGAGCAGTGAACGCGCTGACCAATCCCGCCGTTGCCGCAGACGACATCGGCTCTTCGTTCTTCCATGAGAACCTCGTCGAGGTGGTCCGGCTCGACGATCGCTAGCCTCCGAGT
>JASJBC010000117.1 GCA_030066715.1 Acidimicrobiia bacterium
GGAGACCACCACGTCGGCGCGGTTGCGTAGGACGAGCACGACTGCTCTCCGCACCGGTACAACCGAGAGCGGTTCGTACGAGGCATTCAGCACCAGGGCCTTCATGGCGGGCAGGCTAACACTGCCTGGTCCCAAGCCCGGCGACCGCACCGGTCGGAGCCGCGGCTGCCCTCGGGAACCGCCACCACCCCTCCCGGCGTTGAATCGTTGACCACGGTTAGTCACGATGCAAAACTGTGGGTAGCAGAGAACGCGAAAAAGGGACCAGACGATGCGAGTCGTCGGCTACATCCGAGAAGCCTCCGCAGAGGGGGAACCGGCGTTTGCCCAGTCGGAGAAGATCCGCAGGTGGATCAACGAGAACGGGCATCGCCTGATAGCCCTGTGCCAGGACGTGCGCACCCCGGGCCATCCTGTTGGCCGCGAGGGGCTGCAGTCGATCATCGGCATCGTCTCCGCCGGCCAGGTCGATGCGGTTGTCGTGCCGTCGCTGAGCACCTTCGCCACCGACAAGGTGACGCAGGAAGTCATCATCTCAGCCCTGCGCAGCAGCGGTATCACGCTGCTCTCCACAGACATCGACGACGTCGCGCAACTCTCCGATCCGCCGACCGACCAGGTGCGGCTGATAGTGCGCGACGTGCTTGCCAAGCAGTCCCGTTTCGAGGAGATCCTTCGCGTCCCCGTTCCGGAAGAACCGGAGCCCGAGGTGATCCGCATCGACGAGGCGCCGGACGTTGTCATCGAGCTGATCCCGCCCGAGCCGAGCGATGCGCTCCCGGTGGGCAAGTCGGTCAGACCCGCTTCGAGCTAGGCCCTCTCCAGCGCCGACCACACTGCCTTGGCAACGGCGTAGGCACGACCGCCGCGTTGAATCGCCGAGCCGCTCACCTGTTGCTCCCCCACTGCGACGAGAACAGTCACGACTGTGTGTCCGCCCATGTCGGCTTCCGCAGCACCGACCAACCCTGCTCCGGCTTGACCTGCCAGCTCGGCGACGGCAGCAGCCACCGCCTCGTCCATTCCCGACCCCGACGAGTCCAGGGAGCGGCTGACCGTCACGCCTGAGTTGCTTCTGACCAAGACCGAGACGCCGTCTCGGGTCTCCTCGATGGCAACGCTCTCCAGGGTCGCCGCTACCTCCGCAGTCGGCGCACCGGCGGCGTGCTCACCGACCAGGGGGAAGCTGACCACCGAACCGGGCGCCCCGGGAGGGGGCGGTGGACCGACGTGCGGAGACTCCTCCCCGTCGCCGGGGGAAGGCCGCATGCCGTGCTCGATCAGAAGCCGGCGCACCGCCACGCCGACGGCGGCAGCGTCTGCACCCTCCGCGAGCTGGACACGAACACCGGCCACGCCCCGGTCATCGTCGACCTCGGCATCAGCGATGCCCGGGATGGAAAGCAACTCCTGCCGCAGCATGTCCTGACGCAAGGCCTCGGCCATCATGTCCTCCGTAGCGGTCGATGCTGGCTTCGCCGCCACACGAGATAGGAGACGAGCTCCTCAGGGTTCAAGGGAACGCTGGGATCGCCGTGCGCAGTCGCCAACCGCCATGATGAGTACGCCCTGTCGGGAAGCGGCACGAAGGGCGGCTTTCGCCACCATGACCGTGGCGCAACGGCTAGCAACGTGCGCAACGCCTCGGCCCAAAGCCCGGGTCGCCGCAGCACTGTTCTGGCCAGCTCCCAAGACATCATGGAACGATCGTACCCCCCGAATCGTTGTGAGCTTGGGATTGCCGACAGGTGCAGCGTGAGCGCATGGGTCCCGTCACTGATATTCTCAGCTGCGTTGCTGCCGGAGGAAGGAGCACAAGTGACGGTAACCTCTGACGACCTTCAGTGGTTCGGGAAGAACTTTGACGCAATCGTTGACAACATCGAGACCGTCATCCAGGGCAAGCGGCGCACCATCGAACTGACGACGGTCTGCTTGCTCTCCGAGGGCCACGCGCTGATCGAGGACGTGCCCGGCGTCGGCAAGACCCTGCTCGCGCGCTCACTGGCCAAGTCAATCGATTGCAGCTTCCAGCGAATACAGTTCACGCCCGATCTGTTGCCGTCCGATGTCACCGGCGTCTCCGTGTGGGACCGAGAGTCGGCGCACTTCGTCTTCCGTCCCGGCCCCGTCTTCGCCAACGTGGTGCTTGGCGACGAGATCAACCGGGCCAGCCCGAAAACGCAGTCGGCGTTGCTCGAGGCCATGGAAGAGAAGCAGGTGACCGTCGACGCCGTCACCCGGCCGCTCGGACCTCCGTTCATGGTGGTGGCTACCCAGAATCCGATCGAGCACGAAGGCACCTATCCGCTGCCTGAAGCCCAGCTGGACCGCTTCATGATGCGTCTCGCCATGGGCTACCCGGGCCGTGAGAAGGAGCTCGAGATGCTCGAAACCCACGGCCATCACTCGACCCTCGATGATCTCGAGCCGGTTGTCGACGCCGCAGACGTCAGCCGGATGGCAGACATCGCCGCCAACGTCTTTGTCGCCGATGCGATCAAGTCCTATCTGGTGGACTTGGCCGACGCCACCCGCAACGAGCCCGACCTATTGCTCGGAGCGTCGCCGCGGGCAACGCTGTTCATGCAGCGTGCCGCCCGCACCAGCGCCGCCACCCAGGGGCGTGACTACGTGACTCCCGACGACGTCAAAGACATGTTGCATCCGGTTCTGAACCACCGCTTGATCCTCCAACCCGAAGCGCAGATGCGCGGCGCCGGGGTCCAGGGGATCATCGACACAATCAGCGACCGCGTCGGCGTACCCGGCGCACGCACCGGCGTCTGATGCCGACGCTGCGCGGCTGGGCGGCGCTTGGTGCCGCTTTTGCGCTGGCCGTTTTGTGGGTCGGCTTCGGCGAGCGAATGCTGCTCGCAGTGGCCGTGTTCCTGGTGATCTCGGTCGTCTTCGGGGTTTTCTACGTCCGCAGCAGCGCCCCGCGGGCGCGGCTCACCCGGCAGATCTCACCGGTACAGGTCCACGACGGCGACCGTGCAATCGTGCAGCTCTCCCTCGTCTCCAGCCGGCGGCTCTACGCCGCCATCGTCGAGGACATTGTGCACAGCCTCGGAACGGCATCGTTCGTTGCGGAGCGAGTCGACGAGCGGGAGCCGATGACCGCCCGCTACGAGGTCCTCTGCAAGCCGCGTGGCGTGTACAAAGTCGGACCGGCGGTCTTGCGGGTGCGTGACCCCATGGCCCTCGCCGAGTCCATCAGCACCGGGCGAAGGGCCGATCGCCTGGTCGTGTACCCGCAGGTGGAGGACTTCCGGGGCCTTCCGGTGGTGCGCGGTCAAGATCCCAACGTCAACTCGGCGCGGGCCAACTTCTCCCACAGCGGGGGCGATGACTTCTTCACCTTGCGCGAGTACCAACGCGGTGACGATCTGCGGCGAGTGCACTGGCCGGCCTCGGCGCATCGCGACGAGTTGATGATCAAGCAGCTCGAAATGCCGTGGCAGTCCCGTGCACTGGTTCTCCTGGACATCCGCGCAGACTCATACGGCACCCCGGACGCATTCGAGCACGCCGTCCGCGGGGCCGCATCGGCGATGCGACACCTCTACCGGCAGGGATTCAGCCCGACGCTGTGGGCCGGGCACGCCCGCGGAACGACGGTGGCGACGACGCAGGCCTACGAGCTGGCCATGGAGGAGCTGGCCACGGTACAGGCCAATCCCGACCTCGACTTCGGGGCGATGATGGGACGACTGCGTCGCGAGGGGTTGGCCGGTGGGGCACTCGTGATGGTCACCGGCGTTCTCGACTCGGGCGGCATCGCCGTGTTCAAGACACTCAGTCGGGATTACTACAAAACCGTGGTCATGACGGTGTCGGAGCGCGACAACGAGGCCCTGCACCAGGTGCAACGGGCCGGAGCTGTCGCCGTGACCTCAGGACCGGCCTCGAAGTGGGCACCGGCCTGGCGAGAAGCAATGGAGAAGACATGGTCTACCGCTTCAGCTGGCTAGCCGGCGTTGCCGCGATCGTCTTCGCCCTCACCGGGCTGAACGGCCTGCTGCGGCCGACCACGGACGGAACCCGCTGGCAGTTCATCGTGATCGCCGCTCTCGTACTCGGCGCCACGATCACCTGGACGGCGCTGAGCTACAGGGCACATCCCATCATCGTTGTCGTGTTGAACCTCGCCGCCCTCGTCGTGGCGGTTTCGCGAATCGCCGCACCAGAGACAACCAACGGGCTGCTCCCCACCGGGGAGACGTGGACTGCGGTCGCCGAGCAGCTCGATCGGGCAATTGCGCTGATCCGAACCGGGATCGAGCCTGTGCAGCCGATCGCCGGGATCGTCATCGTGCTGGCCGCGGTCTTCTGGGTCGTCGGGGTGCTGCTGACCTGGGGCCTGATGCGCGGCCATCCCTATGTGGCGCTCATCCCACCGCTGGTTCTCTCCCTGCAATTTGCAACCATGGATCGAGGGCGAACGAGCCCGCTGCGGATGCTGCTGTTCCTCGCCGTCGTCGCCGCTTCGATAGTCGCCGTCACGATCGATGAGCGAGATCAGTCCGCGGGCCGCATGGCTGGCGCCTCCAGCCGCCCAACTCTGGCCAACCGCCTGGCTCCGGCGGCCGCCGGATTGCTCGGCGCCACCCTGCTCCTCAGCGTCTTCACCACCGGCTTCATGGCTGGGATGGTGCCTTACGACGGCGTACTGCCCTGGCGCAGCGCCACCGGCCTCACCTCCGATTTCTACGGTGGCGTTGCCTACAACCCCTTCATCGGCATCCAGCAGTCGCTTGTCTCCCAATCGAGCACACCGGTCTTCCTCGCCGAGATCACCGGTGAGGTTCCCGCCGACCAGGTGTACTTCCGGCTGGTCACCATGGAGACTTACAACGGAGGTCAGTTCTTCGCCGACAAACCACGGGTCGTCGATCTGGAGACCCGACCCTGGGAGGACGGCGGCAACGCCTTCGACGGGCCAACCGGGCTGGTGACGACGACCATCCAGATCGAAAGACTGCGCATGGACTGGCTGCCGGAGACCTATGTGCCGTTTTCCTTCTCCAGCCCGGAGGACATCGAAGATCAGATTCGTGTCCGACAGGCCGACGGAACGATCCGCCTCGAAGGCAACGTCTCCTATGAGGACATGATCTACACGATCGAGTCAGCGGTTCCCCTCCCCGACATCGCAGTCCTGGCGACGGGCGAGGACGGCGAATTGTCGCCGGCGTTCGAGTTCGCCGCCACCGAGCAGGATGTACCCGACCCGGTTGTGGCGCCCTTCCGTGAGGAGCCGAGCAATCCGGAGCAGTACCTCGATCTCCCCGAGGACATTGACCCAGGCATCGAAGACGAGGCCCGGCGCCTGACCGAGAACCTCGACACCAACTACGAGATCGGCCTCGCTCTCGAATCGTGGTTCCACTCCCCCGCTTTCAGGTACTCGACCGACATCGACCCCGGCCACGGCGCCACCGACCTCGCCGACTGGCTACTCGATCCCGATTCGAACAACTACCGCATCGGCTACTGCGAGAACTTCGCCACTGCGATGGCGGTCATGGCGCGCACGCTCGATGTACCTTCTCGAGTGGTCCTCGGCTTCACGCCTGGCGAACCAACCGACCAGGAGAACGTCTACGTGGTGCGCGACCGCAATGCCCATGCCTGGGTCGAACTGTGGATCCCGACACAGGGCTGGGTGCGCTTCGACCCAACGCCCCGCTCTGACGGAATCAACCCGTCGACATTTGGTAACGCCGAGAACGATCTCGGCTTTGATCTCACCAGCTACCTCGAGGTGCCGGATCCGGAGCCACTCGACGTGCAGACCGCCCCGCTGCCACTTCCCC
The DNA here is from genome assembly GCA_030066715.1 of Acidimicrobiia bacterium. Classification (GTDB taxonomy): domain Bacteria; phylum Actinomycetota; class Acidimicrobiia; order Spongiisociales; family UBA5794; genus JAAETI01. The sequence continues at coordinate 5,820 of JASJBC010000117.1, forward strand.
GGTTCGGTGAGGACGAGCCCATTCCCGGCTTCATCGGCGCGGGCGGCGGCGCCGACGAAGCGGGCGGCGGCTTGTCGGTGCCCACTTGGGTAAAGGCCGTGGCGCCGATCGCGATCCTGCTCATCCTCATCATCGGGGGGATTCCCACCGTCAAGTGGTGGCAGCGCACCCGGCGGATGAAGCGTCTTCGCAACGGCGACATCAGCGCAGCCTGGGAAGACATCGTCGCCCGGCTGACCGACCTCGGCGAAAGCCCGTCCCCGGCGGCAACCCCGCGCGAAATAGCCGACTCCGTCGACGATGCCATGGTGCCGCTGGCCATCGTGTACGGTCGATCGGTCTACGGTCCCACGGATGCGGTTGCCGAGCGGCATGTCAACACTGCAATCGAATCCCTCGACCAGACCCGGGCTCGCCTGATGACGCGCCACAGCGTTGCCCAGCGGTTTGTCGCCGCCTATCGACCGGCGAGCGTCATCCCTGATGGGGTGCGACGAGCTACGCGACGGCTTCGCTTCAACGGCAACGGGAACAGGAGCAACGGCTCCTAGCGGTCGGTTGCTCGAGGACCTAGCCCTGGACGGCCTCGAGTTCGGACTTCACATCGTCCTCGACCCGGCGCAGCATGTCGAGGAAGCGCTCCCGGTCCAACTCGAACTTGGTGACGTCCTCTTCGACGCTCTTGGTGATCTCGTTGATTGCCACGAAGAAGGCGAGCTGACCATCGCGAAGGGCGTCCAACAACTCGCTCTCGTTCTTGGCGACGTGAAAGATCGTCTGGCCGTCTGTGACCAGCTTGACCGAAGCGAGGTGCTCGTCCATGGCTGCGGTGCGACGCAGGTAGTCCCACGCTCTCCGCACCCGCTGCACGGACATCCCGTTGTCGAGGAGGCTCTTCACTACACGCAGTGCCACCAGGTCACGAAAGGAGTACAAACGACGCCTACCGGGGCGGCCGCCGCTGCCCTGAACACTGGGGATCACTAGGTCGACCTTGTCCCAGTACCGAAGCTGGTGGGCGGTGCACCCTGTGAGTACTGATGCCTGCTGCGCAGTAAAAGAATCCACCTATCTCCTCCCACACATTTGGTCCGCTGGCTCCCGTTGGACCCGCTACTTCGTGTGTTGCGTCGTTGCTGTTGCGATGCCTATCCCCAGCACGGGGAAGGGTCACTCTAGCTGTTCCGCGACCACCTCTGTCGAGCCCGTTCCAGCCACGATCCGACGGTCTCCGACCCCCCGTCACCGCTCTTCCGGATGCTCATCGCCAGCCATCCCGCCGACGCCAGCATGATGATGAATCCGAGTGCGGCGATCCAGACGCTCGACGTGAATGACACCAACATCACCACCAGACCGACAACAAACCCGGCTATGGCCAGACGGCGGTGGGGGCGAAGTCGCGAGCGAAGGGACGCGCTCGCCACAGAGCGCGCCAGCTCGGGGTCTTCCTCATAGAACTGGCGCTCTATCTCTTCGAGAATGCGCTGTTCGTCTTCGTTGAGCGGCATCTTGTCGCCTCCGGTTACTGCTTCGAGTATACAAGCGGGTCAATCTATTCATCACGGCGTTTTTGACCGTCCTGACCCAAGAACGAGGCCCGAAACACGGCATTGTCGCCGTAGCGGTCGCGGACCTCCTCGACAACCTCCGCAGCCTTGTCCTTGGGCCTGTCGTCCAGGGACAATTGCTGAGGCGCATCGGCGGCAGCCAACCCCGATACGCCGACGCCGAGGAGCCGGACACCACGTCCCGCCCGCTCGACACGCTGGAGCAGACGCCGCGCCTCGTCCCAGATCGCCGGGGTAGAGCCCACGTCATCGACGACGGTCTCCGAGCGGGTGAAGGTCTCAAAGCTGGCAAAGCGCACCTTGACGGTGACCACCCGGCCCACGTAGCCGGCCCGGTGCAGCCGGGAAGCCAGCCGGTCACACAGCCGGAGCATGTTCCGCTCGATATCTCCGTCCGACTCGAGATCATGGTCGTAGGTCTCCTCGACCGATATCGACTTGGTCTTGCTGTCGGGCTCGACCTCTCTCGGATCGATGGCGGCGGCCAGTTGGCTCAGATGGCGGGCGAGGCTCGGCCCGATCCTCTTCACCAGGAGCGGCTCGGGAACGCCGGCGAGATCACCAACGGTCTTCACTCCAAGCGTCTCCAGAGTGACTCGTGTTGCCTCGCCTACACCCCACAGGCGACGGACCGGCATTGGGTGCAGGAAATCGAGTTCGCTACCCGCCGCGACGACGAGTTGGCCGTCGGGCTTCGCGGCATCGGAGGCGAGTTTGGAGATGAACTTCACTGCGGAGATGCCAACCGAGGCGGGCAGCCCCACCTCGTCCCTGATGCGAGCCCGCAGCGCCGCACCGACGGCGTCCGGGCTCTCGTGGTGCAGCCGTAACCCGGCGATATCGAGGAAAGCCTCGTCGACCGAAAGCCCCTCGACCAGGGGGGTAAACGAGCGGAAAACGGCAAAGACCTCGGCGGAGACCGCACCGTATGCACCATGGCTCGGCGGGATGAAGCGAGCATGCGGGCAGAGCCGCCGCGCCTCGCCCATCGGCATCGCGGAATGAACGCCTCGGGCTCTTGCCTCGTAGGACGCCGAGGCGACGACGCCGCGCCGACCCAGGCCGCCGACGACGACCGGCTTTCCGACGAGACTCGGATCCCGGCGCCGCTCCACCTCGACAAAGAACGCATCCATGTCGACGTGCAGAAAGCGCTCGGCAAACCGTTCCATCTCGCCACCGTAGCTCCGTGGGATACTCAGGTGATGCACATCCATCTGATCCGGCACGGGGAGGTCGAAAACCCTGGGGATATCGTGTACGGCGACATCCCGGGGTTCGTGCTGTCTCCACATGGCCGGCAACAAGCGAAGGCCGCCGGCCGGTATCTCGCACCCAACCCGCCGACCTTGATCGTTTCGTCGCCTCTGGACCGTGCCGTCGAGACGGCCGGCTTGATCGCCGCCGCCACCGGGGCCAGGACAACGACCGATGTGCGGTTGACCGAATGGTTCCTCGCTGTGCGCTGGCGCGGGGCGACCTGGTCTCAACTCCCCACGGTGTTTCCCGGTGAGCTAGAGGCCTATCTGGCGGACCCGCGCCACCTGCCGTTCTGCGACGAGTCGATCGATCTGGTCGCTGATCGCTTCACAGCGGCGGTGGCCGAACACGTCGCGGGTGCCGACGGCGACGTGGCGTTCGTGTCACACGAGGATTCCCTGCACGCCGCCCACAATCGTCTCGTCGGCAGAACGCCAGAAGTCTTCCACGCCAACAAGCCCACACACTGCTCGGTGACGACCCTGCAGCGCACCAACGATGGTTGGGCAGACGTCGTTCGTTGGGAGCCGGCACCGACCCAGCAATGACACTCAACCGGGATTGCGCACTACAATGCTCGGCCCGACGACTCCGAGGAGAAACGTGCGAACTCGCTGGGTCATGCTGACCGTGATTCTTGCCCTAGTGCTCGGTGCCTGTGGCAGCGGACCGTCCCCGGAAGCGCTCGAGGCAGACAGGGCTCCGACGACGACCACAACCACCGAGGCTCCCC
>JASJBC010000138.1 GCA_030066715.1 Acidimicrobiia bacterium
CCAACAAGTACTCCGAGGGCTACCCGGGTCGCCGCTACTACGAGGGCTGCGCCGTCATCGACGAGGTGGAGAACCTGGCCATCGCTCGGGCCAAGAAGCTGTTTGGCGCCGAGCACGCCAACGTGCAACCACACAGCGGTTCTCAGGCCAACCTGGCTGCCTACAACGCGATGCTCGAACCAGGCGACACCATCCTCGGCATGAGCCTTGACCAGGGTGGTCACCTCACCCACGGCTCGCCCGTCAACTTCTCGGGGAAGCTGTTCAATTTCGTCGCCTACGGGGTGGACGAGAAGACGGAGCAGATCGATCTCGACAAGGTGCGTGAGCTTGCGCTCGAGCATCGGCCCCAGATGATCGTTGCGGGCTACACCGCGTACTCACAGTTCATCGACTGGGGCGCTTTCCGCATGATTGCCGACGAAGTCGGCGCGGTCTTCCTGGTCGATGCTGCCCACATCATCGGTCTCATCGCCGGTTCCGCCCATCCCAATCCGGTGCCTCACGCCGACATCGTCACCGCAACCACGCACAAGGCGCTGCGCGGCCCCCGCGGCGGCGTGATCTTGAGCCGTGAAGAGTTCGCCAAGAAGATCGACAAGGCGGTGTTCCCGTTCGCCCAGGGCGGTCCCATCAACAACCAGATCGCGGCCAAGGCTCTGTGTTTCGAGCTTGCCGGTAGAGCCGACTTCAAGACCTATGCCAACCAGATCGTGCGGAACGCAAAGGTCCTGGCCGGCGCCATGGACGATGAGGGGCTGCGTGTTGTCAGTGGCGGCACCGAGAACCACATGTTCCTCGTCGATCTCCGCTCGATCGATCCGGACCTCACGGGGAAGGAAGCCTCCCAGTTCCTCGACCAGCACGGGGTCACCCTGAATCGCAACACGATTCCCTTCGATCCGCGGTCACCGTTCGTCACGAGCGGGCTTCGGCTGGGAACCCCGTCGGTCACCTCGGCAGGGATGATGCAGGAGCAGATGGTTCTGTTGGGCAAGCTCATCGTCGAACTGCTGCGCAAGCGTATCGACCCCTATTCGGTGACGCTGTACACCGACCAAGTGCGTGAGCTTGCGGACGCGTTCCCGTCCTACCCCGAGGATTTCAGCGGCCACGTTTAGCCGAGGCACGGAAACCCTCCCCATGAGATTAAGGTGGCCCTTGCGCGTGAGGTGCGCCCCCGTCCGTCGCCTGAACCCGGTGAGACCAGCATGACAAACGACCGTAGTGGTCCCACTCCCGACCGTGAGGCAGTGACCGGTGGCTTCTCACCGAGCGTTGACTTCATCTCGTCGGTGATTGCGGGTCTCGTGCTGGGTGTAGCCCTCGATTGGGTGTTCGACACGCGCCCGGTTTTCATCATCGTGTTCGTAGTGACGGGTTTCGTTGCCGGCTTCTACAAGCTGTGGCGCAGCTCGGCGGTGCTCGAGGAGATGGCAGAGGAGCGGCGACGTGGCTCCTGATGGCGGCGAGATCGCTACCGGATACGAAAGGGCTCCCGGCCCTGCCGATATCGAGGTCAAGATCGGGCTGGCAACAGCCAGACGCGCGCTGTGGGTTGCGCCGCCGCTGATCCTCATCTTCGCCTTGTGGCGGGGTGGCGAAGGTGCGGTCGGAGCCGCCCTGGGAGTGGTGATTGTCGCCGGCAATTTCGTCCTTGCCGGCTTCCTCCTGTCAAAGGCTGCAGCCGTATCGCTGAAGCTCTATCATGCCGCCGCGCTAGGCGGTTTTTTCCTGCGATTGATGCTCATCGTGCTGGTGATGTTGCTTATCGCACAGGTAGTTGACGTAGACCGGCTCGCAATGGGAATCTCAGCTGTTGTGAGCTACCTCGTGCTGTTGTCGTGGGAGACCGTGGCGGTGGCCCGAGGGGAAACAAAGGAGTTGGAGTGGAGCTGATCTTCGCAGCATCGGCTTGCGATCCGGAAGAACAGATCATATGTACCCCGGAGACGGTCAACGAGCTGTTCGAGTTGCCGTTCATCGGCGGGATCAACCGGACGATGATTCTCAATATCGTCGCTGCGCTGCTCGTCGTTTGGTTCTTCTGGGCTGCATTCCGCAAGCGGTCGCTTATCCCGGGCAAGTTGCAGGCTTTTGGTGAGATGGCCCTTGGCTTCGTGCGAGACGAGATCGCAGTCGGCATCATCGGCCCAAAGCATGGGTTGAAGTACTTCCCCTACCTCGCTTCGCTCTTCTTCTTCATCCTGGTCGGAAACCTGATGGAGGTATTCCCGCTGACGTTGTTCCCGATCACCTCCCGTATCGGTCTTCCGATCTTCCTGGCGCTGATTACCTGGGTCCTCTTCGTCGTGGCAGGGATCAGGGCGCAGGGCTTCGGCGGATACTTCGGGCACCTCCTCTGGCCCCCCGGCGTCCCCGTGGCGCTCAAGCCGCTCGTGGGGTTGATCGAGTTCGTCTCGGTCCTCCTGGTGCGCCCGTTCTCGCTGGCTGTTCGACTTTTTGCCAACTTGGCGGCCGGTCACGTGATGCTGGCCCTCATGCTGCTGTCGTCCTGGGTGTTCCTCGCCTCCCTGCCGACGGGCAACTTGAACGGGATGTGGGGCTTCCTCTGGGCCGGCCTGGCACTGTTCATCTACGTATTTGAGATCCTCGTGGCAATCCTCCAGGCATATATCTTCACTCTGCTCTCAGCTGTGTACATCCAGACCTCGGTCGAGGTCGAGGCGCATTGAGATGCGTCGGCGCACTGAGAGCTCACCAGTTGGTTTCGTACATACGCCCGACAGGCACTTAGGAAAGGAAAAGACGGAATGGACGCTCTGATCATGGCGGTCGATGAGGTAGGCGCCGGTCTCACCGGTGATATCTCCGGCTCGTTGGCTCTGATCGGTTACGGTCTCGCGGCAATTGGCCCCGGCGTTGGCATCGGCATCGTTGCCGGCAACGCCGTGCAGGCAATGGCCCGCCAGCCCGAGGCCGCCGGCATGGTGAGAACCACCATGTTCCTGGGTATCGCCTTCACCGAGGCGCTCGCCCTCATCGGCTTCGTGCTGTACTTCATCGCAGCCGGCTAGAGGAGGAAATCGATGTTTTTCGCAAGTCTCCTGCTTGCGGCTGAGGACGAGGCCAGCGGTGCTGATCTGCTACTCCCTGATCTGCGCGAGGTCGGCGCTGCCATCATCGCCTTTGCGATTGTGTTCTTCTTCTTCTGGAAGTACGCAGTCCCGGCTTTCAACGAGCTGATCGAGAACCGCCAGAACACGATCAAGGCCGATCTCGAAGCAGCTGAAGCCGAGAAGCAAGAGGCGGCATCGTTGAAGGCAGACTATGAGGCCTCTATTGCCGGTGCCCGCGACGAAGCGACGAGGATTGTCGAGGACGCTCGCCAGGCAGGCGAGTCGGCCCGCGCCGACATCGTCTCTCGTGCCGAAACCGAAGCCGACGAGATCAAGGCTCGAGCAGATCAAGAGATCGACGCCGAGCGAGAGCGAGCTGTGTCTGCCATGAGACGCGAGGTTGCGGGACTCTCGATCGATGTGGCTGAGAAGCTGGTCGGTCAGAACCTGGATCGCGAAGCGCAGCAGTCACTCGTCGACCAGTTCATCGACGAGCTGGACAGCGAGGGCTGATCATGGTCACCAGCCACGTTGATGGTTACGCCCGGGCGATGCTCGACGTCGTCGGTGCCGAGGGTGATCCCGATCGTCTGGCCGACGAGCTGTTTGCCGTCGCCAGGGCTTTCGGGGAATCCGAGGAACTCAAGGGCTCTTTGAGCGATCCGCTGATCCCGTTCGAGAAGAAGCAGGCAGTCGTGTCTGATCTCATCGGGAAGCGGGCGTCGGGCGTCACTGTCTCGCTCGTCAACATGCTCATAGGGGTCGGGCGGATCGATGACTTCTCTGCCATCACCAAGCGGATGATGCAACTCGCCGCTGAAGCGGAGGGCGAGGTCGTCGCCGATGTCACCAGCGCGATTGAACTCGACGCGGCGACACAGGAGCGGCTGACGGCGCGGCTTTCCGAGGTGACCGGGAAGAGAGTCAAGCTTCACGTCACGGTCGATCCTGAGGTGATCGGTGGGCTGGTAGCTCAAGTTGAAGACACTTTGTTTGACGGGTCGGTGCGGAGCCGACTCCTGGAATTGCGAGAGGCGTGGGCATAGCTAATGGCTGATCTAACCCTGACTCCCGAAGACATCACCGGGGCACTCCGGCGCAACCTCGAAGGGTGGTCTCCATCCGTCGAGGCCGAGACTGTCGGCTACGTAGATTCAGTCGGTGACGGCGTTGCTCGTGTGGTGGGTCTTCCCAACGTCATGACATCCGAGTTGTTGGAGTTCCCCGGCGGTCTGACCGGTGTGGCCCTCAACTTGGACGAGGATTCAATCGGCTGCGTCATCATGGGTGATGCATCGAGGATCGAAGAGGGCGCCGAGGTGCGTTCCACCGGTCGAGTGCTGTCGGTGCCTGTCGGTGACGGCCTCCTGGGCCGGGTAATCGACCCGCTTGGCAACCCGGTGGACGGGAAGGGCCCGGTCGAGTTCACCGAGACACGTCTTCTCGAAACGCAGGCTCCTTCCGTCGTCGAACGGCAGCCTGTGAACGAGCCGCTCCAAACCGGGATCAAGGCCATCGACTCGATGACACCGATCGGCCGTGGTCAGCGTCAGCTCATCATCGGCGACCGGCAGACGGGCAAGACGGCGATTCTCGTCGACACGATCATCAACCAGCGGGGTCTGGGCGTTAAGTGCATCTACGTGGCCATCGGTCAGAAGGCGTCCACCGTCGCCGAGGTCGCAGATGCTCTCGAAGCCGCCGGCGCCATGGAGTACACCGTGGTCGTGGCTGCTCCGGCGTCGAGCGCTGCCGCCCTGCAGATGTATGCGCCGTACGCAGGCTCTGCCATTGGTCAGCATTGGATGTACAACGGAGAGCACGCCTTGGTGATCTTCGACGATCTCTCCAAGCAGGCCGTTGCCTATCGCGAGATCTCGCTGCTGTTGCGTCGTCCCCCCGGCCGTGAGGCCTACCCCGGCGACGTCTTCTACCTGCATAGCCGCCTCCTCGAGAGGTGCGCCAAGCTGAGCGATGAGCTCGGTGGTGGCTCGCTGACGGGTCTGCCCGTCATCGAGACGAAGGCGAACGACGTGTCGGCGTATATCCCGACCAACGTCATCTCGATCACCGACGGGCAGATCTTCCTCGAGTCCGACCTGTTCTACTCGGGCATCCGTCCGGCCATCAACGCCGGCATTTCGGTGTCCCGTGTCGGTGGTGCCGCCCAGGTGAAGGCCATGCGCAAGGTTGCGGGCCCACTGCGCCTCAACCTGGCCCAGTTCCGCGAACTCGAGGCCTTTGCCGAGTTCGGCTCGGAGTTGGATGCCGCATCGCTGGCACAGCTGGAACGCGGCTCGCGGGTCGTGGAGGTCCTCAAGCAGGGCCAGTACGCACCGTTGCCCGTGCAGGAGCAGGTCGTCTCGATATACGCGGTGACCGAGGGTCACATGGACGACGTGCCCGTCACGGAGATCCGGGAGTTCGAGGAAGGCCTCCTCGAGTTTGTGCGAGCCCGCTACTCGGGCCTGCTCAACGAGATCCGGGACACCGGTGAGCTGCCGGAGGGCCTGGTGGCGGCGATTGACGACTACAAGGCGTCTCGGGAGGGCTAGTGGCTTCCGCCGAAGTACGGCAGATCAGGCGGCGCATCAAGAGCGTCGAGTCGACGATGAAGATCACGCGGGCGATGGAGCTCATCGCCACGTCGCGGATCGCCAAGGCTCGCGTTCGTGTTGCCGAGAATCAGCCGTACACGAACAAGATGAACGAGGTCATTCGCAATCTCGGCGCCGGGACCGGCAGTATCTCCCACCCACTCCTGGAGAGCCGGCCGGTCAAGACTGCAGGCATAGTCGTGGTCAGCTCGGACCGCGGTTTGGCCGGTGGGTACAACTCGAGCGTCATCAGGATGGCCGAGCACCGCATTCTCGACCTGCGCGAGCACGGAACCGACATGCGGCTCTACACGGTTGGGGAGAAGGCCAAGGCCTACTTTGCGTATCGCAACTTCGAGATCGAGCACGCCTGGCTGGGGGTCACCGACACGCCGGGTTACGGAGACGCCCGCATGATCGGCAACGCCCTCCTGGAGGAGTACGAAACCGAGCGGGTCGACTCCTTCGAGGTGTTCACCACCCGGTACGTCTCGGCATTGACGCAGAAGCCGGTGCAATGGCAGGTGCTGCCCATCGAGCCGCCGCCGTCGGATGACGGGGGAGAGGCCTCCGTGGCGTACACCTTCGAGCCTTCGGCTGAGGCGATTCTGGCCCGGCTGCTGCCGCGCTACCTCGAAGGCACCATATTCGGCATGCTCCTCGAGGCTTCGGCGTCGGAGCACGCTGCCCGGCGTCGGGCAATGAAGGCGGCAACCGAGAACGCCGAGGAACTCGTGCGCCTGCTCACCCGCGAAGCGAACCAGGCCCGTCAGGCCGAGATCACAACTGAGATATCTGAAATCGTCGGTGGCGCAGAAGCGCTCGCCGGTGGATAGGTAAAGGACGGAGAGACAGTGACCACAACCACCGCACTTCCAACGGGGCGGATCGTCAAGGTGGCCGGACCGGTCGTTGACGTGGAGTTTCCGAGCGATGCCATGCCGGAGATCCTCTATGCCCTCGAAGTCGACTTCGAAATCGGCGGAGAAACCAAGACCGTCAAGTGCGAGGTCGCACAGCACCTCGGGCACAACACAGTTCGCGCCGTCGCGCTCGCCCCGACCGACGGTCTCGTTCGTGGTGCCACCGTGCGCAATACCGGCGTTCCGATCACCGTCCCCGTCGGCGATCAGACGCTTGGTCACATCTTCAATGTCTGGGGCGATGCCCTCGACGCACCCGACCTGGAGTTCACCGGCGATTGGTGGCCGATCCATCGTGACGCCCCTGCCTTCGAAGATGTCGAACCACAGAAGAAGGTCTTCGAGACCGGCATCAAGGTTCTCGATCTCATCAGCCCGTATCTCGAGGGTGGCAAGATCGGCCTGTTCGGTGGTGCCGGTGTCGGCAAGACGGTGTTGATCCAGGAGATGATCAACCGGGTCGCCACCCAGCACGGTGGTGTGTCTGTGTTCGCCGGTGTCGGCGAGCGCACCCGCGAGGGCAACGACCTCTTCCTGGAGATGACCGAATCCGGCGTTCTCGAGAAGGCCGCGCTCGTGTTCGGCCAGATGGACGAGCCTCCGGGCGTGCGTCTTCGTGTTGCTCTTTCGGCGCTGACCATGGCCGAGTACTTCCGCGACGTGCAGCGGCAGGACGTGCTGCTGTTCATCGACAACATCTTCCGTTTCACGCAGGCGGGTTCCGAGGTGTCGACCCTTCTCGGTCGTATGCCATCGGCCGTCGGCTACCAGCCGACCCTGGCCGGTGAGATGGGCGTGCTGCAGGAGCGCATCACCTCGCTGAAGGGGCGCTCGATCACGTCGCTCCAGGCCATTTACGTGCCTGCTGATGACATCACCGACCCGGCGCCGCACACCGCGTTCGCTCACCTCGACGCGACAACCGTGCTGAGCCGTCCACTCACCGCCCTCGGCATCTACCCGGCCGTGGATCCGCTCGACTCGGGTTCTCGTGCGCTCGATCCGCAGATCGTTGGTGAGAAGCACTACAACGTGGCGACCGAGGTGCAGCAGATTCTCCAGCGGTATCAGGATCTGCAGGACATCATCGCCATTCTCGGCATCGATGAGTTGTCCGAGGAGGACAAGTTGATCGTGGGCCGTGCCCGCCGGATTCAGCGCTTCCTGTCCCAGCCGATGTTCGTCGCAGAGGCCTTCACCGGCCAGCCCGGCGTCAACACGCCGCTCGAGGAGACCATCGAGTCGTTCTCGATGCTCGTCAACGGTGATCTCGACCATCTGCCGGAGCAGGCGTTTTACATGGTCGGTGGTGCCGAAGATGCGATGCGCAGGGCCAAGGAGATGGAGGCCTGACAATGGCCGGCAAGCTGTTCCACGTCGATGTTGTGACGCCCGAGGACATCATCTGGTCTGGTGCCGCCCAAATGGTGTCGGCGCGGACCACCGAAGGCGATATCGGCATCCTCGCCGACCACGAACCGACGATGGCGGCGCTGGCCACCGGCCCGGTACAGATCACCGATGCCGACGACGAGGTCACGACCATCGGGATCCACGGTGGCTTTCTCCAGATCTATGCCAACACGGTGACGCTGCTCACCGACCGTGCCGAGACCACTGAAGGCGGGCGCGAGGAGGCGTTGCGTCTCGCCGAGGAACTCAAGGCGGCGGAGCAGCGGGCCGTAGAAGCTTCAGAGGCGGGCTGAGCCCCGGAACGACGCCACGATTGGCTCTTCAGCGCCCTTGTACGGTGCCGATGAAGATCCATGGCGCCCGCTCAGGCTGAAAGCTCGCACTACTTCGCGAACCCGCGTGCCGGTTCCCGCGCGCTGCAGGTGATCGTCTCCAAGCTGGTCCTCCGCACGGTGACCGTTGGCGCAGTCGCCGCCGCCGCTCTCGTCGCCTTTCTCCATCTCGTCTATGACTCGGGCTCCGGGAGCGACTGGCTCTTCCTCGTCGCAGCCGTCGCCTTGGGAGCTGTCAGCTGGCAGGAGTCTCGCCGCGAGTTTCCTCGTACCTTGTTCCCGTTGATCGCAATGCTCGTTGTGATCGTTGCGCGGATGATGTCCGCCGACCTCTTCATTGCGGTTTCGCTGCTCACTCCGCTCTTCGTAGTGGGAATGATGGGGTCGTTCAGCCTTCCCGACGGCCAGCTGCGCACCTTCTCGCTCGTGTTCGGCGGGCTGACCGCGCTCGGTGTTGCCTCGTTCGTCGTCCGATTCGGCTCTGTCAGCGGTATCTGGCGGGGCTTGGTAGCCGTGTCGGTTGGCGCCGTGCTTGGGTTGGCGCTCATTGTCCTGCTGCGGCGAGAGAACTCACGGTTTGTGGCGAGGTTCGAGGTCCTCTACGACGGTGTCTCGATCGGTCTCGTCCGTCTGTCCGCACAGGGTGGCCTGATCGCGGCCAACCGTCGGCTTACCCGGATGCTGGGCTACGAGGCGATCGGTGACGTTGCCGGCGGCAGCTTCTCGGATCTGCTCGCCGATCAGGACGAGAGCGAAAGGGTGACCCGGATTATCCGTTCCGGCGGCTCGGGAGAGACGACGCTGCGGTGTAGCGATGGCGGTGATCTGTGGGTGCGGGTGTCCTTCAGCGTGGTCGAGGATGCGGAAGGTGAGATCCTGGGCTTCGAGGGTCTCGTCGAAGACCTCACGGAGAGCCGTCTGGCGCGGGAGAGCGCCGCTCGTGCGGAGGCCCGCTTTCTCACAGTCTTCGACTCGGCCCCGATCGGCATGGCCCTCGTTGCCGCGACCGGTGAGATCATCAGGGCTAACCGGGCCTTTGCAGCGCTCGCCGGCTACGCGGACCCGCTTCCCGTGGGAACGCCCTGGACCAGCATCCTCGACGGCGAACTCGGAAGCGTCGCAGACCTTTTCGCATCGGACGGCAGCGACGAGCCTGCCGAGATCGACGTAACGACGGCAGCAGGCACGAGGAAGTCTCTCCGACTGCACGTGCAGCGTCCATCAGAACCGCAATCGGACACCGACTTTGCCATCGTGCAGCTCCTCGACGTCACGTCGCACGTCGAGCTGGAGAAGCTGCTTCGCGAGCAAGTCAGGGCGAAGAACGACTTCATTGCCACTGTCTCACACGAGCTGCGGACTCCGCTCACGGCGGTAGTGGGGTTCCTGTCGGAACTTCCCGGTTCGTTGGGTGAGGTGGGCGAAGAGCCTGCGGAGATGCTGGAGATCCTGGCGTCGGAGTCAACATCGTTGAGCAACATCGTCGAGGACCTCCTGGTGGCTGCGCGGGCCGATCTGGAGCAACTCTCGGTCAAGTCTGAGATAGTCCCGATCGGGGAGACTATCGCCCACGTGGTGCGGGCTTCTTCGCGGATAACACGCGATCACGGAGCGGTGGTCGATGTGTCGGCCGTCGTGGAAGCCACAGCGCGGGCTGACAAGGGTCGCGTCGAGCAGATCCTATGGAATCTGATTGTCAATGCACTTCGCCATGGCGGCTCCACCGTGTCGATCGGTGTCGAGGAGCGAGG
>JASJBC010000131.1 GCA_030066715.1 Acidimicrobiia bacterium
GTTCCGGCTGGCGGAGGGTCAGCCAGCGGATCGAGCCGTCATCGCGGGTGTGGACAAACGGGGGGTGGTTCATCGGCTAGACAATACAGAGCAGCTACGCTGCCGTGCCGTGGGTTTCAATCCGTTCCGCCAGCAAGAGAAGACCCGTGTCGACGTGATTGTCGTGATCGTATTCGTCGTGATCACGCTGCTCGTCGTGCTCTGGGCCCTGCTGGGTGGATAGCCGTGGAGGACTCGCCGCTCGGGCCGCTCGTGGTCAAGCCCATCCAGCCGTACCAGGCACGCAAGGTGTATTCCTGCCCCGGGTGCAGTGGCGACATCGTCTCCGGAACCGGGCACCTCGTTGTCATCCCCGAGCACGCGCCGGATCTGCGCCGGCACTGGCATCGCGGTTGCTGGTTCAAGGAGATGCGGCGCGCCGGCTACTCAGCAGACTCGGGGCAGCCAATGAACGGTCGCGCCGCGCGCTGAGACACGGACACCGATGTAGTCGACCCGGGCGATGCCTCGCTGCGCCGCCAGCATGCGCACCTGCCGCTGCTTGCGGTCGTCGAAGTGGTCGCTCGGATCACCCACCCCCGACGCGGTCTTCACTTCGACCGCAGCTTTCTGCCCGGCGATCGACACCAGGAGATCGATCTCGCCGCGGCCAACCCGTACGTTGCGTGCGAGAACGATGACTCCACGGCCCTCGAGGAATCTGGCGGCTATTGACTCGCCTAGAGAGCCGAGGTCGGCTCGAGTTCCTCGATGTTGACGTCGCGGAACGTCATGACCCTGACGCTCTTGACGAATCGGGCCGGCCGGTACATGTCCCATACCCATGCGTCGTTCAACTCCAACTCGAAGTAGACCGACCCTTCGGAGCGGCGGGTATGCAACTCGACTTCATTCGCCAGGTAGAAGCGGCGCTCGGTCTCGATGACGTAGCGGAACAGCGGGAGCACGTCGCGGTACTCCTTGTAGATGCGTAGCTCTACATCTGTTTCGTAACGCTCGAGGTCTTCCTCGCCCATTGCCTCTCCTGTTGCTCCTTGAAGCGGAAGCGCATACTAAGCGGTTGTGAGCCGGTAGGTGAGTTCTTCTTTTGCGACACCACTCAGAGTGAGTATGCGAGATAGCCATGACAGATCTCTGCCGGCCGGGAGATCACATCAGACTTCTACCGCGTGCCGCTAGATACGCCTGCCACAACATCCGGGCGGCGACGGATCGCCACGGACCCCAGGCCAGGGCAATCTCTGCCGCCTCGTCGTATCCGGGAACTTCGTCGAGCGGGAGGTTCTCAGCCATCGAGACCACGAGCGCCCGATCCCCCATCGGCCACACGTCCGGGCGGCGGAGGGCGAACAGCAAGTAGACATCCGCAGTCCACGGCCCGATCCCGCGTATCGCCGTCAGCGCGGCGCGGGCCGCAGCGTCATCCATGCCGTCCAGAGCAGCGAGGTCGACGGAACCGTCGATGATCCCCGCGGCGAGACCGCGGCAGTAGCCGGCCTTCTGCCTGCTGAAACCGATCCTCTTCAGCTCGGCATCGTCCAGAGTGAGAAACCGCTCCGGGGCAACCGTCCCCAGCGCTGCCTCGAGGTTACGAAAGGCGGCGGCCGCACTGTCGAGAGAGACCTGCTGCTCGAGCACGATCTTGACCAGGGTCGCGAACCCTCCCTCACGCTCCCACAGCGGTGGGGCACCGTTGCTCTCGTACAGTCTCCGCAGCCGGGGGTCGGCCGCGGCCAACTCTCTGGCGCCACGGAGCAGCGCCGTTTCGTCGAGGTAGCTCAGAGGCCACCCCAGCGGCTTGGCGGCCAGACCACCGAGAACGCCCGGCCCACGATCCGGTCCCGATCGATCGCACCAAACCGACGACTGTCGTTGCTGCTGTTCCTGTTGTCACCCATGACGAAGTAGTGATCGTCGGGCACTTCCCACGGGCCTTCGTCCCGCATCGAGAGCCCGATCGGGAGATAGGGCTCGTCGAGCGGACTCCCGTCGACAAACACTGTGTTGTTGCGGATCTCAACGGTCTCCCCCGGGAGGCCGATGACGCGCTTGATCAGATCCGACTCGGGCGTGCGAAGACCAATCGACTCCAACAGGTTTCGCGAGATCTTGGTAGGGATGGATTCCTCTTCGAAGGTCTCGGGCTCGAAGACGACGATGTCGCCGCGGCCGGGGTCGCCGAACCGATAGGACACCTTGTTGACTATCACGCGGTCGCCGATCTCGAGCGTGTCCTCCATCGAACCGGACGGGATCCAGAACACCTGGATGAGGAAAGACTTGACCAGGACCGCGACAACGAGTGCGCCCACGATGAGGAAAGGCAACTCTTTGAGGAATGCCAGGGCTTCAGAATGCCGTGGCTCGTCCTCGTCGGCCGGCGGGTCCTCCATCAGAACATCGTCCCCGGGCGCGTCATCGTCGGGGGGCAGCAGCGAGTCCCCGGGTAGTTCGCTCATAGACGGGTGCTAGTCCCGCTTCTCCTTGATGCGGGCGGCCTTGCCGACCCGGTCACGAAGGTAGTAGAGCTTGGCGCGACGCACATCGCCGCGGCGAACGACCTCGATGGACTGGATGATGGGCGCGTGCAGCGGGAAGATCCGCTCGACACCAACGCCGAAGCTCAGCTTGCGAACGGTGAAAGAGGCGCGCGCACCCCCACCGTTGCGGGCGATCACTACGCCCTCGAAGATCTGGATACGCTCACGGCCGCCCTCGACCACGCGCACGTTCACACGCACGGTGTCGCCGGGGGCAAAGTCCGGTACGTCGTCGCGCAAGTATGCGGACTCGATTTGATCGACCGTATTCACGGGGTCCTCCGAATGAGGGAAAAGGAAAACTCGAAGCCGGGATTCTAGACCAGGTATTCAGTTTGCGCTAACCATCGGGGGGAGCAAGAAGATCGGGCCGTCGCTCCTCAGTGCGCCGCAACCTCTGCTCGTGCCGCCACTCCTCCACTTTGCCGTGGTCGCCGGACAAGAGGATTTCAGGTACCGGCCAGCCCTTGTACTCCGCAGGCCGCGTGTACTGCGGCTCCTCGAGCAGCCCGGCACGGAAGCTCTCCGTGGCGATCGAGTCCGGGTTGCCCACGACGCCCGGAAGCAGCCGGGTCACACCCTCGATGATCGCCAGGGCACCCACCTCACCACCGAGAAGCACGTAGTCCCCCAGCGATATCTCCTCGTCGACCAGATTGTCGGCTACACGCTGATCTACCCCCTCGTAACGGCCGCAAATCAGGGTCAACTCCTCCAATCCGGCCCAATCATCCAACCGATTTTGGGTCAGCGGTTTTCCCGCCGCCGCAAGCAGAACACGACGGCTCTTGGCAAAAGGAGCCAGCGCCTGATCGAGCGGTTCGACCATCATCACCATGCCCGGTCCGCCCCCGAACGGGGCATCGTCCACCTGTCTGTGGAATCCTTTACCAAATGCTCGTAGATCCACCAGGTCGATAGAGAGGAGACCGTCGTCCTGTGCCTTCCCGACGAGACTGACCTGCAATGGGGAGCTAAAGAATTCGGGAAAGATGGTGATTACGTTGATTCGCACGATCACAGGGTATTCTGATTTGCGGGTACGGGGGTAAACGAGTTGGCGGAACCTATCAGACCTGCAGGAACACCGGCGGATGGAAGCACCTGGGCGGCGCCTGCCGCGTCCGGGGAGACCCCATCGGGCGGCGGAAGCACGGGCGATGAACGATTCCAGGCGAGGTCCCGACTCGACCAGGCCATGACGGTTGCGCAGAAGCGCATCGAGGCAGGCAAGCAGATCGCGACATCGGGCCGACCCACCCGAACCGACCCCACCGCCAGCGAATGGGCCGCGGCCCGCAGAGCAACCACCCCGGAGACGGAGGACGACGCAGATTCCCCCCACGTCGTGGTCGACCTCCGGCCCGACGCCGACCGCATTCCGGGCCCGATGCCTGCGGTGCGGGAAGCCGACTACGGCCTCGGACGCCGCTGGGGTGCGGAGTGGCAGCGATCTGCCCAGGGTTGGGTGACCGCGGCCGACGGACGGTCTACCTGGCGCCCGGTGGTCACGACGACCCAGGAACTCGCCAACTGGGATGTCCACACTTACCTCGGCGTCGTCACCGCGGAGGTTGCCGTCGAGGCGCCCGGCGGGGATCTCCGCCAGGTGGGCGCAACCCTGGCGAAAGGCCGTCAGGTCGGCATCGAAGGTCTCGTCGACGAAGCTGTGGAAAGAGGCGCTCACGCGGTCATCGGGGTGACGATGCAGTACACGCCGGTGGGCAACCGCATGCTGATCACCATGTCGGGAACCGCAGTGACCCTGCAGGAGAAGGCCCGCTAGATGCTCCGATTGGGACGGAGACGAGTTGGGCTTCTGGTCGTGGCTCTGGCCCTCGCCGGCACCGCATGTGATTCGGAAAACGTGCGCGGAGTGCCCGGAGACTCCCCCGATGCGCCGGATGGCTACGTCGTTTACGACGGTTTCACCGAGGGATTCACCGTTGCGCTGCCCGACTCCTACATCGCATTTGGCCCTGACGAACTGGACTACGACGAGCTGTTTGCCGCAGTGCCCGACGAGGTTCTCGATGGCTTCGAAACGCAAGCAGCTCAGATCTTCTCCTTTGGCGGCGTCCTGGTCGCCTTCGATACCACGGGATCCACCGACGAGTTCGTCGAGAACCTCAACATCCTCAAGCTTCCGACCACGTCGACCCCGGTGAATCTCTACCTGTCGGCGAGCCGCACCCAGCTCGAATCGCTCGGGGCCGAGGTCATCTCCGCCGAGGTCGTCGACCATCCCGACGGTGACGCCATCCGGATGGAGTTCTCTGCGCCCAGCATCGGCTCGACCGGGGTCAACTTCAGCGTTCTCACCGACGATTTCGACTGGACCGTAACGATGTCCACCGGCATCGGCAGCGAGTTGGCAATCGACCCCGACGTTGTCTTTGCGAGCTTCAGGATCGCGTCGGGCTAGGCGGATCTACTGGTCGGCAGACGGCGACATCGCCACGATGTCGTAGGTGGTGTTTCGTCTGGCGGGAGTACGCCCGATCGAACGGGCGAGAGCCTCCATGTCCGCCGCTTCCATCGACGTGCCGTGAGCCGCACCGGCGGCGCGGGAGATGGTCTCGTCCATGAGCGTTCCGCCGAGGTCGTTGCACCCGGCCTGGAGGAGCCGGCCGCCTGCCTCGAGCCCGAGCTTGACCCAGGAGGCCTGGATGTTGGCGACTAGACCGTGGAACGCGATGCGGGCCACGCTGTGCATCAACAGCACCTCGTCCCAGGTCGGCCCCGGCCGGGCGGCTCCGCGCAGGAAGATGGGCGCCCCCATGTGCACAAACGGCAGCGGGACGATCTCGGTGATGCCTCCGGTGCGCCTTTGAATAGTGCGCAGCACCTCGAAATGGTTCGCCCATGACGCGGGCGAGTCGATGTGGCCGAACATGATCGTGGCGGTCGATTTCAGGCCCAGTTCGTGGGCGGTGACCATGACATCTGCCCATTGTGCCGTGCGGATCTTGTCCGCACAGAGATGCAGCCGAACGTCGTCGTCGAGGATCTCGGCAGCTGTACCGGGCAGAGTCCCCAACCCGGCATCGCGAAGCCGGATCAGGAAGTCACGAACGGACACACCCGCGGTCTCCGCCCCCTGCCACACCTCGAGCGGCGTGAAGCCGTGGATGTGCATGTCCGGCACGTACTCCTTGATGGACTCAACGAGGTTCACGTAGAAGTCGCCGGTGAACTCCGGATGGATCCCTCCCTGGAGGCACACCTCGGTGGCGCCGCGACCCCACGCTTCCACCGCACGTTCCACGACCTGCGGGATCGCCATCAGGTACGGCTCGCCGCGCAAGTTGAGGGAACGCGGGCCCTTCGAGAAGGCGCAGAAGCCACACTTGAAGGTGCATTGGTTGGTGTAGTTGATGTTGCGATTGACGACGTAGGTCACTAGATCGCCGTTCACCTGGGCGCGCAGCCGGTCGGCCACCGCGGCTACGGCGTCGACCTCGTTGCCCCGAGCTAGGAAGAGCCTCTCCACCTCGTCTCGTGCCGGCGGAGTGCCTTCCAGGGAGCGACCAAGGATCCCGGCGATATCGGCATCGAGAGCACCGAGATCGAGCTCGTAGCTCGACTCGGTCCACGCAACATCTCCCCACTGCGCCGAGAATCGACGCGGCGGAATCGGAGCTTCCTCGTCCATCCCCGGGGCCCACGCGTAGCGAGGCCGGATGGCGCCCGATCCGTCCACCTGGGCGAGGTAGCCGGTGAATAGCTCTGGTTCGAGACTGTCCCTCGCGGCATCGACAGTGGTTCCGGGTGGTAACGCTCCGCGCTCGACGAGCCGGTAGTCGGTGAGCCGGTCTCTCAGCTCACCGACCGCCACCGAATCCCAGCCGCGGAGCAGCAGGTCTCGTGCTCCGTTGCCGACCGCCCGCGCCGCCTCATCGGTCGAATCAGCAAACACCGACAGCCGGGTTTCGATCCCGGGCAGTTCGGTCAACTTGGCGACGGAGCGCACCCTGCTCCGCCTGGTGCGGAGAAACGCAGCCCGGCTTCGAGCAACGGCATCGAGCACCTTCTCCCGATCGTCGGTGTCGATCACGGTGAGCCGCCAACCGGGCACACCCTGCTTGACGAGGGCGAGTGCCTGTTCCGGCTCGGCAACCCAGGCCAGCGGCTCGACCTCGCTGGGCCCGATCGACACGGGAACCAGCCCGCCGCTGAGGGCGGCGGACCGTTGCGCGGCGTCCCAGCCCCGCACCTCGGCCGCCGTGGTTCCTTCGCGGCGCCGGGTCGTCGCCCACAGCTCGTTCACGACCTCGGTGGGACGCAACCTGAGGAAGGTGACGGTCTCTCTCATTTCATCGGATCCTCGTGGCAGTGGGGACGCGAGCGTAGCCGTCCTCGTCGGCGGCATCGTTCAGTCGCGGTAGCAGTGCGGGATCGACCCAGTCCGGTCCCAGATACTCCGGATACACCGGCAGCCGCGGCCTGAGCTCGAAGCCGCCGGCCTTGGTGACTGCGGCCAGCTTGTCCAGATGCGGCCACGGCGCTTCGGGATTGACCCAGTCGATCGTCAGCGGCGACACCCCGCCCCAGTCGTTGATCCCGGCATCGAGGTAGACGCCGAAGTCCTCGGTCAGGTTGGGCGGTACCTGCAGGTTCATCTCCCCACCGAGTATCCAGCGTGCGGCTGCCACAACCCTGGCGAAATACTGGACCGTCGGTTCGGCGTCGCGACGCATCCTGGTGTCGGCCTTCGCCCGGAAGTTCTGCACTATCACTTCCTGAATCGAGCCGTGCTCGGCGTGGAGCTCTGCGATGGCGAACAGCGAGTCGATCACCTCTTCCGGCGTCTCCCCGATGCCGACCAGGACCCCGGTAGTGAACGGCACCCGGTTGCGGCCTGCCGCCGCGATCGTGCCGACTCGCACCTCCGGGTCCTTGTCGGGACAGTTGTGATGGGGCATGCCGGGCTCCATGAGACGTGGCGATATGTTCTCGAGCATCAGCCCCATCGATGGGTTGCTCGGGCGGAGGGCGGCGATGGCCGCATCGTCCATGACACCAGGGTTGGCATGAGGAAACAGCGCCGTCTCGGCGATGATCCGCTCGCTGAGCAGACGGACGTAGTCGAGGGTCGAGGCGACCCCCTGGCTCTCGAGGAACTCTGTCGCCTGGGGCCAGCGTGCCTCCGGTGTGTCTCCCAACGTGAGCAGTGCTTCGGTGCAGCCGTGGGCCTCGCCGGCAGTCACTATCGCCATGGCGTCTTCCGGGGTCAGATACTCTCCACCGGCGCCGGGCGGCTTGGCAAAGGTGCAGTAGGTGCACGTGTCGCGACACAACGTGGTGATGGGTACAAAGACCTTGCGCGAGTAGGTGACCACCCGCCCCTTGCCGGCATCGCGCAGCCGGCGTGCCTCGGCGAACAGAGGCTCTGCGTTGCGTCGCCCGGTCACGAAAGCAATCGCTGCGTCCCGGTCTGGAGAAGGAAGCGGCATCGGGCAACGCTATCACCGCCCACCGCAAGCACACGACGGCCGGAGGTGGAAATGCACCTCCGGCCGTCTCTGTCGTCTGCCAATCAGTCGACGCTGAACTGCGCCAGATTCTCCTGAAGCCGTGCCGCCGCCGTAGACAGCATCTCAGCGGTGGCTCCGATTTCCTCGGAAGTTGCTGCGGACTCCTCGGCCGCGGCAGCCACCGTTTCGGACGTATTGGACGTCTCGTCGGCAACATCGACTAGCGAGCCCGCCCGAGCGCCGATGGTGTCGGCGGCAGCACGGATACCCTGGGTCGACGAATCGACCGCGGCGGAGCGAGCGGAGATATCGCGCACCGTGGAGGCGATCGAGGCAAAGGCTTCGCCGGCGGCAGCCACGACTTCGGTACCCTTGGCGACTCCCTCCTGGCCCGACCCCATCTCTGCGACGAGCCCGGCAAGCAGGACCTGGATTTGGGACACGATCCCGGCAATCTGATCGGTACTGGCTGCCGACTCCTCGGCTAGCGACTTGACCTCGCTGGCGACGACGGAGAACCCGCGGCCGTGCTCGCCGGCGCGTGCAGCCTCGATGGCCGCGTTCAGCGCAAGCAGGTTGGTCTGATCGGCGATGGAACGGATCACGTCGACGATCTGCTCGACCTTCTGGGAGTGCTCGCCCATGGCCGTGATGCGATCAGAGATGCGCCCAATCGACTGTGTGATCGAGTCCATCGTCGCAACGGCCTGAGTGACCCGGTCCTCACCTTCGGATGTCCGTCTCTCCGCCTCATGCGACGCTTCGGCGACGGCGGCGATAGCGGGCATCGCAGCCTCGAGCTCGCTGGTGATGGCGGACACCGCGTCGGCAACCTCGCGGCTGATCTCGGCATTGCTCGATGCTGCCGTTGCCACATCGGTGATCGACGTCGCCACCTCGGCAGCGGCGCGGGCACCCTCGTCGGACGCACTGGCCAGCCCGTCCGATCCGGCGTCGACCTCGTCGGCGATGGAACTCGTATCCCGAACGAGCCCGCGCAGTGATCTGGTCATACGATCAAACGCATCACCGGTCTCAGCCATGCGATCGAGCATCTCGTTGAATGATGCCTGAGTTGCGCCAACCTCATCCTCGGTCTTGACCGCGATGCGATCTGTGGTGACAGAAACGGATCGCGTGAGGTCACCGGCTGCGATGGCGTCGGCGGCATCACGCAGCTCGACCAGGTCCTTCGTGGCGAGACGATCGGCGGTTTCGGACATCTCCTTCATCGACTTGGTGATGCGACGGCTGATGAGCCACGTGAGCGGTCCGATGATCAAGAGGGCAATACCGGCGAACAGGATGAACCCGGTTCGGTTGGCGTTTACCTCGGCAGACACCAGTCCGGCAACATCGCTCTCATAGATCCCGGTACCGACGATCCAGCCCCAGGGCTCGAATCCGGCGACGTAGGAGATCTTGGCCTCGGGCTCGCCCTGGCCGGCCTTCGGCCACAGGTAGGACACAAACCCGGCCCCGTCTGCCTCGACGACGTTGACAAACTCGACAAAGAGCTTGACACCGTTGGCGTCCTCGGTCCCCGACACGTCGACGCCGTTCAGTTCCGGCTTCGCCGCGTGCATGATCACGGTCGGGGTGTGATCGTTGATCCAGAAGTACTGGTCACCGTCGTAGCGCATCGCCTCGATTGCCCCCAGGGCCGCTGATTGGGCCTCTTCATGGGTGACGGCACCACTTGTCTCCAGTGAGTACGCGTACTCCACCACGCTCATTGCGACCTCGACGTGCTCCCGTGTCTTCGACTCGAGATTCGTCTGGACGAGGCCGTCTTGCTTGCCCATCGCGTAAATCGCACTCCCCACCAGGGCGACCACGGCGACTAGGGGCACGATCCACATCTTGAAGGAGAGCGATCGCGTCCACTGCAACGCCGCTTTCATGATTTGCAACTCCTCTTTGCGTTTTATCGCCCCCGCGAGACCGTCGGCCTCCGCAGGGACTGTCGGCAGAGGAGTTGGCCACCTAACCGGTTTGCCAGTGGAAACCGGCTACGTGACGACCGGACTGGGCTCTGCGACCGGAGCTTCGTCGACTTGGTCGAAGTCGGGGATCTCGTCCTCGAGATTGCGCAACCTCGGGTACAGGTATGCGATGAGCGTGAACACGATTGACAACCCTCCCAGGATGATGAACAGGAACGCAATGCCGCGCCCGGGGCCGACGCCGATCACTGCTCCGACGGTATCTGCGAGCGCTCCGCCTTCTTGCAGCAACGGCTCGAATACACCGTCGGCGAGCGGACCGGCCAT
>JASJBC010000132.1 GCA_030066715.1 Acidimicrobiia bacterium
GTCATGTCGACCGAGGTGTGGCGCTTGATGGCCCGCCGATACCACTCGTCACCACCCTCGAGATGACAGATGCCGGGAGTGTCGTCGCTTCGGGAGGCGGGCAGGACATGGTCTGCGACGTAGTCGCGGTAGCCCTGAATGGCGGGGTAGATGTCCGCGGTCACCAGCTTGACCAGCTCAGCGCGCCAGGCAGCGGTCTCGTCGTCGCTGTAGGCAGCGGGGCTGCGGGTGGTGAGGAATGGGCTCTCTTCAGGCGATGTCGCCAGGATCGCATCGAGTTGCTCAACCACCTTCTCGACTGTGCTGGCCATGGGTGTGCGGTTGTTGGCCACTCCGGAGCGCAGCCGGTCAGTCATCTGATTGAAGAGGGTGCCGAACTTCGGGTACTTGACCAGCATGGCCGCGGCATGCTCGGGCTCGTCGATCGGGAACTGTGGGAACAGGACCGGAAGCATCGCCTGGAAGCCGACTGCATGGTTGACCTCCAGCTCCGCGTCCCTCATCTCGAGGATGTCGGCGCGGGTGCCTGCTTCGAAGATCATCACGTCGCGAGTGACCTTGTCATCCGCGGTGAGTGTGTCGGGGTCGAAGGCCGCCGCCTTGGCCGCATAATCGCGGAGCTGGGCGATTCGATCGTCCTCGGCCTCTCGGGAGGCGTCGTCCATCTCTTCGTCGTAGTCGTGGATGCCCAGCATCAGGGCCCCGAGCGGGTTAGCAGCAAGTTCGTCCTGCCAGTAGTCCTCGGCGAGGGAGCGAAGATCGGGGTTCAACAGGGCCTCCTGGGGTCGAGCAATCTCAGTAGCTTATTCGGTCGCCGGCCGGCTACAGCGTTGCGAGCTCTCGACCAGCGGCGAGGATCCGTTGGGTGTTCGGCAGGGCAGCCTGCTCGAGGGCGGGGGCGAACGGGATCGTGGTTTCGACGGCGACACGGCGGAATTGGGCTGGGACTCCCGCTTCGGCCAGCAGGGCGGCGATCTCGCCGCTGAGCCCGCCACGCACGTAATCCTCGTCGACCACGACGACCCTCCCGCACTGCGCGGCGAGATCAGCCACGGCCGCGGTGTCGAGGGGAGCGATGCTGCGGAGGTCCAGTACGGCCGTGTCGATTCCCTCGTCGCTAAGGGTGGCAGCCGCTTCGAGACAGCGGTGGACACCGACACCGACACTGATCAGGGCGAGGTCGGATCCGTCCCGGCGCACTCGTGCCTTTCCGAACGGTATCGGACGTAGTGGCTCGGGAACCTCTCCGGATGCTCCCGCAGCGGGGAGAAGACCGCTGAAGTCGACGGTGTCACGGCTACTCCCGCCCAGATAGTCGAGGAACTGCTCCGAAAGCAGCTTGTGCTCGAGAAACACGACGAACCCATCATGCTGGATCGCCCCCAGCATCAGCCCCGCGGCGTCGTCGGGTGTTGCCGGGCACACGACGGTCGTTCCCGGCACCGCAGCCAGTTGACCCCACAGCGTCTGCTCATGCTGGCCGCCGTCTGTGTACCAGCCACCGACCCGGGCTCGGACGACAAGAGGGACAGGCCATTTGCCGCCGGAGAAGTCGTTGAACTTCGACCCGGCATTGACCACGGCCGACCAAGCGGCGGCAAGGAAGTCGACGAGCATCACCTCGACGACGGGGCGCAGCCCGCTCATTGCCGCCCCGACCCCGGCATAGGTGAACGCAGCCTCGCTGATCGGGGTGTCGAGGACACGGTCGGGGCCGAAGCGGGCGAGGAGCTGCCGGTGGATGAGGCGGACGTCCTCACCCCACGTAACCACTGTCGGGTCGGCGGCCATTGCCTCTCCGAGCCCGTAGTCGATCGCCTCGCCGTAGAGCATCCTGGTCATGTGCGGTCACCGTCCGGGGCGAAGGCCGATCGCGACCCTGTCTTCCGTCGCGCCGTTGCTGCCGCCCGGCCGATGGCTTCGCTCTCGGTACCTTCGATGTAGCGGGCGGTTGGCTCAGGAATTGCCTTGCGGGCGCGGCGGAGCGGGTCCTTCCTTGCCACCCCAGTCCAGTCGCGCATGGCTCGACTGCTGCGGGCGACGATCTCGGAGACACCCCGGATTGTGTCGCGGGTAGCCCCACGTTCCCGTCCCTGCACACCGGTGCGCAGTTCCCGGACGAGGTCGGCCGACTGGGTGATCGGGTCCTTGGTGATCCGGACGATGGGATCCCCTTCGAAATGCCCGCCCGGGCGGTGACAGGTGACGAAGAGGAATCCGGGCCCGCGGCCCTTGCGGGCGCGCTTGATGAGTTTGCCGGCGGCGGCATAGACCTCGTCGACACGCTCCCCACGGGCCTCTGCCGTGGCCAATCCGAAGGAGGCGGCGCGGGCAACGAGGTTGCCTCCGGTGACATCGGCCGATGCGGTGGTGATCGACCAGCGGTTGTCCTTACAAACGAAGACGACAGGGAGTTTCCAGGCGGCGGCGAGGTTGTAAGCCTCCATCATCATGCCCTGGTTGGCGGCTGCTTCGCCGTGGAAGGCGATGGCGACCCGGCCGGGATGGAGGCGTTGGAGGGCGATGGCGTGGCCGACTGCGAGCGGTCCCGACGACCCCACGATGCCATCGGCGGCAGCGTGCAGTTCCGGGTCCATGAGATGCATGTGACCGGCCCGTCCGGCGTTCATCCCCTCTTCGGAGCCCATGACCTCCAGCATCAGGGCAAGCGGGTCGGCGCCACGGGCAATGAGCGGTCCGGTCCCGCGATGGTCGAGGGCCATGGCGTCCTCATCGCTGAGATGCATGACGACACCGGCGTTGATCCCCTCCTCGCCGATGCCGGAGTGGTACTCGCCGGGCACGTATCCGGCGGCCCAAGCCTTGACGAGAGCTTCCTCGACAAGCCGGATACGCATCATCGTCCGGTATGCCTGTACGGGGTCGAAGGCTTGGCGCTTGGCCATGGAGCAAGCGTACCCGTCGGATACGGGCACGGTCATCTCGCCTCTCCGTTGTGGCCATCACCCGCCCGCCCAGAACTCGTCCACTCTGTGCTGGTCCTCGTGGAGGATCCAGCCCGATGTTGCTCAGCGTTTGGCGCGATGGTGTCGTCTGTGTTCCCCGACCGGGGATCAGCAACTGCTCCATCACCACCGCGGGCCCATCGGTATGATTCAGGCATCGCCCAACCACGAGGGATTGCACTCCCTCGAGAGAGGATCTCATCATGGATCCAGTAACGGTTGCAGCACTGGTGGGTCTGGGGGGAAAGCTCGTAGACGTCGGTGCTCGTGTGTTCGATTCGTGGATGCAGAACCGCAGCGGCGGTGTTGCCATTGCCGCCGACGGTGCCCGATTCGATCTTGCACAGGGAGGAGGCCTTCTCAGCCCGGAGCTAGTTGTTCCTAGTCTGTTCGAGCTAGGTGAGCCGGTTCCCTTCCAGGGTGGATTCATACCGGCGGACCCATGGTCGGAAGCCTGGCTGACGGCGGAACAGCCGGTGATGCTGGTCATCGAAGACCAAAACCAACAGTCTCCGCTCGATTCGATGGTGGCCCTTGTGAGCCTGGGTGACGGTTTCGAGGGAAGCCTCTTCCCTGGGTGGTATCAACTCGGGGCGTTCGTCTTCCTGAACGATGATCCGGAGAGTTGGGGCTACGTCGACGGTGGTGGGTTGGCTAGTTTCTCGGTCGAACCGGGCGAGCCGCCGTTCTCTCTGCAGATACCAATCGAAGCGGTTCCGGAACCGACGGATATCTTCCCAGCGGAACCGATCATGGAGGACTCCGGATACCTCAATGCAGGGGAGGAGGCTCACTACGACACTGTGCTGGAAGAGGGCATCGTCTATTCGATCTACGTCGCACCGGCGAATCCAAACGCCGACTTGGACCTCTTCGTGCTTGATGAGAACAGGAACGTGGTTGCCCAGGACGTCGACGTGGAAGCTGATGCGCTGTGCACAGTGGCACCGGCCTGGACGGGAGCGTTCACGGTGGTAGTCCTGTGCGACAGCGGCAGCACCGGGTATCAGATCACGATGGCCGTCTGAGCGATCTGCCCGACCGTACTCAGCAACTCTCTAGTCGCCTTCGGCTCGGCGCCAGGTTCGTCCCAGCAGAGTCAGATGCTGTACGAGCGCTGTGCTATCGGGCGTAGTCGAGCATCGGGAAGCGGAGTCTTCTGTGACTATTGGCGAATCGCACAGGAACGCCACCCGTACGATTCAGCGCCCGATTTTGCCTAGAATGCTCTCAGTCGGCTTGGGTTGTCCAGAAACCCTTGCGATACTTGACGACACCATGCGCCCGTAGCTCAATTGGATAGAGCGTCTGACTACGGATCAGAAGGTTGGGGATTCGAGTTCTCCCGGGCGTGCTGAGCGAACACCCTTGTCCTGCAGGGGTTTTCGTTTTTCGGCCTTACCCGGTTTTCGACCTTTCTGACGTCTGGAGCCATTCTGGGAGCCATTCGACTGTCGGGTCACGTTGTTGCTGCGCGGGAGTCGCCTACTCGGCAAGGGTCCAGAAGGCGCTCGGATCTGTGTCGCTTTTGCCGACCCACTGGATCACGCCGAGCTTCTCCATCTGACGGAGCCGCCTGATCGTCGTTGGTCTGGTGATGCCGAGCAGCTCCGCTACCTCACCGGTTTTTAGGCGCCCGACCTGGCGGAGGGCTGCCACGACGTCGTGCCAGCCGGCGGGAAGCTGCTCGGCTACGTCCGGGTCGACTGAGGTTGCGGTGAGTACTACTTGGACCGCTCCCGCTGTCTGATGGTATGACGGGGCCGGGAGGCCGAAGAGCGCCATCTCCTCGAACATCCTTCGAATGCCTTCGCCCAACTCCTGGGCCCAGCCTTGTTCAGTGCAGACGCGTGCGATGCGTGGGTTGCGTGCGAATCGCATCGCTTCTCTTGGATCGCGCGCCTCGGCTAGGCCCGGGAACCGCCCCGGATTCGAAACCTCGATACGGTCGTCGAAGATCTCGACCCGGATGTGATCGCCGCCGAGCGAGTACGACCGGTGGATGACAGCGTTGACGATCGCCTCGAGCCACGCATCTTCGGGTATCAGCGGCAGATTGGCGAAGCGGCCAGAAGCTGAGAGACGTCGCGATGTTGGCTGGAGGTCGCGGACTGCCTCGGACGAGCGAGCCAGGATCTCGTCGATGGTGCCATCGAAAGCGCGGTCCTCGAGGAGTTGTTGACGCCCACCGGTCTTCCGCTCGGTCCCGCGGAACTTGAGGACGCGGACATATGCGTTCGGGAAGGCGACCTGTGGTTCGTTGCCGAAGAGGAGTACGGCAGCTGCGGTCACGCCCTCGTCGCGGAGAAGGCCGCGGCGTCGCATGAGGCGCTCAGGATCGGCGGCACCGAGCGGCTCGGCCCACCCGTAGATGCGCTCCCAATCCAGGTCGTCCTCAGACACATTGGGGACAGTGGTTCCATCGAAGACGCTCTGACCCTTGTCATAGGTGAGCTCCTGGCGTTGCGCAAAGGACAGGCGCCGGGTCTCATCGCCAACGCGCAGA
This sequence comes from Acidimicrobiia bacterium, assembly GCA_030066715.1. GTDB lineage: Bacteria > Actinomycetota > Acidimicrobiia > Spongiisociales > UBA5794 > JAAETI01. Next base: position 5,473 of record JASJBC010000132.1, read on the forward strand.
TAGACCTCGTCCCGCTGGTTGCTGTGAACTACAGCAGACGATTCAACCTCGATCACTAGGAGGTGATCGGTATGGTCGTTCTCGTTGAGGCACTCGATTTCGTGAGCATGAGCGCGGACGAGGGGCTGAGTGTGATCGATGGCTGCCTGGCGCAGGTCATTGACGCGTGGGCCTTGAGCATCAACGCCTTCAACACGGCCAGCCCCGAGCCCCACGACGATCGTTCCTCCTTCGGCGTTGGCGAATGCAATCTCGGCAACCGCAAGGTCGCGCGGAGCGACCCGAGCGCTCTTGCGGTCGTACCATTGATTCTCGGGAATATCGAGAAGAGCGCGGCCTACGTTGGCAGGCTCCTCAGTGAGGGCTTGAGATACCTCGGTCTGCATGGACTCTATTCTACTCTAAAAATTTTAGGGTAGCAAAGGGTGGGGGCTCCCGGCTGTAGGGGCTCCCGGCTATGGACGGTCCAGGCTGTCTCGCGGGAGCCATTCTGGGAGCCAAACGCTGTGAGCTCGCGTGGACGGCTGTGGACGCCGGTGGGCTGGAGAGCCTGGTCTTCCGGCGTGTGTGGACGGCTATGGACCTCCATGGACACAGCTTGGAGATCTACGGATCAGAAGGTTGGGGATTCGAGTTCTCCCGGGCGTGCTGATGAAACCCCCCGCACCGCAGGGGGTCTCTTGGTATCTGCCGCTGGGGACTTGCGTAGCTACGGGCCGTTATCTCTACCGCCGGGATAGGCGGAGCTAGTTGTCGGGCGGTCGCGTTGGTACCGGCCGGATCGGTGGCTCGGATGCGGTGTTACCCGTAGGGCTTGCGAGGGCTCGTTCAAGCGACGTGAAGAGGGCAAGCACCGTCGGAGCCTCGAAGATCCGGTAGCGCTGCTTGCCTACGTTGCGTTGGATCAGGATCTCCGCGTCCAGGAGTCGGTTGATGGCACGGCCGGCTGCGACCTCGGAGCGGCTGATCAGTCGACTTGCGGATTCGACCGTCAATAGGGGCACTGCCGGCATCACAGCAATCAGTAGGTCCAGCGCGGAGCCGCGTCGGATCGTGCCCAGTTCTGATCTCCACTCGTCGGTCAACTGCTCAATTCGTGCGGCGTAGTCGCCTGCGTCGGCGCAGGCCCGGAGCGTCGCCCCTGCGAAGGTGCGCAGCCATATGTGGGCAGCCTCGGACCGCTCTGTGCTGTCGGCGGCGTATTCGTGTCGAAAACCTGTCAACCCAGAGGTGTAGTCATCGGCCCACGTGGCCAAGACAAGACTGACTGGCGGGATCACTTTGGGTGAGATTGAGCGGCGGCGGAGCACGACGTGAATGAGCGCTCTTCCGGAACGTCCGTTTCCATCCGCGAAGGGGTGGATAGTCTCAAACTGAGCGTGGCTCAAAGCGGCTTGTACAAGGGGCGAATGGTCATCACCGTTGACATACCTGACGAGGTCTTTCAACAGTCCATCGACGTGTTCAGCTGGCGGAGGCACGTAGGCCGCGCTGCAGGGGTTGTAGGAGCTTCCTCCGATCCAATCCTGTTCCTCACGGACGGCACCTCCGAAGTCAGGAGTCGAAGATCGTGCCATCAGTGTCTTGTGAATCTGCAACAGATCGGCCAGGGAAACGGCCGCTCCGTCCGATGCCGTGGCGATGGCGGATTCCATAGCGTCGATGTTGCCGAGGATCTCGACAGCGACGCGGTCGGCGCTCTCGCTACCCAGAGCGAGGGCAGCTTCCGCCTCGACGAGTCGTCTTGGTCCCGCTTCCAGCCCTTCGATCTTGGAGGACGCTACTGACTCGGCTCTGAGAAGGAACCGAGCGATGCCCTCAAAGCCGACGGATAGCGCCCCCGTTTGGTTCAGGTCTCTGATAGCGGTCTCCGCATCGGCGATATCCGCAGCGAGGTCGCTTGGTAGGGTGAGGTTCCATTCGCCTAGGGGGTCAGGCACGTAGGCGTCGTAGCTGCAGCCCCGACGGTCGCGCCGAGTCATCCCATCAAAACGGGGTTCCCAGCGTCGCCGTACGTATCGGGCCATCCTTCGCCTCCTCAGGTTATAACCAAAGGTTATGACATAAGCTTAGCTTAGAGGAAGCCAAAGCAAAGGATGCTTGAACAAGCGTCAGTGGGAAGCCCTTCTACCGGTTTTCTACCGAACACCGGGCAACCTGAGGTACGTCGAGCGCACTGCACGGATTCTGTCAGCCCGACAGTCCAACACCAGCGGACAGGAGGCCACCGGACACCACCCCACAACACGAGTCCCAGGTGACTACGGATCAGAAGGATGGGGCCTGCCGCAAGCGGCAGGTGCGAGTTCTCCCGGGCGTGCTGATGAAGCCCCCTGCAACGCAGGAGGTTCTCTGTGTGTCCGGCGAAAGGTCCGGCCGGGTTGAAGACGACGGTTTCTACCGGCCGACGTTCCGATCCCCTTTCTGTTCATCATCGCTGCCCCGAGTGAGTGCAACGGCGACCGCGCGGGCTATGGTCGCCGAACCGAAGATCCTCGTCCTGGACGAAGCCACCAGGAGCATCGATACACGGATCGAGAAGAGGGTTCGGGAGGGGTTGGCGCGACTCACGGAGGGACGCACTAGCTTCGTGATCACCCATCGTCTGGCGACTATCCGCCGCGCCTCCATCATCATGGTCCGCAATGGGGGACGCATAGTCGAGTTCGGACCACACGAGGGACTAATCGCCGCACGACGCTTCTACTACGCTCTGCACATGAACCAGTTCAGGAGCCGCGCCGAAGGACCAGCCTCGGGCGCTGACTTAGTTGGGACGTGACCAGCCGGCAGGTTCGATTCTGATGCCACACGTCACGTCAGCCCATCTACCGACGAGGTGAACATGGATGGCTTTGCGCTGCGGACCGTCGCACTAGCGCTCTCGATTCTCGCCGTGCTGGTGCTCGCGGCGATGGGGATACGCCGCCACGTCCCACTGCTCCGGCGCCTCTTCTTGCCCAACGCCGTCACGGCGGGCTTCGTAGCACTCATCCTCGGTCCTCAAGTTCTGGGAAACCTCACCGGGGACAGTGGTCGGTTCAGTGCTGGTCTATTCGGGGAGGAGATCGTTGCCGTTTGGAGAGAGCTTCCCGGGTTGCTGATCAACGTTGTGTTCGCCGCAATCCTGCTGGGCAAGACCCTGCCAAGGCCCCGTGAGATTTGGAGGGCTTCCGCACCTCAGGCGCTGTTTGGCGCGACATTGTCGCTTGGCCAGTATGCGCTTGGGCTCCTCTTGGCGGTGGCCGTCCTCGTGCCGGTCTTCAATCTCAGTGAGCTTTCCGGGGCCCTGCTCGAGATCTCGTTCACCGGCGGCCACGGAACCGCTGCCGGCCTGTCCTCCACCTTCAGCGACCTCGGCTTCGAGGAGGGAACCGCGCTTGCACTGGGCCTAGCAACGGTGGGACTGATCGCGGGAATCCTCCTCGGAACCTTGCTCATCAACATTGCGGTGAGGTCCACCAAGGTCACCGTTGCCCGCCAGGAGGAGGTCACCGCCGAAGAGGACTACGAAATAGGGAAGATAGACCAGTACGACACTCCCGAAGCTCTCGAACCCGACCCTGCAACCAGCCCTCTCACGATCACTGCCGGAGCGATCGCTCTTGCGATCGGGTTGGGCTTGCTCATCCAACAGACGCTGATCTTCATCTCGGTGTTGATCAGTGATGCGCCGGCGGACGAGACCTTTGTGTCCGAGATCCCGCTCTTCCCTTTCACGATCCTCGGCGGTGCCGCTCTGCAGATTGCAATCTCCGCGCGCGGTTGGTCGCACGCGATTCCGCGTCACCTGGTCAACCAGGTTTCCGGCGTTGCGCTCGACCTGCTGATCACGGCAGCTATTGCGACACTTTCGTTGTCGGCGATTGGTGACAACTTCGTTCCATTCCTGCTCATGGCCGCAGTAGCACTCGCCTGGTCTGTCGGCGCCCTGGTCTGGCTGGCGCCGCGGTTCTACGGCGAACGATGGTTTGAGCGGGCCATCGCCGACTTCGGCCAATCATCCGGCACGGTGGCATCGGGCTTCCTCCTTGTCGACATGGCCGATCCCGAGGCGATCTCGGGTGCTAGGGAGGGGTACGGCTACAAGCAACTTCTGTTCGAACCGTTCCTGGGAGGCGGCATGATCACCGCGCTGGCGTTGCCCATTGTCCATAGCGTCGGAGCGAACTGGGCGCTCGTGGGTGCAACCATCCTGTGCCTGCTGACGATCCTCCTCGGCATCCGCCTGCAGCGAAGGACCGCGGAGCGAACGGTTGTCGGCTGAAGGTCGACCCAAGCGCCGCCATGTTTGCCACTCGTTGAGCGCTCCGCCGCGTGCCGCGTCGACGACTGCATTGAGCGGCCCGGCCGCCGAGATCAGCGACCTCGGCGGGAAGGTGGTGCTGCCCGGGTTGTCTGACGCCACACTGCAGAGGCCATCGGTCCCCAGACCACCGATGCTCCCTGTCCGACGAATCAGGAGACTCGTTTGGGCTCGATGAACCCGGGGGACCGGCGGGCTTTGTCGTACTCGATCGGGACCTGTTGCCACCCCGATTGAGGATGTGAGTGAAACACAGGTGTTGGAACCGGTGCTGAACGGCGAAACCGTGTTCCGTTCCCCTTCGCTTGAGGGCGACTGAGAAGTGGTTCTTGACCCTCTGACTTGAGCGGACGTCTAGGAGGTGCCCTCTGCGGTCTCGGCCAGCGTTCCGGTTATCCACTGATCGATTTCAGACCACATGTTGTAGAGCCAATCCTCCAGGGCGTCGGGCTGGGGGAGATCCTCGG
>JASJBC010000133.1 GCA_030066715.1 Acidimicrobiia bacterium
GCACGCCCATGAGGGCGAACGTCTTGACGATGGTGGCCTTCGTCTTGATACCACCGAGTTCTGCGGCTTCGGGATTGCCACCGATGGCGTAAACGTAGCGGCCGAACCGAAGCCGAGTTGCCACGAAAGTCATGACGAGAACGACGGCCACCGCGATGAGGACGGGGTTGGCCAGGCCAAACGGGATGTCGCCGCCGCCACGCTGTTCGGCGAGCCGTGGGGGCAGCAGGTAGCTGTTGAGGTAAGCGACGGCGCCGAGGACGACGATGATGCTGACCGCACCGATCGTGTAGTCGGCCCACACCGGGCGGAGGTGGAAGCCGAAGCGGATGCGCTGCCGCCTGCTGTTTATCAGCAAGAAGACGATACCGACGCAGGCGAGCACCCCAACGACCCAGCTCCAAGTCGCGCCGATGGTGCCGCGGGCGCCGCCACCGAGGAGCTGGAACGTCTCGTCCATCGGAGCGATGGTCCGGCCCGAAGCCATCATCCACGCCAAGCCGCGCCAGACGAGCAGACCGCCCAGGGTGACGATGAACGACGGAACACCCACGTAGGCGACGATGGCGCCCTGGAATGCGCCGAGGACGGCGCCCATGGCGATACCCGCCGCCAGCGAGATGATCCAGATCCACGGACTGTCAAAGCCCAGATAGTCCGGCAGGATCTCTGCCTGAAGCATTGCCATGGCCATGCCGAGCACAGCCAGCATGGAGCCCACCGACAGGTCGATGTTGCGAGACACGATCACGAGGACCATGCCGGTTGCCATGATCCCGACCGCCGCCGTCTGCACCGAGAGATTCCAGAGGTTGCGGGCGGACAGGAACGTGCCCTCCGACCAAGATCCTCCGCCGGACCAGAACTGGAACCCGATCCAGATGACGAGCAGGGCGCCGATCATGCCGAGCATGCGGGTGTCGATCTCCATTTCGCGGATCGTCGCCGCTAGTCGGCCGCCTCCACTATCGAGATCCTCGATTTCGGTCTGCTCCGGTGGCTTAACGGGAGCACTTGTCACGGTTGCACCTCCAACCGGTAAACGAACGCCGCGCCCCCGAATGATACGGGGGCGCGGCGTGCGATTCTCAACTTACGTCAATTCGGCCTACGGGCAGCCGTCCACCGCACCCGAGGGCACGTTCTGGCAGAGGGTCGCCTCGTCGATCCAACCGGCGTCCAGGACGACCTGGAGGTTGTCCTGCGTGATCGGAATCGGGGCCAGCAAGATCGACGTCATCGAGTTGCCACCCGGTGAGTCGAATTGAACGACACCGGAGATGTCGCCAAGCGCTGTGCCTTGGGCCAGAGCAACAGCAGCCTCACCGGCGGCCTTGCCCAGCTCGCGGGCGTCCTTCCAGACCGAGACAGTCTGCTCGCCGAGGGCGACACGGTTCAGTGCGGCGGCATCGCCGTCCTGACCGGAGACCGGAACGATTCCGGCAAGACCCTGGGCACGGAGCGCCTCGACAACACCACCGGCGGTGCCGTCGTTGGAAGCAACGACTGCATCAACGTTGTTGTTGTTCTGGGTGAGGATCTGCTCCATGTTGGTCTGGGCGATCGCCGGATCCCAGTTGTCGGTGTACATCTCACCAACGTTGGTGATGTCGCCGGCATCAAACGCTGCCTGCAGGACCTCCTGCTGGCCGCCACGCAGGAAGTCTGCGTTGGCATCAGCCTGGTTGCCCTTGATGAAGACATAGTTGCCGGAAGGCACAGCCTCGAGGATGGCGCGTGCCTGCATCCGCCCGACCTCGACGTTGTCGAAGGTGATGTAGAGCGCACCATCGTTCTCGATGAGGCGGTCATATGCGATGACCGGCACACCCTGGTTGAGGGCGCTCTCTACGGCGGGCAGGATGGCGGTGCCGTCCTGGGCCAAGATGATTACGACATCCGCACCATCGGTGATCAGCTGCTCGACGTCAGTGATCTGCTGCTCGGCTGACGAGCCGGCATCGGTGGAGATGTACTCAACGCCGGCATCTTCGAGAGCGGCCTGGATGGCCGGCTCGTCGGACTTTGCCCAGCGTTCTTCGTTGTAGTTGTTCCAGGAGACGCCGACGATCAGACCGTCTTCGCCACCTGCGGCGTCGTCGTCGTCACCACCACATGCTGCGAACAGCACGGCGAGTACGGCGAGCAAAGCCACCAGCTTACGTGTGAACACTCTGGTTCCTCCTCCTGAGTGGTACCCGTTTCGGGACCGTTTCACCCTAGCTAGCTATTAGCTATTCCGTCCGGAGAGATTCTCCCGACACAAGCCGAACCCCACCGTTGGTGACGATGAGATCCGTACTTCGGTAGAGAGCATACGCCTTATATGTTCGGCAATGCAACAAATTGCCTGTGAAGCAGTGGAAGTTGCCCTGTGATCACCAGGGGCCCCAATCCCGTGCGCCTTCGAGAGCTACGCACCGAGTAGAGCGATTGTCGGGTACCGGGCGTGATAGCAACAACGGCTGCGATTGGGGGATATAGTGGTTGATCCAACAAATGGTTGTGGAGGTTGAGTTGGGGCGGGTAAAAAGGAGCGGTCGGCCCGGAGCCGCCCGGGGAGTAGCCGCTGAGGAGCTACGCCGCCACAACCTCGCGACCGTGCTCGAGCACCTTCACCTGAACGGGTCGGCGACCCGTTCGCAGTTGACCTCCATCACCGGTCTCAACCGCTCCACCGTGGCCGACCTCATCGGCCAGCTGACCGATCTGGGTCTCGTAGGGGAGGAGCAGGGAGGGGCCATCTCCGGGCCCGGCCGCCCGTCCCCCGTGGTCTACCTCAAGCCCGAGGGCGCCGTTGTCCTCGCCGTGGAGATGTCCGTGGACTCGATCGCAGTGGCGACCGTCGGCATCGGCGGCCACGTCTACAACCAGATTCGGATTGCTCGACCCCGGGGGCATTTCGATCCGGATACGACGATGTCCGACATCGCCGAACTCGCCCGGCCGCTGCTGGGTGCGTTGCCTCAGGGACACAATCTCGCCGGAGCCGGGGCTGCGGTTGTCGGTATCGTCCGGCAGAGTGACGGCTTCGTCCACCTCGCCCCCAATCTGGGGTGGCGGGAGTTGCCGCTCGGTCAGATGCTTGCGGATGAGCTCGAACTTGATGTCCCCGTCAGGGTCGCAAACGACGCGGATCTGGGTGCGCTTGGTGAGTACCGTCGTGGCGGGCTCGGTGGGGTGCGGCACCTCATCTACATCTCCGGTGAGGTTGGCATCGGCTGCGGAGTCATCGCCAACGGCCGTCCTCTCCACGGGGTTGCCGGGTATGCGGGTGAGGCGGGTCATACGCTCGTCAACCCCGATGGGCTGATGTGCCGATGCGGAGCAACCGGCTGCTGGGAGACGGAGGCGGGCGAGAAGCCTCTGCTCCGTCGAGTACCCGCCGTCGAATCGAGCGGTCTCGAGGCAGTCGATGCAGTGACCCAGTTGGCGGAGCTGGGCGACAAACCCACGTTGCGCGCTATCGCGGAGACGGGTACGTGGCTCGGCATCGGGATCTCAAATCTGATCAACCTCTTCAATCCCGAGGTGGTTGTCCTCGGGGGGCTCTACCACCGTCTGTTCGACTATCTGGAGGAAGCCGTCGGGAAGGGGATGGAGCGTTCGCTCGCCGCGCCGCGGAGCATGGCTCAGATCCGGCGCAGCGCCATCGGAGCCAACGCACCGCTCATCGGTGCTGCAGAGCTGGCCCTGGCAGATCTCATCGACAACCCGGCCGCGGTTGCCGCCCGCTAGGACTCAACTGCGAGTGATGGCGTCGAGTATCAACCACCGGTCATCGGCGGCCTGACGCATCACGAAGGTCTCGGCCACAGGTGCGGAGCTCCTGTGCAACTCGGTCCCGTCGGCGTCGTACGTGATTTCCGTCACCGTCCCCGTGGCGGCGAAGGCGAGGTCGGTGCCTTGGCCTCCGGGCACCGTCACGGTCCCCAACTCGAGGGCAGTGAACGTGTAGTCGGCCACGACCCACTCTCCCGTGGCTGTGGCTTCCGCCATGCGCGCCTGCATGGCCTCCAGGCGGGGGCCGAAGTCGGCGGCGAGCAGCAACTCGGACTCTGCCCGTCGCATCGCCTCCGCTTCGATCGCAAGGTCTTCGGCGAGCATGAGTGCGAGCTCATCGGCATCAAACTGGCTCGTGAGGGCGGGCATGTCGTCGCTGACGGTGACGGCGGGCAGAGCAGCGGCGTCCACCGTCACCTCCACGGCCACGGGCTCGACGGCTGGGGCGGCGATAGCAGGGTCGCGCGCAGGGGCGCCGAAAGCGACGATGAGCAGTGCGACGACCGCAACGGCGCCGCCGCCGATCACACCCCGCAAGAAGGTGCGGGGTCGGCTCCGCACATCGGCTACGCGGGTGACGAAGTCGTCGAAGCGAGACCGTGTCGGCACGCTCTCGGGGAACCAACTATCGGCTGCCCAGCGCAGGGGGCTGATCAGCGTCAGCGACGCCAGTAGGCCAACCTTCGCCCCGAATTCCGTCGTTTGCGGTGCGATCAGCAGGGCTGCAACCAGGCCGATGAGCACTGCCACGACGATGCGTGCGACCCGGCTGCGCGGGATGGTCTTCGGGTCGGTGATCATGAAGAAGAGAAAGAACAGCATCTCTGGTGAGGTGACGACGACCCACCAGAACTCTGCGCCGCACACCGGCTGTAGCGACCAGCGTGCCGAGATGCAGTGGCCGGACTGCGCCAGAACGGCGAGCCCACCCATGAGGGCAAGCCAGAACGCAACCGGCATGGCGAGGAGGCGCAGCGGGCGCAACGCCAGGATGCCTCCGGCCAGGATGATCCCGTAGACCACCGCCATGGTCGGACCGAACGGCGCCCACCACAGATCGAGAGGCTCGATTCGCCCGCTGCCGATCACCACGAAGGCCGCGACCAGAGCGACGTTCGACGGATTGAAGATGTGTGTGCCGCGGTAGCGGATGGCGTACTTCGTGAACAGGGCAAGTACGACGACAAGCGCGAAGTAGTACCAACCCTGCCACGACCAGAGGTCGCCCGGCTCGGTGCCGACAACCCGCAGGATCAAGGCGATCCCGGTAGCGGTGTTCAAACCGCTCGCCGGCCACACCAGGTTGCCGGTCTGGCGGAAGGTGCGGAAGCCATCGATGAAGAAGGCGGTCAGCAACGCCGCAAAGATCTGCGGGATGGACACCGCAAAGTCGAGCGCGACAATGCCGATCACGAGCACCGAGACAACCACGGCGGAAACCAGTAGGCGCGGGTCTCGCCGATTCGGCAAGAGCACCGGATAGGCTCGGCTGCCGATCCGCAGCGTTCTCGGCGACGTCATGCCGGGAACCGTAGCGCAACCCGAGACCTGATCGGCTGGCCTGCCCGTTGTGGGACACTGTCGCAATGGAGGCTGAACCGGAAATACAGCGGGGTTTCACAGGCCGCGGCTGGTGGCTGCTGGCGGGCGCCGTCACGGGAGCCGTCGGGGTCATTGCGACCGTCGCTCTCGCCGTCGCAGTATTTGCCCCGCCGCCACCTGAGGCGGGGCCGGTCCCCACGTTCGTAGAGGAGGCGGCGGCTGCGGGACTCACCCACACCTACGACGGTGATTTCTCCTTCTACGTTGGCGGCGGTGTTGCCGTCTTTGACTGCGACGACGACGGCTTCCAGGACATGTATCTCGCCGGTGGCAGCGGCGAGGCCTCGCTGTTCCGCAACGTCAGTCCCGCCGGTGGCCGGTTGCGCTTTGCGGCAGCTGGGGACGCCACGACCGACTTGGCCAACGTCGTCGGCGCCTACCCAATCGACATCGATTCCGATGAGGCGGTCGACCTGATGGTGTTGCGCCTCGGCGAGAACGTGGCGTTGCGTGGGCTCGGCGACTGCCGCTTCGAGCGAGCGAACGAGACCTGGGGGATCGACGGGGGCAATGAGTGGACGGCGGCGTTCAGCGCCAAGTGGGAGGACGGCAACGAACTGCCGACCCTCGCCTTTGGCAACTACCTCGAATGGCCGGTACGGCGCGATGCCCCTGCCTCGTGTGCCGACAACGTCCTGCTGCGGCCGGCAGGCGACGTCTACGCCGAGCCAACCGTCCTCTCCCCGGGCTGGTGCACGCTGTCTGTGCTGTTCTCGCAATGGGGTGAATCCGACCAGGTGGACCTGCGGGTGGCCAACGATCGGCACTACTACATAGACGGGTCGGAGCAGATGTGGCGGGTCGCCGCCGGCGAGGAGCCTCGGCTCTATACCGCCGCAGATGGGTGGCATGAGTTGAAGATCTGGGGGATGGGGATCGCCAGCCAGGATCTGACCGGCGATGTGCTGCCCGAGTTCTTCATCACGAGCCAGGGTGACAACAAACTGCAGACGCTCGAAGCGGGCACAGCCGGACCTTCGTACCGTGACATAGCCATCGACTTCGGCGTGACCGCACATCGCCCCTTCGTTGGGGACAACACCCATCCGTCGACTGCCTGGCATCCCGAGTTCCAGGACGTGAACAACGACGGCTTCCTCGACCTGTTCATCACCAAGGGCAACGTCGAGGCCTCGGTCGGCTATGCCATGGCCGACCCGAACAACCTGTTGATCGGCCAGCCCGACGGGACGTTCGTCGAGGGGGCCGTTGCTGCGGATGTGGCCAGCACTGCACGCAGCCGCGGGGCGGCGCTTGCCGATTTCAACCTCGACGGGTTGCTCGACCTCGTTGTCGTCAACCGCTCCGAGAATGTACAGCTCTGGCGCAACGTCGGCACCGGGTCCGCCGCTGCGCCGGAGCCGACGGGGAATTGGCTGGCACTCAACGTTCGCTTCCCCGCAACGAACACTGACTCGGTGGGGGCGACGATAAGGGTTGCCGCAGGTGATCGGATCATCGACCGCACCATCAGTATCGGCGGCGGCCATGCCGGCGATCAGCTCGGGTGGGTCCACTTCGGCCTGGGTGACGCTGAAACCGCATCCGTCACCGTGACCTGGGACCACGATACGGTTGGTGACGGGAATCAACTGATCCCGGAGGACGCGTCGACCAGCTACGCCGATATCGAGTCGAACAGGTTTGTGGTGCTCGAGATCGGCCAACCGGCGGAGTACTGGACACCGCCGGATCCCTAGGTGAGGAGGACGGAATGAGGAGCCCCCGACTTGCGACCGTCGAGTTGCCCGAGTTCGGTCTCCCCGAGGCGATGCCCGTTCTACCCGACCGGCTCTACAGAGAGCGCATGGCGCGACTCAGCGATGCCATGGCACGTGCGGGTTATGAGCGCTTGCTCGTCTACGCAGACCGCGAGCACAGCGCCAACCTCGCCTACCTGACCGGCTTCGATCCTCGCTTCGAGGAAGCGTTGCTCATTGTCGGCGCCGCCGAGCAGCCGCTGTTGCTCACCGGCAACGAGTGTGTGGGCATGGCGGCGGCCGCACCCTTGCCGATGCGGGTCGAGCTCTTCCAGGACTTCAGTCTGCCGGCACAGCCGCGCGACCGTTCCAGACTGCTGCCGGAGGTCTTGGAGTCCGAGGGAATCGTTGCGGGATGCAATGTCGGAGTTGTGGGGTGGAAGACATATTCCCGACCCGACCAACACGACGTTCCGTCGTATCTGATCGATGCGATCCGGGACCAAGTCGGGGATGCGTCGCTGGTGGCCAATGCCACCCCGCTCCTCATCGATGCAGATCATGGGTTGCGTGTCGGCAACGAGGTCGAGCAACTCGCCTGGTTCGAGTGGGCGGCCTGTCACACCTCCGAGGGCGTCAAGAGGCTGTTGCGCGGGCTCGAGATCGGCATGACCGAGCAGGAAGCAGTGCAGCTGCTGCAGTGGAACGGGACGCCGCTGTCGTGCCACCTGATGCTCACCGCCGGGGAGCGAGCCACCCTGGGGTTACTGAGCCCCAGCGATCGGCCGATCCAGCGCGGGGACCGCTTCACCACCGCCTTTGGCATCTGGGGCGCTCTCAACTGCCGGGCCGGCTTTGTGGTCGCCGGCGCGGACGAATTGCCCGACGGCATCAGCGACTACGTCGACAAGCTCGTCGCTCCCTACTTCGCCGCCATCGTCGAGTGGTACGAGGCGCTTCACGTCGGTCAGCGCGGCGGTGTGCTGCACGAAATCGTGGATCGCCACCTCGGGGATCCGTTCTTCGGGATCTTCCTCAACCCGGGCCACCAGATCCATCTCGACGAATGGGTCAACTCGCCGATAGCCGAGGACTCGCAGATCCGGCTCCGCTCGGGCATGGCATTCCAGGCGGACGTGATCCCGGCCACCGGCACCGAATACTTCACCACGAACATCGAAGACGGGTTGGCGCTGGCGGACGAGGATCTCCGCACCGAGATAGCTCGCTCGTATCCGGGCATGTGGCGCCGGATCCAGGCGCGACGCCGGTTCATGGAGCAGGGTCTCGGGATTCGCCTCCACGCCGACGTGCTGCCGTTCTCGAACATCCCGGCATATCTGGCGCCTTTCCTGTTGCGGCCCGACCTCGTGATGACCGTGCCCGGCTAGCTAGCCGCGCCAAATGCGGCCCGTGGGGAAGAAGGTCAGGTAGTCGTCGGGGAACGACGTGAATGCGGGCAGCTTGTCGAGATTCTCGTCGGCCAGCGGTCCGCTGATGCCGACGCCGAGAAACGGATCGAAAACCGTACCCGTCACGGTGTCCACGAGGCCATCCGGTGTGGTCTGGAGCGCAACGGTTCCCTCGTCGAGCCTGCGGCTGAACACCGCCCATCGTTGCTCGTTGTCGGGGTCGACGGCGACGGCAATCTCCACTCCGGCCACCGTGTCGTTGACTACACCCGCTTCCCGCACCGCAGGCACCGGGTATGCCGCCGAGGCGCTGCCCAGATCAACGACGATTGCCATGTCATCGAGGGCGAACGCCGTCGGCCAGGCAGCGATGTCGAGTGCGAGCGTTCCGGGATGAGCGGTCCGCCACGCTTCCCACGTGGTGAGAGTCGACGGGATCAGCTCCAGGCTCTCGCCCGTCAGCGGACCGGCGATGGCTTCTCCCCGGGGTTGGCTCCAGATGGAGCCGGTCTCATGGTCCCACCAGGTCATGGCGTTGCCCCACAGCGCTCCCTGATTGCCGAGCACGATCTCCTCTCCGTTGAGTTCGCGGCGATGGACCATCGCCGTTGCGCACAGCGGTCACCAGGTGACGAGGATCGGGATTCCCTCCAGGGAGTCGATGACCATCTCGCGCTGATTGAGTGGTGTGACGGGATAGGCCTTGGCATCACGCTCGCCGGCGACACCGATCACCAACATGTCTGCCGGCCAGTCGACAGAGCCGGCGCCGGTGAACTCCGGGTCGTAGATGGGGGCGATCTGGTCACGCGCCAGAAGCTGCCGGTATCCCGCCGGAAGATCCTCGCCCGCCGCTACCGGGTCGTAGGTGAGCTGGGGGTCGGCAAGAACGGGGGACCTATCGACCTCTTGTCGATCGCGGGAGGCGAGCAGGGTGACGAACAACGCCACAAGCATCGTTGCGGCGATGATCGCACTCAACCACTGCCGAGAGTCGCCCATGTCGGAAGAACACGGGAGCGGGAGTGTGTGTTCCCGACCTGTCCGCTTCCGGACTATTCGTCCGGTACCGGCTCAGAATCTGCAACCTGGTCGACGTCTTCGTCTGCGACGTCCGCGTCCTCCGGTCCGGCGGCGAGCGTTCTTCCGTTCACCAGGCTGTGGAGCAGCCCGCCGACGATCACCGCGACGCCGACGAAGACTGTCGTTCCCAGCACGACGGTGGCGACGGACACAACGGTCGTCGTCGCGGTCCCGAGCGCAGCGAAATCAATGAGCTGGTCGATGCCGTAGACAACGCCGGATGCCGCAAAACCGCCGAACACGGCAAGCGGGATGGCACGTCCCGCTGCGGCGAGAACTTGGCGCAGCCGTGTTGCGTCGGCCTTCTCGCCGTACCAGATCGCAGCCAGGATTCCCGTGTAGATGGCGAGCGCAAGCGTGGAGGCGAAGGCAACGCCACGCAGCCCGAAGAGGTTTTGGAAGATCGCGTAGAGCGGGACGGCGACGAGGGTCGCCGCCGTGCCGACCAGCACCGGGGTCCACATCTCCTTGCGTGCGTAGAACGCCCTGTTGAGGATTTGCAGCCCGCCCCAGATAGGGATCGCCAGTGCGTAGAAGAAGAGCGCCTCCGCCGTGGCAACCGTGCTCTCCGCGGTGAAGTTGCCCCGTTCGAACAGCGCACGGATGATCGGCACGGTCATCGC
>JASJBC010000134.1 GCA_030066715.1 Acidimicrobiia bacterium
GTATCGGGAGTATTGGACAGGGAGCTTGCGCCACAACTGGATGCTTACCTGGAGGACTCGCTGATCATCACCCCGGGCGCGGTAGCCGCCGAGGCCTGGACCGACGTGGCCTTGGGGGATGATCCGTCGCCCGATGTCACGTTGGGCAGCAACGGTTGGCTCTACTACACGTTCTCTCTCGACCGGCCGTGTCTCAGCGACACCGAGATTGACCGGTTTGTAAGTGCCATAGCCCGAGCAGAGCAGGTCGTTGCCGCCAGCGGACGCCGGCTGTTGATCGCCATCGCCCCGGACAAGGCAACCGTCGTCCCCGACTTCCTTCCTGACATCGAGACGTGTGTCGTCGAGGTTGCAGACAGCATCAACTCGTTGGATGGCCCTGCCAGCCTGGTGGTCGTCTGGGACGAGATGCGGACCGCTCGGGCCAATGAGCGGCCCATCTACTTCCGGCTCGATACGCACTGGACCAACGAGGGAGCCGGGGTGATGGCCGAAGCCATCGTCGAGAACCTCGCCCCCGGTGGGTGGTCACCAGACGCTGTGGTCGAGTCCGCAACGGTCGACCACGAGGGCGACCTGACGGTCCTGCTCGGCCTGCCGGAAACCGAGGAGACGGTAGAGCTTGATGTCGTCATCCCCGACTCCGAGCACACCCGAGAGACCCGACCGCTCCTCACTGCCTCGGGCACCGAGTACGACGAGGTTGTCGCCGTGGACTTCACAGCCAGCGAACCCGTTGTCAACGGCAGCACCCTCGTCATGCACGATTCGTATGGTTGGGCCCTCACACCGATGCTCGCCCCGTACTTCGGGAAGGCGGCCTTCATCGCCGACACGAGCCCCGCAGGCAGCCACATGTGGGATGACCTTGACACCGCCGCAACCATCGTCCACGTGTCGGTGCAGCGCTCCCTGCACGACATCGTGCTCGGACGAGACCTCGCAGCAGACTTCGTGGCGGCGTTTGCCGACCACTTCCCGTCGGTCGAGATGGGTACGAAAGAAACCGGGGAGCGCCTCGAGCTCAACGGCGCGCAGGACACCTATGTCGTCGTCGAGATGGCCTCCGGCCAGGAGACCGCAGAGGTCGCCTACAACGATGTCACGGCCAAGCTCGATGCCGATTCACCGCGGGCAGCGTTTTCCGTAGGGCCCGGCGGCACCATGTACTTCGCCGGAGTCGTCGACTTCCGCACGATCACCATCGAACCCTGATTGTGCGGCGGGAGCAATCGCGGCTGGTGTCTACCGGCCCTTGAACGGGCCCTCGACGTCGGGAGTGATCCAACCACCGTAGAAGTCGCTGGCTTGCGGGGTCACCCGGTCGTCGTCGACCCAGCACTCGTCCATCTTCGCCGGGTAGAGAGCCACGTAGTCGGTGATGGACTCGTAGCCCTGCGTCGGGCTCGGATACGACCAAGCTGCCGCAGGCACGATTCGGTCACCGGCCCGGATGTCCCAGTAGTTGGCGACTCCCTTGAACTCGCAGAATGTGCGACGCTCGTTGGCGAAGATGTCGCAGTTCGCGAACTCGCTACGGGGTATGTAGTAGGCGGGAGGGTGGCTCGTCTCGAGCACCCGGATCGCTTCGGTCGTGTCGACGATGGTCTCCCCACCGAGCACGATCCGGATGCGACGATCGCTCTTCTCCACCGCCGGCGGGCGGGGATAGTCCCAAACAGATTCCTTCTTCATATGAGGATTTCGTTGCCGAGGAAACAGCCGGATCAGCGTCGCAGCGACAACACCTCGTCCACCAGGCCGGCGAACTGCCTTGCAATGCCGAGATAGTGGAACTCAGCAGCTCGCCGGTAGGCCGCCTTGCCGTGGTCCGTTGTGAGCTCACGGGCGGACAGCATTGCGTTTTGCAGAGCCAGCGAACCTCCGCCGGGGTCGAACCGGACTCCGGTCAGATCGTCGACAAGCCCCGCAAGACAGCCGGTATCGGGGGCGATGACGGGTCGGGCGAACGAGTAGGCCAGAAGCAGCGCTCCGCTATTGAGGGCCGCTTGATGGGGCAGCACCACGACGTCTGCGGCGTTCATGTAGAGCTGCACATCGGCGTCGGCGACCGGGTTGAAGTTGGCCATGACCGCGGGGTTGGCCCGAGCCCGATCCATGATCTGCTTCACTCCCTCGAACCGGCCCGGCTTCCCCACCATCACGAGCTTGGCCTGAGGATCGATGTGTGACACCTGTTCGAAGGCGTCCAGCATGCGATCGATCCCCTTGTAGGCCCGTACCTGGCCGAAGTGGAGGTAGACGAACTCGTCGGCTGCCAAACCCAGTTCGTGACGGGCCGTGGCCCGGTCCATCAGGTTGGGGTACACGTCTATGTAGCCGGGATGCGGGATCACCCGGACCTTGCTCTGCGGCAACTCGTACCACTGGGCGCAGGCTGCAACCGTCTCGGGACACATCACGTGAATCGCATCGACCCGGTCGGCGATCTCCTGACGGAGCTGCGCCTCCAACTCCGGATCGGCGCACTCGTGGGGCAGCACGTTGTGCACCGTCCAGACCGACGGAATGCCGCTGGCATGCATCTCATCGATTGCCTCGAGGACGCGGCGATAGCGGACCAGCCGATCGTGATCGTCGCCGGCTGCGCCGAGAATCGGCGCCGTCCAATTGAGATGAAACACCGTGGGTCGATACTCGGCAGCCCGGATCGTCGCAGTGAAGTTCAGCTCGTTGCCCACGGGTATCGCAATGCTTCCCCTCTCCCGAAGGTGTGACCACACCATCTCGGCAAACGGATTGTCGCGGTAGTCGGGGAAGTGGCTGATCACGACGCCGGTGTCGTGTGCCCGTTCCGCACCGAGAGCTCGCACGTGCTCGTCGAATTCTTGGGCCCGTTGCCGGTAACTGTGGCGCTCGACCACGATGCGACGCAAAGCCTCCGCCCCCTTGCTCGCTTCGGTCGACGTCAGTCGGTCGTCGATCAGAGCGAAGAGCTCCCGTGCCGACCCGAATACGCCGATGTCACCGAGTCCCAAAGCGTCCAGTCCGGCCGAACGGTTCGTCAGCACGATCGCGCCACAGGCAGCGGCCTCGAAGACTCGCGAGTTGACGTTGCCGTAACCTGCGGTCGTGTGGTTGAAGTCGTCGAGGACGACGGACGCTTGGTTGTACAGCGACGGCAGGCTGAAGTAGGACACCGGCCCTTTGGCATGTGGCTCGAGCCGAGCGGCAATTCCCCGCTGTCTGCCGTACAGCGCAAGGGGAAACGGCGCAGCCTGCTCCTTGAGGAACGCAAAGACCTCGCGTTCCCTCCCCCACTGATTGACGGTCGACACGACACCGGCCCGTTCCTGGGGAGACGCCGACTGTGTGAACAGCTCGGTATCAACACCTATGGGCAGCAGACCCATCGGCCCGGGATAGGCCTTGCGCAGCGCATCCAGCGACTGCTGCGAGGAGGCGAGCACCATGTCGAAGAGCGGAAGCCACGGTTGCGTGACCCACACCGACGTTTGATTGCGCACCCAGGCGACGGTGGTGAGGTCGCCGGGCAGACGCATCGGGTCTACGGTCTCCAGCATCGCTACGTAGATATCGGTGCCGGCGGGTATGTCGTACCAGCGATCCTGCGGCAGATAGATCACCTCGTACCCGGATCGTTCCAGGTTGCGGCCGAGGCCGATCGCGGTAAACAGATCACCGCGGCCCGCATCGAGGTCGTCGGTGTAGACCGCAAACACGACTCGGTTCCGCGAGCCGTTGAACGCCCTCTTGGCGACGGCCGCCTCGTATGCGCTGCGGACCACTGTGTTCTCCACCAGCGTGTAGTCGACGACCTCCTTCTCTGGTTCTACGGCCGGAGCCGGAGTGACCGGCGGAGCTTCCGGCCGGCGACGACGCAGGATGCGAGCGGGGACGTGGAAAGCGGTCCATGCCGCTCGTCCGACCTTCCACGTGCGCGACTGGTACACATCGTCGAGCTTCCTCTCGAGCCTTGCGATCTGCTTCTCGGCGGCGGCGACCTGATCCCGACCGACCGTCCGTTTCGCCTCGGCCAGCGCGTGCTCGTAGCGCTTGCGCTCTGTGGCGGTCAGTTTGCGCTCGCGCCGGAGCGCCCGCTCCAGGTCTGCGACGCTTTGCTCGAGCCGGTCTCGGTCGCGGCTCGCCGCGCTGGCGGCTGCCTCCAGCTCCGTGGCACGGGCGATGGCCTCGTCACGAAGGGCCTCCGCCTCTGCCACCTCACGGCGGACTGTGACGCGGTCCCGCTCAGCCAACTCAGCCTCGGCCCGGCGCAGCTGTTCGCGGGCTATGGCGAGATCCCGAGCGGCATCGGCCCGCTCGGCGCGGACGATGAACTGATAGGTCTGTGCCTCCGGGGAGGCCTCGAGCAGCAGATCGCGTAGCTCAGTCGGTAGGGACACATCATGAACCGCCAGCGAGGTTTGCTCGGCGGTGCGGCGAGTCCGCTCGACTTGGGTTATGAAGAACCCGCAACGTTCCAGCAGCTCACGAAGACTGGCCAGTGTGAAGAAGCGGAGATGAGTCGAGTCGAGGAGACCCGTCTCCTGATACGTGAATCGCCCCTTGATGAGCTCGGCGAGCACGGCCTCATGTCCGGCGTTGGGAATCGAGATGACCAGGTAACCGGACTCATCGAGCAGCCCGCGGTCGACGATGCTCTGCACGAGAGCCTCCGGCACAATCAGGTGCTCCAACACGTCGGCGATCACTATGACGTCGAACGTCTGCCCATCGAGCTCGGGTGCCCAGCCTGCTGTGCCCAGGTCAGCCCGTACGAGGCTCTCGACCCCACGCTGGTGCGCCGCAGCTAGAGCCGACGCAGAGCTATCGACACAAGTGACGTGCTTGCCATCACGGTCCTCAAGCGCCGCGGCGATGACCCCCGGCCCGGAGCCGAGATCGAGGACGCGAGTCCCGCCGCTGCGAGCCAACCGGTACACGCTGGCGGCCGTGTTGTTGGAATCGTCGACATCAAAGGTGTAGTCGTAGTCGGCCATGTCAGCTACCCGGCCTCCTCATTGCGTCGACGTCGGGTCGCGAGCCCGTCACGCCTGCCTTTCCGTCGGCGAGGCCCCATTCCACCAGCTTGTCGTAGGTCGACAACCAATCCGGCGCTCGCTCCGCAACCCGGGTGCGCCACCCATCGATGAAGCCGTGCAGACCGGAGACAATCGTCTCGTCGCTGAGTTCCGTGAACTTCCTCGCAAACAGGATGCGCCCGCGGATGTAGTAGTACGTGTAATACGGGGCGGGGAGGCCGGTGGCGGACGCTTGGTAATGCCACACCCGGGCCAGCGGGTTGACGACCGATCTCCAGCCCTTCTCCGCGGCGGTCACCTGGAAATCGGTCTCTTCGAAGTACAAGAAGTAGCGCTCCGGGAGCAGGCCGACATCAGCAAAGACGCGGCGTCTCACCAGAATGCTGGTCCCGGCCACGTAGTCGACCAGATAGGGATCCCGGCCGGGACGGGAGGCAAGCGGCTTGCCGCGGCCGATGCTCTCCGCCACCGCGCCCCCTTCCCAGTCGATGCGGCCGCCCGCGAATTGGATCGTCGGAGGGTCCGAGTCGCCGAACAGGTTGAGCGAGCCGACAAAGCCGGCCTCGGGTCGCAACGCCATCGTGGTCAGCAAGGCCTGTAGCGTGTCCGCCTCGACCTCGGTGTCGGGGTTGAGTATCCAGACGAAGTCTGCATCCCTTTCGAGGGCGTGCTGGATCCCGATGTTGTTCCCTGCGGCGTAGCCGACATTGACCGCGCTCTCCAGAACGGGCACCGCCGGTCCCAGCGCTGCCGCCAACCTCTCCGCGGCACCGTTCCCGGAGGCGTTGTCGATAACGACGGGATGCATGTCGCGGGAAGAACTCCGACGCAACGAGGCAAGGCAACGGAGGGTATCGGCCGGATTCCTGTAGTTGAGCAGGATGACAAAGACGCGCGGGCCGCGGGTGAGAAACACGCGGCGAGTATAGGAATTGGGGCCTGTTCTTAGCCCCCGGGGTTAACTAAGGTCGACACCGTCGGGGGGTTTGGAGCGATGGAAGGCGTCCCTGACGGAAAGGACGTCTTGCTATGCGTCGATGGCAGCGATTGGCTGCGGCATTTCTCATCACCCTGCCCGTAGTCGTCGCATCGTCGGCATCAGCCAGCTCCACAACGTCGCCTCCGGCCCCTGCCGACTGGGAAGCGCCGATCGTCTCCGGCCCCGATACCGCCGACGCCGTCGGCCCGCTCGGTGTCCTGGATGACGACCCGCTCGGTCTTGTTCCCAAGCTCCCGTTCGTGCAGAGGTATTCGCTGGACACCGACCATTTCGAGGTGTGGCTCTGCGGCAACACCGGGTACACCCTCAATCAAGCGATCGCGGCTCTGGAGGCCGGCATGGTGGATTACTACGAAGCCGTGTCGGGAGGGCGCTACACCATCGAGTTCTCCCCGGGTGGGACGATCGCCAACGATCCCCAGTGCCTGAGTGGATTCCAGGGCAGCAATCCTCCCTACGCGCCCGCCGGCTCGCCGGAGGGCCTGCTGATCATCGACTCTGTTACCGGTGGCGGGTATGCCTCGCCCGGCATCATCTGCCTCGAGCAGGGCAACTGCGGCTGGATCGGCACCACCTTCCCCGGGAACGGCCGCTACGCAGTGGTGGGCGCCGGCACCCTTTCCGGATTCCCGTCGGTGGCGGCCCACGAGGTCGGGCATACGTTGCAGTGGCCGCACTCGAACTCGGGCCAGTCCGAGTACGACAACCCGATCGACCTGATGAGTGGCAACCAGACGACGGGGGGCTGGACGGAGTCACTGCCCTACGGAACGCTTGCGTTCAACCGGTACCAATCCGGCTGGATCGACCCGGCCGATGTCGTGTTCGCCGGTGGCGGCTACCAGGAGGTCAGTCTCCAGCCGTTCGATGCGGTGGGAACACAGATGATTGCCGTGCTCACCGGAGCCGACGGGATCTTCTACACACTGGGGGCCCGCACGCGGAGTTCGTACGATCCGATCCCCAGCCAGTGGGAGGGGGTCGAGGTTTACGAGGTGAATCACACCTGCGGAGCATTCAGCTACCCCTGCCCCGGCATCTATCGCAGCCATACGCAGGAACCACCCAACCCGAACGGCACGGCTCATGTGCTGCAGGTGGGAGAGAGCATCACTTTGGAGGGCATTGCAATCGAGGTGATCGGGCGCGATGGCCCGGGCTACGTGGTTGCCATCGGCGATCCGAACAACACCCTGCCCTTCATCGATATCGCATCGAGCCAGTTCGTCGATGACATCGTGTGGCTGTCCGGGGAGAGCATCACCAAGGGCTGCAACCCGCCGTCCAACAGCCGCTACTGCCCAACGGCCACAGTCACGAGGGGCGAGATGGCTGCGTTCCTGGTGCGAGCTCTCGGGTTGACCGACAACGGCGGGGGCAACAACTTCGTCGACGATGACGGCTCAGTCTTCGAGAACGACATCGCCAAACTCGCCGCAGCCGGCATCACCAAGGGCTGCAATCCGCCGGTCAACGACCGGTTCTGCCCGGGCGACCGGGTGACCCGGGAACAGATGGCTGCGTTCCTGGTCAGAGCGTATGGGTTGACCGACAACGGCGGCAGCAACACCTTCATCGACGATGACGGCTCCATCTTCGAAAACGACATCGCCAAGCTGGCCACAGCCGGCATCACCAAGGGCTGCAATCCCCCTGCGAACACTGAGTTTTGCCCGTATTCGGCAGTTACTAGAGAACAGATGGCAGCGTTCCTGCATCGCGCTGAGTCAGTGTGACCGTAATTCGGTTGCCCGCTAGCCTGTTGATGGCATAGCTGCGGTAGGGAATGCGCGGAGGAGAAGTCGCAAATGAACGCGAAGCATGTGTCACTTACCAACCGGCGATTGGTGTTGCTGGCGGTGATGTCGCTGGTGGCCTCACTCCTCGCGATCAGTGTCGGCGCGCCTTCCGCGCGTGCTACCAACGAGAACTTCACTTTCGCCGGCGCTACCGACTCTGTGGCGGAGGATGGCGTCTCGATAAACGTCCCCGTGACTCTGACCGCGGACGAGGGAAACCTGCTTCAACTCACTGAGATAGACGTTGAGCTTGATGGATCGAGCACCGCTACCAATGGGTCCGATTTCTCCTTCTCGTCGCCGACAAAACTCAGCTGGGCCCTGAACGATCCGCCTTCGACAAAGAACGTGACCATCACGATCACCGACGACGACATTGATGACGACGGCGAAACCATCGTGCTCAACCTCGTCAACCCGAACCCGGGGACGGCAACAACTACAGGCTTCAGCACGATCACGATCACCATCACCGACAATGACACCGCAGGAGTCACCGTCACCGAATCGGGCGGCTCCACCGACGTGACCGAGGGCACCGGCAACGACACCTACGACGTCGTGCTCGATACCGAGCCAACTGCCAGCGTCACCGTCAACGTCACCCCCGACGGGGAGATCACGACGAATGCAGGTGGGTCGTTGACCTTCACCACTGGCGACTGGGACATGGCCCAGACCGTCAC
The DNA here is from genome assembly GCA_030066715.1 of Acidimicrobiia bacterium. Lineage (GTDB taxonomy): Bacteria > Actinomycetota > Acidimicrobiia > Spongiisociales > UBA5794 > JAAETI01. Next base: position 8,510 of record JASJBC010000134.1, read on the forward strand.
GGTAACTGCGGTCGATGACTTGGACATAGAGGGGAGCCATACCGGCACGATCACGCAGACCGCCAGTTCGGTCGATAGCAACTACAACGGAATCGGCGTGGCCGACGTCATTGCCAACATCACCGATGACGAGGCTGCTCCGACTGTGCAGTTCACTGCGGCGACATCGAACGCTGGGGAAAGCACCGCTACCCACAACATCTCGATCACCCTCGACACCTCGGGCGGCACCACCACCAGCCCGATCACGGTCAACATCAGCGACGCCGGGGGCGGTACCGCAACCAGCGGCACCGACTACAACGCATCGTTTGGAGCCGCCGTGTTCCCACCCGGGTCAACCGACAGCGCCGTGCAGAACGCCACCATCACCGTGGTCCCCGACACGCTGATCGAGGGCAACGAGACCATCAACCTCGGGTTCGGCACCATCACCGGCGCCACGGCATCCGGCACCACCAGCCACACCCACACCATCAACGACGACGACACGGCCGGTGTCACAGTCACCGAGTCAGGCGGGTCCACCGACGTCACCGAAGGCATCGGCAACGACACCTACGACGTCGTGCTCACCTCTGAGCCGACCGACGACGTGATCATCACGATTCTCACCCCCGACGGAGAGGTCACCACGGATTCCGGTGGCTCGCTGACGTTCACGAGTGCGGACTGGTTCACAGCGCAGACCGTCACGGTCACTGCGGCCGATGACGGCGACTACGAGCCGAGTCCTCACCCAGGCGTGATTACACAGACTGCTGCATCCGGAGATCCCAACTACGACGCAATCCCGGTCGCCGACGTCACCGCCAACATCACCGACGACGACGAGGCCACGGTTGCGTTCACCAACGCCAGCTCCAACGCAGAGGAGGACGGTGGAGTTCACACGATCACCGTCACTCTGACGCTCCCCAACGGCACTGGACCTGTGCACACTGCGGTCGAGGTTGACATCAGTGTCGTTGGCGGATCGGCCACCGGAGGCGGTGATGATTACACGCTGCTCACGAACACCGTGACGTTCGGCGTCGGGACCGCTGATGGTGCGACGAGAAACATCAACATCGACATCGATGACGACGGGTTGGAAGAGGGCAACGAGACAATCGACCTGCAGATGAGCGTCACCGCGGGCGGGATTGGCGGCGCCCAGACAACCCACGAAGTCACCATCATCGATGACGAGACGCGGAATCTCATCATCACACCAACGGCGGCGTCCACTGTAGTCGCCGAGGCGGGCGGGACGGATAGCTTCGACGTGCGGCTGACTCAAGCCCCGACCGGGACTGTCACCGTGACGCTGAGCAAGACTGCTGAGGGCGACGAGTTCACCACGGTTCCGGCAACGACACTGCTCTTCAACGCCGGCAACTGGATGGTGGATCAAACCGTCAATGTCACCGGCGTCGACGATGACATCATCGACGGCGACCGGCCGGGTGAGATCACCCTGACCGCCTCAGGCGGCGGCTACGACGGCGTCATCGGCACGGAGTCCGTCACGATTACCGACGATGACTCGGCCGGCGCAACGGTCGTGGAGACGGGCTCAACAGCGGTGACCGAGGGCGGAGCCGCCGACACCTACACGATTGTCCTGGAGGCCGAGCCGGATGCGAACGTGACTATCGACGTCGTGTTCGACGACGACGAACTGGACGTCTC
>JASJBC010000018.1 GCA_030066715.1 Acidimicrobiia bacterium
ACCCGGTGGATCGACGCCCCGATCACGCTCACTGCGGCCGACCCGGAATTCGCAATCACCTTCAGCCAAGAGCAGCTCGCCGACGCATTGGTCGCCGACGTGAGGACCAACTCGAGCGCGTCAATCCACTTGTCCTTCGACCCAGAGAAGATCGGATCGATCCTAACTCCGCTGCAAAGCGATATCGAGCAACCCCCGCGCAATGCCGAGTTCCTGATCAACGAGGAAACCACTCAGGTGACCCTGCTCCCCTCGCGCCCCGCGACCCTGCTCGATGTCGACCTCGTCGTCACAGCCCTTGGTGAGGCTGCAGTGACATCAACCAATTCCGGCGAGTTCCCGTACGGCCGAGGAGTCGACGCCGAGTTCACCACCGCCGATGCAGAAGCGATGGGCGACATCGAATACGTGTCGGGTTTCACGACCGAGCACCCTGCCGGCCAGGCACGTGTGACCAACATCCAGCTGTTTGCCGACGCAGTAGACGGGGCCATCGTGCTTCCGGGCGAAGAGTTCTCGCTGAATGACCATGTGGGCCAGCGCACAACCGAAAAGGGATATGTACCGGCGACCATGATCAGCGGTGGCGAGTTGATCGACGATGTCGGTGGCGGGGTCAGCCAGTTTGCGACAACGTTCTACAACGCCGTCTTCTACGGTTGCTACGAGGATGTGACCCACAAGCCGCACAGCTACTACTTCTCTCGCTACCCCGAGGTCAACGAAGCAACCATCAGCTGGCCCCAGCCAAACCTGGTGTTCCGCAACAACACCGATGCCGTCGTCATCATCAAGACGAGCTACACGGCGAGCAGTATCACCGTCCGGTTCTATGGGAACAACGGAGGCTGTGAGGTCGAGCGGCGTTTGGGCGACCGCTACAACTACACAGATCCCGAGGAGCAGTACGTCGCCAACCCCGAACTCAATCCCGACGACGAGCGGGTCACCCAGAACGGCTGGGGCGGGTTCACCAACACAGTCGTGAGAGTCATGACATGGCCCGACGGCACGGTTGTCGAGGAAGACTACGTGTGGAAGTACAACGCGGCACCAAAGATCATTGAGGTACATCCGTGTCGTGAGACTGGGGAGCCCGTGGAGTGCCCCGTGCAGGTGCCCTCGGTCATCGGCGGGTCGGTAGACAACGCCCGTGCCGTCCTCGAAGCACTCGGGTTCGTGCTGGTAGAGGGCGCGCCGGTGCAGATCGACAACGAAGCCTCAAACGGCTTGATCGTGACGCAGACTCCCGGCGGCGACGAGTGGGCGGATCTGGGAGCAACGATCACCGTCGGAGTCGGGTTCTACGTACCGCCCGAGGAACCGCCACCCGAAGAGGGATGAGCGGGCTCCGCTACTGATAGAAGCGGTGCAGATCGCTGATGGTCGTTGCGGCGTTCTCGACCGCAGCTTCATCCCAGGCCTCGCCGCGACTCACGACAACCTCGCTCGAAGCGACGAACACGTTGCTGATGGCTTCATCTGCTGCAAACAGCCTGGCCGCAAGCTGGGCGGGAAACGTGTCGACAGCGTCCGCTTCCTCGCGCGACGCATAGCCTTCACCGTCCTGGCCGCTGAGAACGCGATCCGTGGTGAAGATACAGGCGCCCCCGACTTGCTTGGATTGGACTGTTATCGACTGGCCCATCGGCCCTCCTCTGCAACCTGCCAGCGGACTCTAGCCGGGCTGATTGGTGGTCGACGTGGACGCTCCGATCGAGTGCAGTTTCATCAGGTTCGTCGTTGACGCCTGGTTCGGCGGGATGCCGGCGGCGATGACGACACCGTCACCGGCCCCGACGATGCCCAGCTCGAGCAGGCTTTCCTCGGCGTGCTCGATCATGAGATCGGTGGAGTCGACACCTTCGAAACGCAGCGGTGTAACCCCTGAGTACAGCGCAAGCCGCCGATAGGTTCCTTCGTGCGGCGTGTAGGCGAAGATGTCGGTGTGCGGCCGGTACTTCGATATCAGCCGAGCTGTGCTCCCGGATTCTGTGAAGGCAACGATCGCACGAAGATCGAGGTTGTTGGCGGCGTCCACGCAGGCTTGGGCGGTTGCGGAGGCAAACCGCGCACTGTCTTCGAGGAAGTGGATCTCCGGGCCGCGACCGTAGTCGGGACTCACCTCCGCCTCGCGACAAATGCTGGCCATCGCCCGCACCGCTCTGGCGGGGTGCTTGCCGACCGCGGTCTCCGAGGACAGCATGACCGCATCACTGCCGTCCAGGACGGCCGCAGCGACGTCGCTGACCTCGGCCCGGGTGGGCCGGGTCGAGAAGTTCATAGACTCGAGCATCTCAGTTGCCGTGATCGAGATCTTGGCTTTGGCGTTGCTGCGATTCAGGATTGACCTCTGCGCTCGGGGCACAGCCTCGAACGACAACTCGACGCCGAGGTCGCCACGAGCCACCATCGTTCCGTGGGCCTCGGTCAGGATCTCGTCCAGGTTGCCGTAGCCGACCACGCTTTCGATCTTGGCGATGACAGGAGTGCCGGGAACGAGGTTCTTCACCCGCTTCACGTCGAGGGCCGAAGACACGAATGATGCCGCGACGTAGTCAACCTCCAGAGTCCGGCCGAAGGCAAGATCGGCCACGTCCTTGTTCGACACCGCAGGGATGTCCACGATCGAACCCGGGAAGGCGACCCCCTTGTGATCGCGCAACAGACCCCCTTCGACAACCTCGGCCTTGGCCACTTCACCGTCCCACGTATTCACCCTGAGCGTGATGAGCCCATCGGACATCAGGACGGAGGAGCCGGGGGAAAGACGTGTTGCGGCAAGGTTCTCGATGAAGATCTCGGTAGAAGAACCAGTCGCTTCGCCGCTGCGCAGGACGACCTCGGCGCCGGGTTCGATGGTCACCGACCCGCCGGGGAAAGTACCCACGCGAATCCGCGGGCCCTGGATGTCCTGGAGGACAGCAACCGGTTTGTCCAGTTCATCGCCGGCCCGCCGCACCCATTCGGTGAACTGACGATGCGAGTCGTAGTCACCGTGGGAGAAGTTGAGCCGAGCGACGTCCATTCCCGCCTCGACCAGTTCCCGAATCGCTTCGTAGCTGGCAACCGCAGGGCCAAGCGTCGCGATGATTTTTGTCTTTCTCACGGCAGCACCCTACCGAACCGGAGCGAGGATCAAAGCTCTATTCTCGGCCGATGAGCAAGGCGATTCTGGCAGCGATTCCCATCAAGCCATTTGGGGTAGCCAAACGCCGTCTTGCCGACCGTCTCGATGCGGCTACCAGGTCACGCGTGGGGCGGGCGATCGCAGCGCGAACGGCAGCGGCGGCTACGGATGCGGGTGCGTTGGTTGCCGTGGTGACCAGCGACGACGGCGTGGCTTCATGGGCACGCGCCCTTGGGTATCTGACGATCGACGAGGGCACTGTCGCAGAACCCGGCCTCGACGGCGCGGCGACCGCAGCGATGCTCGAGGCTGCACGCAGACAACGAGGTTGGGCGGTGATTCACGCCGACTTGCCGCTGATCACACCAGCAGCGTTGCTTCCCGTCTTCGCCCGAGCTCGCTCCAAGACGGTGCTCGTGCCTTCTCATGACGGCGGCACCAATGTCATTGCCGGCCGCGGGAGCGCCTTCCACTTCTCCTACGGTCCCGCCAGCTTCCATCGCCATCTTGCCGACAACCCCGGTTCGGCCGTTTGCACGGACCCCACCCTCGCGCTCGATCTCGACGACAGTGTCGATCTGCGTCGAGCGCTGCGTCATCCCCAGGGGAGCTGGATGCGGACACTGGTCGGCTAACGCTCCTACTCTTGCCGCATGACCGACGACACCCCCACATCAAACCTGTACACCGAGGCAGCCAAAGCGCCCCCGCCGTTGCCGTCCCCACAACGGGTGTTGGCCATCGGGGCTCATCCCGATGACATCGAGTTCGGCGCCGGGGGCACCATTGCGGCGTGGGCCGCAGCCGGCGCCTCGGTCACCATGTTGATCGTCACCGACGGTTCGAAAGGAACCTGGGACCCGTCCCGCAACCCCGAGGAGTTGGCAAGCGCCCGCCGGTCCGAGCAGGAGGCGGCGGCGCGAGTGCTGGGGGCAGACGAGATCCGCCACCTCGACTACGTCGATGGCGAGCTGGAGTACACAATGCAGTTGCGCAAGGAGATGTGCCGCCAGATCCGCGAAGTCAAGCCCGATATCGTTATCAGCCACGATCCCTGGCAGCGCTATCAGCTCCACCCCGATCACCGGGCAACCGGATGGGCTGTGATGGACGGTGTCGTCGCCGCACGCGATCACCTCTTCTTCCCCGAGCAGGGCCTGGAAGCTCATCGGCCACAATCCGTCCTCCTCTGGTCGGCCGACAATCCCGACCACTGGGAGAACATCGGGCCGACGTTCGACGTGAAGATCGCAGCCCTGCTGTGCCACTCTTCGCAAGGGACGACCACGATGGGAGGGGCCGAGCAGAACGACGGGAACCGGACGACCTTCATCGGCAGGATGAGAGGGTGGGCCGAGAAACAGGCCGAACCCGCCGGTCTCGAGCTTGCCGAGTCGTTCAAGAGGATCACACCGTGAGCCTGAGCACTCTCGTTCTCGGAGCCGGCTTTGTCGGCAGAGCAGCCGCCTGGGACCTGAAGCGCCGCGGCCACGAGGTCGTCATCACCGACCGGGATGCTGCGCTCGCTGCACGAGTTGGTGAGGAACTGGACGTCAGCTGGGCACAGCTGGATGTCGGTGAAACGGCTGCGCTCGAGCGCCACCTCGTCGACGTCGGCTCCGTCGTGTCGGCCGTCCCTTACAGCTTCGGCGTTCACGTTGCGTCGGCCGCCGTTCGGAATCGGTGCCACTACTTCGATTTCGGCGGCAACCCGACAATCGTCAAGCAGCAACTCGAACTGGACGCAGCCGCCCGGTCGGCCGGTGCTGCGATCGTCCCCGATTGTGGCCTTGCCCCCGGTCTGGCCAACGTGATGGCCGCGGGTCTGATCGAGGCCGGCGACGACACCATGGTCGACGATGTCCAGATCCGAGTCGGCGTGCTCCCGCAGCACCCCGAAGGCACGCTGCAGTACCAGCTCGTTTTCTATGCCGGTGGGCTGATCAACGAGTACGCCGAGCCGTGCGAGGTCATCGCGGAGGGTGCGGTAGCGACGGTGGCGCCGCTGACGCGGTTCGAGCAACTCCATTGGGAGGGACTTGGCCCCCTAGAGGCATTCTCCACCGCCGGGGGCACGTCGACGATGTGTCAGGAATATGCCGGACGGGTGGACCGTCTCGAGTACAAGACGATCAGATATCCCGGTCACGGCCGCATCTTCGCCGCGATGCGCGAGCTCGGCCTCTTCGCCACCGAGGAGCAGAGTTTCGGCGACGTCTCCATCGCTCCCCGCCGGGTGTTGCTCGATCTCCTCACCGAGCACCTCCCCCAGACCGGCCCCGACCGGACTCTGGTCAGCGTTGTCGTCGCCGTTGGGGAGACTGTTGTCGAGCAACGGATCGACGACCTTGCGGATGAACGCTTCTCTTCGCTCTCCCGCACCACGGCGTTCCCGGCTACAGCCCTGTGCGACCTGATCGCACGCAGTCGGGTCGACTTCCGTGGCGCGGCGGCCATGCATGCAGTCGCTCCAGCCGACAAGCTGCTCCCGGAGCTGGAGACGGTCGGCATCCACGTTGACAATCGATGATCGCGAGCCGCATATGACCCTCCCCAACTAGGGTATAGCGACATGCAAGAGAACGTAGCGGTTGTGACGGGCGGTACCGGCGGCGTCGGCCGGGCGCTCATTCCATACCTGATCAGACGCGACTTCAAGGTGGCGGTCACCTATCTGATCCCCGACGAGGCGCGCAAGCTCGAAGACGAACTCGATGTGGACGAAGATCGGCTGATGCTTCGTCGCTGCGACTGCACCGACGTCGAAGCCGTGGAGTCGATGATCAAGGATGTGGTCGAGACGTTTGGTGGCATCAACGTGATCGCCGCGCTCGTTGGCGGATGGGCCGGTGGGCGCGACCTGGCCGAAACAGACACGGTGCGCTTCGACCGCATGATCGATCTGAACCTGCGCTCGACCTTCTATGCCATCAGAGCGGCCCTTCCCCATATGCGTGATGCCGAGTGGGGCCGCATCATCGCCGTTGGCAGCCGAGCGGCGGCGGACAACCCCGCTGGACAGGCCGCCTTCAACGCGTCGAAGGCGGCGGTGACTTCGCTGGTGCAGTCGCTGGCCAATGAGCTCGATGACACGAACATAACGGCGAACGTGCTCGTCCCGTCGGTGATCGACACCCGCGCGACCCGGTCGGCCCTTCCTTACGCCGACTACCTGCACTGGCCGAAGCCGTCCGAGATTGCGACAGTGCTCGACTTTCTGCTCAGCCCGGCGTCGGAGGTCATCAACGGTGCTGCGATTCCGGTGTTCGGCAAGACCTGAACCAGACCCGGGGTTTCCCCCCTTCCCACAGTCGCCCGGGGTTGTCAGTGGACGCTGGTTCCCTCGCATTCGTGGATCCAGGCGATGAACGACTCAACGTCGCCCGAGCCCTCTTCTGCGATATAGCAAAGCGCCCATTCGAGTATGTGACGGTCGCTGAACCCGCAACCTCTGAGGAAGGACCGCGCCTCGTTGGCGAGCAGATGCGCGCCTTCGAGCTGACCGAGATCTGGGATCTGGTCGTGTGCGCCCGTCTCGCAGGGATGCCTGGGAAGCGGACACGTTGTCATGCCGACTCCTCGACGCTTCTCCCCCATTATCCATGCCGGCGACTCGATCGGTAAGGGGGATTCGACTGCAGGCTCGGGGTTATGCTGCGCAGCGGATAGACAACCGGGGAGACCGAGAATGGGAACCGTAGTCACGGGGTTCGTCGATAGCCCGGAGGGGCACAAGGCGCTGGATCTCGCCGTCGAGGAAGCGCGCAAGCGAGACACAATGCTCGTGGTCGTGCATTCGATGCGCGGCGGGGCCGACACATCCGAAGAGGAGATAGCCAGGTACGACCTTGCTTTGAAGAGGGTCGAGGCGCGACTGGAATCCGAAGGGATCGCCTACGACGTCGTGCGCTTCGTTCGCGGTCAGTCTCCGGCCGCCGACATCGTCGCCGCGGCTGAGGAGTCCAACGCCGAACTGATAGTTATCGGCTACCGCAAGCGGACCTCCGTCGGCAAGGCGCTGCTCGGCAGCCAGGCGCAAGAGATCATGATGAGCGCCAGTTGCCCCGTCCTCGCCACGATGGAGTCATAGCCAGCTCACGGTACCGGCGCTCTCCCAGGGTTTTCCTGCGCACGGAAGGAACGGAACCCGAGCCGCACGCCAGGGAGAGCCACAATGCTTGCTATAGTTATAGCAAGATGACCCGACTGCCAACACCGGCAACCTTGGTCCTACACGCTGCGGGCTTGACTGTGACTGCTGTGGCGCACACCGCATCCATCGCACAGCCGTCTGTGTCGGCACAGCTGGCCGGGCGACGCCTGCTCCAGGACAAGACCCTCGAGGCCATTCGGACTCTCGCCGGCCATTCTGTCGCCGAGGAGGTAAGGGCAGCCGCAGCCCAGTCCCGTGCCTCCTATCTTCACGACGTGCAAGCCGGACGACTGTAGCGAAGAGCTCCGTCGCTCTCAGCAGAGAGCTCCGCAACGCAAGGGCCCGCCACGTCCAGAAACCCCAGACAGGCGGTGGTTTGCGCCAAGGTCTCTGTCATAGGCAGATACCGGAGCCCGACCGGAATTGGACCGGCATGATCGGCCCGAGGCTGCGGCCAAGGAGGGTATTCCGGCGATTCTCGGGAGCTAGCGGCGAGAGCAGCCGCTGTGCCGCGAGCTTGTGGGCTTCGGGCGCCCTAGCCTCCGAGCGCTCGATGCAGGAAGGCCGCCATTTGCGCCCGAGTTACGACCGCGTCGGGGCAGAACCTGTCGTTGTCGGGTGGATTACAGCCTCTGGTGACCCCAACAGTCGCCAAGGCGTCGATCTGGTCGGCAAAGATCGAGTGGTTGTCGTCGACAAACAGATCACTTCCGAATCCATCTGCATAGCCGAACGCACGGACGAAGAACGCGGCAAGTTGCCCTCTGGTCACTGGGTCGTCCGGACAAAACGTATCAGGACCACACCCTCTCGTGATTCCGGTCGAGTACAGCCAAGCGACATCACCTGCAAACGTCGAGTCGCTTGTGTCGGAGAACGACACCGGTTCGACGATAGATGGAAGGGAGTCACCAAGCGCCCGATGGAGCAAGGCTGCGAACTGTCCGCGGGTTACAGGATCCTCTGGACAGAATCTGTTTCCGAGGGGCGCATTGCACCCTGCCGTAATGCCCGCAGCGGACAGCCACTCGATGTCATCCGCGAAGATCGACCCGTGGTCGTCACAGAAGGTGTCCGCTTCAGACGACTCAAAGCCAAAGCACCGGATGTTGTCCAGGCCAACGTACGTGAACTCCCACGCTTCCGGCTGCGGACCTTGTAGCACCGCATCTGGAGGGTAGCTTGGTATCCACCCGAACCTCTTGGCGTTCGCATAGTTGTCCGCCGCTAACCACCTATATACGGGCAAGTATTGGAAGTTCGTGAATGCGTAGCCTGGTTGGGTTATGTCAATCGCGTAGCCCGTGTGGTGCTTCGAGTATCCGGGCACTGCAACTGAGCGAAGCCGGTAGTCAATTGCAGAGTCGGAATAGGAGTAAAGCCTCTGAAGCAGAATCGCCGTCTGAGTGCTGTGACTGCGATACGCGGACCTGAGCACAAGAGTGTGGCCGGCGGCCTTCGCCGCATCACGCAGAGCGATCCAGGCGTCGACAGCCGATGGTTGCATCAGATAGCCTCCGACGGATTGCAGAGGCCCTTCCGGCAGAGGGCGCCGCAGGTATCCACGGGCTTCGCCTATCTGGCGAATGCGTTGATCGGTCGTCCAGTTCCCGGTTATCGACGGTGCCGGACCAATCGGAGCAAGGTTGTCAAGCCGTGCGGTGGTGAAGAGATCGTTGAACTCGTCCCCCGTGAACTCCGGTAGCTCCTGGCCGCCAGCTTGGCTCGGTGTGGCAAGCACCGCAACGACGGTCGCCATAATCAGGGCGCGTCGACCGACAGTTGCTAGGAGTTTCCGCCAATTCAACGTCTACCCGATCGTGCGATGCAGGAATGCTGCCATCTAATCACGAGTCACATTGCTGTCTGGGCAGAGCATGTCGTTTACACCCCTCGAGGACTGCCAACAATTGACGGCAGGCTAGCGGGTCGACTTGAGGGGCGATATGACCTCCGAGTCCGGCCATCGAGATCCCTCCACGTCGACACAAGAGCCCGGACTGCCGCGCCCCCAGCGCCCGAACGCAATAGGGACCCGCCCGGGATAGGGCTATGAACACGCAGAGACCCTTGCCGCGCAAGGAAGCCGGGCATGCAAAAGCCCCCGCACAGCGGGGGTTTCTTGCCAAGCTATCCGCCATCGGCGGATAGCCGTAGCCCCGACCGGATTTGAACCGGCGTTACCGCCTTGAGAGTCCGGCCCAGGGGTTTTCGGGCAATACCGGGGAGGTCCTCTGCGGCAGCCGATTCGGCCGAATGGCCCCTTATTCATTGATGATTCTGGCCATGGGCAAGCGCTCGGCATCTTCCATTGTCTTTGGTTGCTTTTCATCCTTTCGCGCTCCCAGCGCGCCCCGAGACCAGCGACTGAGCCCGCATCTCTTCACGGCGGGGAACCCTCTGTGCATTGTGGCGACGTATGACTACGCTGTAGTCATGGCTGTTGTTTCGATCCGATTCTCAGACGAGCCGCTCTACCAGCGACTCAAGTCCAGCGCCCACCAACACGAGGTGGGGGTGTCCACGCTGGCGCAGCGACTCATCGACGAAGGCCTCCGCATGGAAGCCCACTCCATGGTCGTGTTCCGAAACGGCCCCTCGGGAAGGCGACCAGTCCTCGTCGGCGGACCGGAAGTCGTGGACGTTGTCGGAGCGATTGTGGAGGGAGACGTCCCTGTGGCCGAGCGTCGCTCACGTGCCGCAGACCTACTCGGCGTACCGGTCTCACTGATCGACTCTGCGGTGGCCTACTACGCCGACTACACCGACGAGATCGACGACCTGCTCGCCGAGCGTGCCCGTCTCGCCGACAAGGCCGAAGCGTCGTGGCGTCGCCAGCGTGAGCTGCTGGAACGGTGAAACTCCTCCTCGACGAGATGCACGCCCCCAGTGTTGCTGTCGAACTCACCGGCGAAGACTTCGATGTCGTCTCGGTAGCCGTCCAACCGGAACTGCGCGGCATGTCTGACGAAGAACTCCTCGCCTACGCCACCACCGAACAACGAGCGCTCGTCACCGAGAACGTCGCCGACTTCATGCCCCTCGCCGCCCAGTGGGCCAGCGAACACAAGACACACTCCGGTCTGATCTTCACCAACCCGAAACGATTCAACCGGGCAACACTCGCCTACCCAGGGAACCTCATCGCCTCGCTCCGCAAATTCCCCACCAATCCGCCCATCACCGGAGAATCCTGGATCTGGTGGTTGTGAACCACCGACCAGCGCACGATGTGGGGATGTGTGGATAGTCAGCGGCCGGCCAGAGCGCACACATTGCCTGAGGTGTCAAACTCCGTCATCGATCCCAGTCTGCCCGACGGCTCGCTGCCCGCACCCAGGTGAATCACCCCTCGGCATCGACAGACCCCCTTGTCGCACCACTCGCGGAGGTGCCGTTCTAGGTGGTTGCGCGATGTGCGTCTTATCGCAACTTACTTGGTGATCGGGTGCTCAGTTCAGGCCGAGAACGGTGAGCAGAGCGGCGTCAACACCCCATAGTTCCTCTGGGCTTAGGTGGCCGGCTAGATCACCGAGGCGCTGCACATCAACGGCGCCGACCTGCTCCACAAGCACCCGAGTTGAGGTGCCGTCGATGTCGATCTCGGGTCGAAACGACGCCGGTTTAGCACTCGTCGATGTCGGTGCCACCAGCACAACCGACCGCGGCAAGAACGCGTCCGATTGCACAACAACACCAAAGCGGCGTCCCTTCTGTTCGTGCCCCACCCCTTTGGGAAGTCGCAGAGTGAAGATGTCACCCCGCTGCACGGAGACTCTCCATCAGATCGGCGACTGCCAACATCTCGGCGCGGTCATCGTCGTCGGCCTCGAGCGCGGCGACCTCGGCCGCAAGGGCTGCCCTGTCGTGAAGTCGAGACGCAGCCTCCACAAGGGCAGCACGGATCGCTTCTGAGCGTGTCATACCGGTGGCCTCGAGTTGACCGAGAGCACGAAGGGCTTGGTCATCGAGGCGTACGGAGATTGCTTGAGCCATGGACTCAACGTATCACATAGTGTGATACGTCTCAAGCGTTGCGAGAATCCAAGCTTGCGCGTTCACCACCCAACACTTGCACTGAGTGTTCGATCCCCAATCGGAGACGTGCCGTTCCGGATCACTTTGGCGAAGGCTCGTTCTTGTTCCGTATCGATTGATCGGGGCTGGTCAGTTCACGGAAAGGGTGCCCGCGTTTTGTCCGGCCCCTCTGAAGAGAGTCACCAGATGACTCCGAGTGCCCAGAGAAGTCCGAGGACCACCAAGACTGCTCCGACAATTTGGTAGAAGCGATGGACCCGTTCGCCCCAGAGGATTCTCGAACGGGCGGCAAGGTAGCGGTACACGACGAAATCCGACTCGGTACTGCCCCAGTACACGAACGAGAAGCCAATCGCCATCATCACGACTCCCCACAACACGTTCATTGGTTCCCTTTCGTTGAATTGCGGGTCAGCGCTGGTTTCGCTGGTCGGCGGCCGACCCCAGTCCGGCTCCCATCCCTATGAGCACCCCAAATCCACCGCCATTGGCCGGTAGCGCACCCAGTGTTACTCCCAGTGCGACGCCGATGCCAGCCCCGGCACCGGTCATCGATTTCTTCGGGTTGCTCTTGGCTTCGTTCTTGTCGCCATCATCCTTGGTCACTCCAACTCGATGATTCTCCCCTCATCCGATAGCGAGGTAGCATCTCGTCCGTCCTCCTCTCAAACGCCGATTCAGCCAGCGGTCGCCTACCACCACAGGCATTGGCAACTGTGGACCTCAATGCCCAGAGTCCAATGTCCCTGAGCTGCTGTCTTGCCTGGTTCCGTTGCCTGGCTAATCGCAGACGGCGAACATCCCAAGGCAATCCAGACCCGACTCGGACATCGCTCAATCGCTGTGACCATGGATCGGTACGGGCATCTGATGGACGGCCTGGACGACCAGATAGCGCTCCATATCGACGCAGGAGCCCGGACTGCCGCGCCCCCAGCGCGCCCCGAACGCAATAGGGACCCGCCCGGGATAGGGCTCTGAACGCGCAGAAACCCTTGCCGCGCAAGGAAGCCAGGCATGCAAAGAACCCCCGCACAGGCGGGGGCGAGAGAAGACGCATGAAGAAACCCCCGCTGTGCGGGGGTTTCTTCTATCGGAACGGCCTTCGGCCGTTCCGCGTAGCCCCGACCGGATTTGAACCGGCGTTACCGCCTTGAGAGGGCGGACCAGGGGGTTTGGGGGCGATTCTCGGGATGTCAGCTGCGACAGCAGGATCGGGCAAATGGCCCCGTATTTATTGACGATTCCGGGTATCGGTGAGTGCTCAGTGCCCTTCGTTGTTTTCGGTCGTTCTTCATTCTCTCGCGCCCCCAGCGCGCCCCGAGATCCAACATCTCTGCCACGATGGGAACCCTCTATGCATTGTGGCGACATGTGACTACGCTGTAGTCATGACTGTTGTTTCGATCCGATTCTCAGACGAGCCCCTCCACCAGCGACTCAAAGCCAGCGCCCACCAACACGACGTTGGAGTGTCCACCCTGGCGCAACGACTCATCGACGAAGGCCTCCGCATGGAAACCCACCCCATGGTCGTGTTCCGAGACGGCCCCTCGGGAAGGCGACCAGTCCTCGTCGGCGGACCCGAAGTCGCCGACGTAGTCGGAGGAATCGTAGGTGGAGACGTTCCTGTGGCCGAGCGTCGCTCACGTGCCGCAGACCTACTCGGCGTGCCGGTCTCACTGGTAGACGCTGCGGTGGCCTACTACGCCGACTACACCGACGAGATCGACGAACTGCTCGCCGACCGTTCCCGCCTCGCCGACAAGGCCGAAGCGTCGTGGCGTCGCCAGCGTGAGCTGCTGGAACGGTGAAACTCCTCCTCGACGAGATGCACGCTCCAAGTGTTGCTGTCGAACTCACAGGCGAATCCTTCGATGTCGTTTCGGTAGCCGCCCAAACGGAACTGCGCGGCATGTCTGACGAACAACTCCTCGCCTACGCCACCACCGAACAACAAGCTCTCGTCACCGAGAACGTCGCCGACTTCATGCCGCTCGTCACTCGCTGGGTCGATGAACACAGGACACACTCCGGTCTGATCTTCACCAACCCGAAACGATTCAACCGGGCGACACTCGCCTACCCAGGGAACCTCATCGCCTCGCTCCGCAAGTTCCTCACCAACCCGCCAATCACCGGAGAATCCTGGATCTGGTGGTTGTGAACCACCGACCAGAGCACGATACGGGTGTGTGGATAGTCAGCGGCCGGCCAGAGCGCACACACTGCTTGAGGTGCCGCTCGGTGCTGCTTGACGATGCGGTTGCTATCGATCTGGATCGTTGACCGCCGCCAAACACGGTGGGTGCATGTGTCTTGGCTACGTCGTCCAAGGATCAGTCTGCGGCATGCTGCGTCCCGTCGATCTCAACCGCCAGGACGCCTGGGTCTGGCGGACGGCGCCGCGGTTCGCGCACCCCGGATGCACGAGGACCATTCCCCGGTGAACCAGGAGGCATGGCGCGTGCCCTCCTCATGCCCCACGCAAAGGAGACCACGCTTCCAATGAGCCACAACCCCGAAACCAGCGCAGCGCTGAAGGCCGCAGCGTTGCTGGGAAGCCCACCCCGCAGAATGATGGCTCCAGCGATCGAGGCAAAGCCTACGGTGGCGACAATCGCCGCAACCACCACCGGAATGCCGAATGGGCGGAGCAAGGCTTGAAACGCGTGTTGCCAAGACCCCACGATGAAACCCTCAAACCCAATTCCGGCACGAACCGCGTAGATGCGACGCCGCCGACGTAGAGCCCGGTAGTCAACCTCCGTCATCGATCCCAGTCTGCCCGACGGCTCGCTGTCCGACAACCACGTGACTCGCCCTCAGCATCTACAGACCCCCTTGTCGCACCACTCGCGGAGGTGCCTGATAGGGCTGTAGGGGTGCTGCGGGGTTTCGTTCCGTAGCGTTGCAGTGGTCCCTGTGGGTGTCGCTCTCGAGGTGCCTGCCACCGGCTGCGGTTGGCTTTCGAACGAGCTGTCGTTCCTGCTGGGGTTGCTGCTGGCGGTGTGGCTCGAAACAGGCGTAGCACCGTTATCCGTATCAGGAGTGCCCACCGTCAGAACCATCGACCTTCGAGACACGAGGAGGTGTGTGATGTCGGTGATGATCGGTATCGACCCGGCCAAGGGTTCCCACGCTGCGGCTGCGGTCAATGGTGGTGAGGTCGCGGTGGCGGAGCTCGAGGTGCGGGCCACTCGCCGTCAAACGAGCGAGTTGTTGGCGTGGGCGGCCCGGTTCCCGCAGCGACAGTGGGCGATCGAGTCCGCCAACGGTCATGGATACCTACTCGCTCAGCAGCTGGTGACGGCCGGGGAACACGTCGTCGATGTCCCCTCCACTCTGTCGGCCCGGGTGCGGGTGCTCGATTCGACCCGGTCACAGAAGAATGACGCCAACGATGCCCGTTCCGTGGCGATTGTGGCGTTGCGCAACCCTGGTTTGCGAGTCGTGACCCTAGAGGATCATGTGGCGGTGCTGCGGATGTTGGCGAAACGCCACAAGCAGCTCGCCTCGTTGAAGACTCAGGCGGCAGCTCGGCTCCATGCCGTGCTCGCCCTATTGATCCCGGGCGGTTTGGGTAAGGAGATGGTGCCCCGCCAAGCTTCAGCGTTGTTGCGGCGGGTCCGGCCCGCCACGATGGTCGAGACCGAACGCAAACGCCTCGCCCAGCAGCACCTCGGTGAGGTGCGTCGCCTTGAGAAGGAACTCGTCGCCTCCAAGGCCCGGCTCCGCGAAGCAGTCGAGGCGTCGGGCACCACGCTGACGGAGATCTATGGGGTCGGCCCGGTGGTTGCCGGCCTGCTGATCGGCTACAGCGGCGATATCACCAAGTTCCCGACCCGGCATCACTACGCCGCCTACAACGGCACCGCCCCCATCGAAGCCTCCTCCGGAACCAAGAAGCGGCATCGGCTCAACCCAAGGGGCAACCGCATGCTGAACCATGCGCTGCACCTGATCGCCATCACCCAGCTGCGCTACCCCAACACCGAAGGACGCATCTTCTACGAACGCAAACTCGCCGAGGGCAAGACGAAAAAGGAAGCGATCCGGTCGTTGAAGCGGCGCCTCTCCGACGTCGTCTACCGCCACCTCCAAGCCGACCAGCAGACGCGTTAGGGCCCGGGGGGCACCCAGGAACGTCTCAGTCGCGTGCGTGTCCGGCGTTGCATCCTGAACCGCCGGCTCTTCCGCTCAGCCACCCCGGGCCAACCCCCAGCCTACGCCACCCAGCTCGTCACCCGTCGAGCCGTCGCACCGCGCCCAAAACACTACTTGACACCCAAACAGGCATCGTTACTGAGCACTCCTCGAAATGGGCGTTCTCGCTCGTGATTGATTGATCTGGGCGGGAAGGTCAGCGGCGCCGATTCGCGGGACTGCGTCATCCCGTCGGGTTGGCGGTTGCCGAGCAGCTAGCCATCATGTGGACATGACCGTTCACCTAGACAGTCCTCGGGGATTCCAGATGTGGTCCTACCGAGTAGGCCACAGCCTGCTTCTGTTGAGAAGCGTCAAGTCCGAGCAGCAGCCCACAAGAGTCGACGTGCTGTTCAAGCCTGTGGCGGCGCTGAACCTGCCGTCCAAGTTCCAGACGCTGCGTATCCGAAATGCAGACGCTGACGAAGCAGCGTCGATTCGATCAGTCACCGGCGAAACATGGTCTGACGAGCAAAGCCTCTTCATCGTTGAGGGGGGAGCGTTCGTCGGTTGGGTGCTCGCAGCTGTGGTTGCTCACACTGAGGACAACGGCGAGTACTCGGACCCGAGTTCGCTTGTCGGCGATGCGCTCTAGTCAGACCCCGACCGCGATCTGAAAGGATATGTGGGGGAGATGGCGGCGATCGTCACCGTGAGTGTTCGACGGCCCGCACGCATTCGTGCCGATCCCGGACACCCGGTGGAATGGGCGTTCGTGCGCCTGATTTGGTGCTTTGTGCGCAATCCGAGGGGCCACGCTCGTAGGATGTCGCCGTGTCCAAAGCCACCTTTGTCCTCGACAGCTCGGAGCCCCAACGGCTGGGCACGTCGTTGCCTGCCGTCTCGGTAGACGAGGCTGAAGCTCCCGCTGGTGGGTGGCATGGGAAACGCATCCTGACGGTTGATGGCAAGGCCGCATTCGAGATGAGCTACTGGTGTGGCACTTGTCCGTTCGTGTTCCAGCGACTCGAAGGTGCCAACCGGACGCTCTCCATGGACGCGTTGACCGAGCGGCTCGACAGCGGATTAGGCGAAGTTGATACCTCGGTCGTCGAGTCGGTGGCTTCGCTTCTTCCGGAAGCGGACTACGTACCTCTGCTGCTCGAGATCCACCCACGTCTGGTGTTCCCCGGTGACGTTGGCGACTACTTCAGCAATGAGCAAGTGACGACATGGGGAATCGATTCCTTCTGGGGACTACCCGAGAATCCACGGACTCCGTACTACCGGACACCGACGAGGGTCGTCGCCGACGATGCGCGACTCTTCGAGTTCGTCGTGCCGATCGTCCCGCCCAATTGGAACGACCGAGGACGCGTCGAACGATACGCCGATCGACTCCGCCAGGGCTCGGAGCCAACGTGTTTGGCTCTGGGAGTGCTGGACGTCAGGCAACAGGCTGACTGGGAGACTCCAGAAGGCGGATTGGTGCATTGGGGACTCGCGCACTATCTACTCGACGGCCACCACAAGATCGAAGCCGCGGCGAAGAGTGGGAGGGCAGTCAGGCTGTTGAGCCTCGTTTCGGTGGATAGCAGCCTCGCCCCGAGGGATGACGTCAAACGGCTCGCCGATGTCCTGGCTGCAGCACCTATCGGATAGCGTCGGCACCCTCCGTGTGCATCCTGGCTGATCAATCACGGACCCGCCCATATCACTCACGCCGCCGCGCGTTATCGAGCGCCTACGAGTGCGCGCTATCCGGCACTCGACGCTAGCAATCCGTTATCTGGGAACAGCGTTGGGTGGCCGACCCGCCAGGCCGTGGCAGTGCTTGTACTTCAGCCCCGACCCACACGGGCAGCGCTCGTTGCGTCCCACCTTCGGGGTGGCATCACGGTTCTGGGCGGCCAGCTTCGATGCCAACTCGAGCTGCTGCGCCAGTGTCTGAAGCTCGGCCTCCCAGCGACGGAGTTGCTCGCTCATAATGCGAAGCCTCCCCTCCGCTGACGCCACTGCCCGTTCCCGATTGGCAACCTCAGCCTCTCGTCTGGCCAGCTGCTCACGTATCCGCTGTGCCAGCACCGGAGAATTGTCACCTGAGGTGTCGGCTGCGGTTGCCAGCTCCCGGTCAATCAACGCAACGATGGCTCGACCCATCGAGATCCCCACGGCGGCGCAATATCGTTTCCAGGTCGACCACTTCGCCGGCGACACGGGCACCCGCAACATGTGGAACTGCTCTTCCCGGTCGAGCTCGGCGAGCAGCCGCCGGTCGAGATTCGCCAGGGCACCGCGATCGAAGTCCATCAGAACCCCGCATGTCTACATGTATACGTCCGGCAACTTGTTGCAGGTGCGTGTGTAGTTGGAGGGGGTATGGCGCGAATCGCGATCGCGATCTCGAATGCGCTATCGATGGGGTCGCTGGCTTGAGGTTGATGCTCTGACATTGGGTTCCTCCTGTGGAATTGCCTACGTGGCTCATCTTGGGAAGGCACCCTGTCATCAGAATCTCACCCGCCTGTTCCGATCATCCGCCCGGGGCACAAATTCGCCGGCAGCTGCGCCATCTGCGCCGTCATCAAGGGGCCTTTCGGGCGTGGGAGCGCCAATAGCGACGTTGCCACGACTCTCCCCAGATGCCGCTCACGCTGCGCCATCGAGCAGAACCGCACTCCCCCAATATGGTCTGAGATCTTGATCAGAGGGTTGATGGGACTCTGGTGAGACCCTGATCGACGGGTGAGAGCGGAAATCTGTGTATTGGGACTGAGCGGGCTGGATCGAAGGGTCACTATCGCTCTCTCGGACCCTGTCATAGACCCTGTCATCAGATTGCCATTCCGGACCTGAGTCGGCTCTGGAATTCCTGGATGCTCATTCCGGGGAAATCGGTGATTCTGGAATCTCCGGACGCTTCTGAGACTCTGATGACAGGGTTACTGACACTCTGATGAGAGGGTCCCGGGCCACGATGACCGCAAGCGAGCAGGCGGCACCGTGGCCAGAGCAGGTTGGATCGAAGACCGAGGCGAACGGGGGCTCCGGTGGCGTGCCCGATACAGGGGTCCCGACGGACTGGTGCGTTCCAGGAGCTTCGCAACAAAGAACCGTGCCCAACGGTGGCTAACCGACCAACAAAGCAAGATCGATCAGGCAGCTTGGGTCAATCCGGATCTGGGACGCATCGCATGGGCCGACTACTCCGACCAACTGCTCGCCGGCCGGACCCACGTCGCAGTCCGCACGGTCGAGACCGAACGCCTGTGTCACGAGCGTGCCGCCGAGCTGATCGGCGACGTGCAGCTCATTCGACTGACTCCCGATCTGTTGCGCAAGGTGACAACACAACTCGCCGGCCGCTACGCACCCGAGACTGTTGCACGCACGATGCGATGGGTCCGACTCACACTCAATCAGGCAGTCCGGGACCGTCGTATCGCAGCCTCGCCCGCCGACGGAGTACGACTACCTCGGCCTCACCCAACCGAGATGCGCCTCCTCGACCCCACCGAGGTGGCTGCACTCGCGAGCTCGCTCCCTGACCGATACTCATCTCTCGCCATCACAGCGGCCTACACCGGCATGCGCTGGGGTGAACTCGCTGGGCTACAGATGGGCGACCTCGACTTGCTGCGGCGCCGGCTGACCATTCGACGAACACTCGTCGAGGCAACCGGCCAGCCGCCACAGCTCGGCCCGCCCAAGTCGAAGGCCTCCGAACGCTCTATCGCACTCCCCCGCGTCGTCGTCGAAACCCTCACCCACCACCTCGAGGCCTACCCGGCTATCAGCGACATGGTCTGGACCACCGAAGAAGGGGCGCTGCTCCGTCGAGGCTCCTTCGGGCGTATCTGGCGTAAAGCCGTCGCCGAATCGGTCGGCCCACCGTGCCGGATCCACGATCTACGCCACACACATGCGGCGTGGCTGATCGCAGACGGGGAACATCCCAAGGCAATCCAGACTCGACTCGGCCATGGATCGATCGCTGTCACCATGGATCGGTACGGGCATCTGATGGACGG
>JASJBC010000129.1 GCA_030066715.1 Acidimicrobiia bacterium
GCCCGGAGGACGGGGACGCATTGTGGACCTCGTTGCTGCGGCGGAACGCAAGCTGGCGTTGCGGCAACCGCGCCAGGAAACGGCCGGGACCGTCCATATCGAGCCGCTCACCGACCGCGAGCTCGAAGTCTTGCGGCTGCTCCGAAGTGACCTCTCTCTCCGGGAGATCGCCAACGAGCTGTTCATCTCTCACAACACGATCAAGAGTTACACCCAGTCGATCTATCGCAAGCTCGGTGTTAGCTCGCGGTCGGCTGCACTCGAAACCGCTTCCGACGTGGACCTTCTCTGACGGGTCACCCGGGGCGGTTCACGAGCAGGGCGATGGCATCCCACCCCGCGCGGTCGGACACTTGCGACATGGAGTACGACCACCAACACGGCGGCGTGAGCACCCGACGATTCCGCATCTGGGTCCAGGGGCGACTTGATGAGGGATTCAGCCGGGGTCTCACTGGGATTGACCAGGAGGATATGCCGGCAGGAACGATGCTGAGCGGTGCGCTGCTCGATCAGTCCCAGTTGCACAGCACCCTCGACTTACTGCGAAATCTGGGTATCGAGGTGGTCCGATTCGAGGTAGACCCACCTGGCGCACCCAGGCCATGACAAGGAGAACGACACGATGCAGGTAGCGATCGTATTCGACAGCAAGACCGGGACAACGAAGGCGGCAGCCGAGGCAATGGCCGAGCTGGTTCGGGCTGCGGGGCATGACTGCACCGTCAGTTCCGTTCTGGACGCAGATCCGGCGACCGTGAGCGGGGCCGATGCGATCTGTGTAGGGAGCTGGTGCAAGGGCCTTTTCTTTGTGTTCCAGCATGCCACCGAGGCCACGATGGACTTCATCGATGGTCTCGACAACCTGGACGGCAAGCCGGCTGCGGTCTTCTGCACCTACAAGACCGCGGTGGGCGGGATGCTCCGGAAGATGGCCGAGAAGCTGCAGGGCCACGGGGCCAACGTCTCTGGGTCGTTCAAGTCGCGCGGTCCGGTAGCCGCAGAAGGCTTCGGCGAATGGGTCGAGAGCCTGGGATGAGCGGCCGCCCGGGTTCTCGGGTAGATCGAAAGGACTGAGTGATGTTCAATCGAATCTTGGTGATCGGGGCGACCGGTCTGCTGGGCAAGCCGGTGACGGAACGCCTCACCGCGAGCGGCCATACCGTCCGGGTCCTCACCCGCAACCGTGCGAAGGCACAGGCGCTGTTCGGCGACACGGTCGAGATCGCCGGGGGGTCGGCGACGAGCATCGATGATGTCCGCGCCGCTATGGCCGGATGCGACGCCGTGCACATCAACCTGACGGCGGCCACGGAGTACACCGCCACCAGCCACGTCATCGATGTAGCAGACGGCAACCTCGGTCGCCTGGGCTACGTCTCGGCGACCACCCTCAGCGAAGAGCTTCGGTGGTTTCACAGGGTCGACGTAAAGATGCGCACCGAGGAGCTGGTGCGGGACAGCGGTCTTCCGTATGCGATCTTCTGCCCGACATGGGTCATGGAGACGCTGCAGAACTTCATTCGCGGCGGCAGATGGGCGCTCTCGGTGGACGGGAAGAACCCGCCACAGTTGCATTGGTTCGCAGCAGCCGATTTCGGGCGGATGGTCGCCGCATCGTATGAGGACGACCGGGCGCTCGGACAGCGGCTCTTCGTCTACGGCCCCGAAGGGATCACGATCGGTGATGCGATGGATCGCTTCGCGGCCGCCTGCTATCCGGAGGCGAGGGTGGTTCACCTGAAGGTCTGGCAGGCGCGGCTCCTGGCGAAGCTGATCCGCAACGACGAGCTCGCCGAGGTCGCTGAGCTGATCGGGTATCTCGACACGGCTGGTGAGTTTGGCGAGCCCGCGCTCGCTAACGAGCTCTACGGTGCGCCGGCCATCACCCTCGATGACTGGTTCGGAATGGAGCGAGACGAGCGGGGCGGGGTCGCCCACTAGTCGCTCAGACGCAGAACACCCCGGGGGGTTGACACGAAGGGTGATGCCCAGCCCCCCTTGTAGAGCAGACGATTCAGCCATGGCAAGCAGCCACAGAGAAGGAGAGACCAGTGACTGAAGAGCAACGGCAACGGGCAATTGGCCTCATCCAAGCCAAACGCGAGTTCTGGCGCCACTTTGCCGTCTATCTCGTCGTGAATGCGTTCTTGGTACTGATCTGGGCTTTGACCTCGGGCGGCTACTTCTGGCCGGTTTGGCCAATTCTCGGATGGGGCATCGGTGTTGCCGCGCACGCGGTGAGGGTCTACGTCAGGCCTGCGGAGATCAGCGAAGCGCAGATTGATCGCGAGCTCGATCGACTCGGGTCGTAGCAAGCGCCCGGCCGGCACCATGTCGGCAACACGTGAACGTTGAGAAGGACCCGTCGCAGTAGGAAGCAGAAGGACTGACCATGAAGCATGATCCCGAGTTCGACATCGTGGTGTGGGGAGCGACCGGCTTCACCGGGAGGCTGGCGGTAGAGAAGCTGGCGACCCGCGCTCAAAGCCTAGGCGACCTGCGCTGGGCGATCGGAGGGCGAAACAAAGCCAAGCTGGAGGCGCTACGCGCCGGCCTCGGATCGGCGGCGGCCGACATTCCGATCATCACCGGTGACAGCCACGACGTGGCATCCATGGAGGCATTGGCGGCCCGCACCAGCGTCGTGTGCTCAACGGTTGGTCCGTACGCCCTGTATGGCTCCGAGCTCGTGGGTGCATGTGTGCGTGCCGGCACTCATTACTGCGATATCTCGGCCGAACCTCACTGGATCCGGAAGATGATGGACGCCTATGAGGCCGAGGCGGCTGAGACCGGTGCGCGGATTGTGCACGCCTGTGGCATGGACTCCATCCCGTCAGACGTGGGAGTGCATTACCTGCAGCAGCGTGCCGAGCAGCTCTACGGGAAACCGTGTTCACGGGTCAAGATGCGGGTGACCGAGATGCAAGGCGGGTTCAGTGGCGGAACCGCTGCCAGTCTGCTGCACGGGACCGAGGCGGGCCGGACGGATCCGTCAATCGGGCAGGCCATGACGGAACCGTACTACCTGGCTCCAGAAGGCCATCGCCAAGGACCCGATGAGCCGGACAACATGAGGTCCACGAAGGTGGAATACGACGAGGACGTTCAGGCCTGGACGAAGCCGTTCTTCATGGGGCCGATGAACAGCAAGATCGTGCGGCGGACCAATGCCCTCCTCGGCTATCCATACGGCGAAGACTTCTCCTACAACGAAGCCCGGGTGGTCGCCGACGGCCTGTCCGGCCGAATCAAGGCGAAGGCTGAAGCGTTGGGATACGTTGCGTTCCTCTCGGCCGTGGCGAGCCCACCGACCCGGTCGCTGCTGAAGAAGTATGTGTTGCCCGGCTCCGGGGAGGGTCCCGATCAGGAGACACGCGAGTCCGGCCAGTGGAAGGTCGTTCTCATCGGCAAGACGGACGATGGTACGACTGTGCGGACGTTTGTTGGTGGGGAGGGGGATCCGGCAACAGACTCCACCAGCCGGATGCTCGTCGAATCGGCGCTCTGTCTGGCCCAAGACGCAGACAAGATCCCCGTGGGGGGTGGGTCCTGGACACCCGCCGCAGCGATGGGAGACCTGTTGTTGGATCGGCTGACCACGTATGCGGGAATGAGTTTCGAGTTCGGGCCGTCTTCGACAGACGCAGGGCGCTCGTGACCCCGGACAGCTTGTGAACTCTGCACCCGATGAGCCCTCCGCCTTCGAGGTTGTCTCGCAGCTCGTGGCAGCGATGGCGGCACAAGACATCGATGCGATGAGATCTCTGCATGCGGAGGACTACGTCGTGGATTGGGTCTACGGCGACGCGTTCGAGAACCCACCAAGTTCTGCAGAAGAGAGCGCCGGGTTCTTCCCGACCTGGTTCAACGCCTTTGGTGAGGCCGACTACGAGGTGAAGCGCACCATTGCCGCTGAGGGGGTCGTCGTGACTGAGTGGGTCTTCACTGGTACGCACACCGGCCCTCTAGGTCCACCGGTCTTTGAGGAACAGCTCGATCCAACGGGGAGAACTATCCGGTTCCGGGGCGTGACCGTCTATGACGTGAGTGGGGGACTGATTCAGCGTGAGACCATCTACATGGATCTGGCCACATTGCTCGTGGAACTCGGAGCCAGGGTGTGACTCCACCAAGGGATCACGCCCATATGGGGACAGTTGTCGAGGCGGCACGGGTGACTACACCCGGCACGGACCCCCGTCGCGCCCGCAACATCATCATCTTGCTGGCAGTCTGCACGGCTCTCCAAATGACGAGCTACGGCATGATTTTCCCGCTCTTCGCCCGAAAGATCGGTGACTTCGGCGACAGCGTGGAAGTCCTGGCGCTGAGCGTGATGGCCTATTCGCTGGCCGGCGTGATTGCGGCGCCGATCATGGGGTCGCTGGCCGATCGTTTCGGCAGACGGCCGCTGATCCTTGGTTCATTTGCCGTGTTTGCGGCCGCGTTCATCGGCTACTACCTAGCGGCGACCTCATTGGCGTTCATCCTCATTCGGGGCTTGGCCGGGGCACTCACAGCAGGGCTCGGACCGGCGACCATGGGACTCGTCGCCGATATCGCACCCCGAGCGGAGCGCGCCCGTTGGATCGGCATCATCGGCGGCGGGACATCGGCGGGTTTCATCGTTGGACCGGTCGTGGGCGGTCTGCTCTATGACAGGTGGGGCTACGGTCCGCCCTTCTTGGCATCGATTGGTATTGCTCTACTCACCATCGTGGTCGCCTTCTTGGCCATCCCAGAAACCCACACCAGGGAGAAGAGACGGCGGGCAGCCCTCGACGAGAAGCGAGCCGCACGATTGGCACCGGAGACGGGAACAGCCGCATCCTTAGTTGCTTCGCTGCCACATCCGTTGCTGGCATTTGGCACGCTGCTATTCGTCAACCTGAGCATGATCTTTGCTTGGTTCTTCATCGATCCCCAATTGCCGTTCTACGTCTTCGACGAGTTGGAATGGTCGACGGCACAGTTTGGCGCGGTAATCAGCGTCTACGGCTGGGCCACTCTGATTGGGAATCTGACGCTGGGTCGATCCAGTGATCGGTTTGGGCGCAAACCGATACTCATCATCGGCCTCGTCCTGCATTCCGCTCAATACGGCGGGCTGATGCTCTCGGACGTCTTCTGGGTGATTATCGGCGCCTTCATCATTGCCGGACTCGGCGAGGCCCTGGTAACTCCCGCACTGAGTGCTGCCTACCTTGACATCACACCAGAAGAACATCGTTCACGGGCGATGGGCATCAAGACAGCAGTCGGATCTCTGGGCAGCCTATTGGCGCCTGCCTTGGTAGCCATTGTCATTGGGTCTCTTTCGCCGCAAGGTGCCTTCTTCATCTCTGCCGCATTGATTCTGGTGACCGCACTGGTGGTGCTCATTGCTCTGCGGCTGCCGGCTCGGACCTACGCAGCCCGCGATCTGGCGTGGGAGGCCTCCCAGGAGCGGGTTATCGCTGCCCAAACCGTCTTGCGCAATCTGACCGTCAGCGCCACAGAGGCTCGCGAAGTGAGAAGCGCAGGTTGATCTCGGAGCTGTCGGCGTCCGGGGAATCGGGTATCGGTTGACGGTATATACCTATAGGGGGTCAGGACGGAGCGTGGCGGGAGCCTCGGGAGTGCTCAGACGGTGGTGGAACCGAGCGATGCCGCCGGTCGATCCACCAAACGGCGATGACGGTGAGGATCGGGTAGACGATGGTGAGGCTTCCGAAGATAGCGGCGCCCGCAGATTCGCTCAGCTCTGGGGCAAGGAGCAGCCCGATGAAGACGTTGATGCAGTAGTGCGAGACCATTGCCGGCAGGACGCTGCCGGTCTTGACTACGGCGTAGCCCCAACCAATGGATACCGCGGCCGCCAGCATCATCTCCATGATCACCTGATCGAAGTCGCGCAGAAGCAGATTGCTGATGTGAAACAGTCCGAAGAAGAGCGAGCTGAGGAGAATGGCTATCCACGGGCGGTAGCGCCGATCCAGATTGGAGAGCATCAAGCCCCGAAAGGCGAGTTCCTCCCAGAGGCCGGGGACAAGCGCCAGGATGAGGATGAACCAGCGGGAGTCCTCGAGCACGAAGTCGAGGTCACCGCGCAGCACGTCAAAGCGGGCGGCGAGGCCCACGATGAGGATCGCCATGATTCCCACAGATGCTGCTGATGCCGCCAACGCGGGGCGTAACGCTAAGCCGCGCGAGAGCCGCAAGTGTCGGAGGTAGCTGCCGAACCACGGCCGAGACCGCACGTACCCGAACAACCACGGCAGCAGCCCGAATACGACAACGGCTCCCAGCACCGTCCGGAATCCGAGGTCGATGAACCTCACCGATACGTTCCAGCCGACCACCGCGGCCACACGCTCTTGGAAATCGATCATGTGGGTGAGCTGCAGCGCAACGCCGGTCAGAGTGGCGATGACCAGTGATCCGGCGATCGGGTGCTTGCCCAGCCATGAGACCTGAGCATCGGTTCGCCCGGAGTCGGGCAGCGTCCGTGTCATGCTCCTGGGACCATTGTAAGTGAGGCCCGGACACCTGTTCCGGATGCTGAGCCCAGATCGCACGGTGGCTTGCGTTCTCTCCCGCTCGGTCCCCAAGGAATCGCCCATCGAGCCGTGGCATCTCGCCGGTCAAGTCAGCCGGGCTTGACGCCGATTGCTGTCTTGACCTTCGACAAGCCGCATCGCAGGAGCCAAGTAGATCCGCCGGGTCGGCTAGGTTGCCTCGATCATTCCACACGGAGTCAATCCATGGGCGACAACAGCGGAAAGCTATTGCGGCCGATGTGGCGTCTAATTGCGCTCGTCACCATCGCCGCCAGCATGACGCTCGCGAACTCCGGGCCGGCCGCCGCCCACGCGACATTGCAGCCATACCTCTATGTGTTCGTCACCGAGTCGGAGGTCGGTGGGCGGGTCGAGTTGGCGATCGACGACATCGCCACTGTGCTCGGCCTCGACCTTGACGGCGACGACGCCACGCTCGAGGCGACGCTGCGCGAGCAGGGCGACGTCATCCGCGCCTATGTGAGGGACCATCTTGCGATTGCGGCGGAGGGCAGGGAGTGGGACCTCAGCCTAGGCCGGATCGACCTTCTCCGCCTGAGCCCGGATGCGCCCGCGTTCGCCGTTGTGCAATACCGCGCCGCGGTCCCGGCCGACGGGGTGCCGCAATTCCTCGACATCACCTTCGACCCCTTCTTCGACGAGATCGAAGGTCGAGATGGCTTGCTGTTGCTCATCGGCGGCTGGGAGGACGGTGCCTACAACCCCGACAGGGAAGTGCTCATCTCATACACCGCGTTTGACCGCACCCGGACTGTGGATCTCGGACAAAGCACCGAGTGGGGCAACTTCCGGTCGGGGGTGACGCTGGGCATCGACCACATCAAGACCGGACCCGACCACATCCTCTTCATCCTGGCCCTGCTCCTGCCTTCCGTCCTCGTGTTCCGGGAAGCTTGGAGTCCCACCCATGGGTTCGCCGCGGCGCTCTGGCGAGTGGTGAAGATCGCAACCTTCTTCACCATCGCTCACTCGATCACGTTCACGCTTGCGGGGATGGGGTGGCTCCCACTGCCGCCGTCGAAACTCGTTGAGGCGATCATCGCTGCCTCGATCGCCGCAGCGGCGCTCCACAATCTGCGTCCCGTCTTTCCCAACCGCGAGTGGGCGTTGGCATTCGTGTTTGGTCTCTTCCACGGCATGGGGTTCGCAACGCTCGTCGCCGCCCTCGACGTGTCGCGGACGAGCCAGCTGGTGTCGTTGCTGGGCCGCAACGTCGGCATCGAGATCGGGCAGGTCGTCGTGATCCTTCTGCTCTTCCCAGCCCTGTACCTGCTGCGCCGCACAGACGTATATGCCCCGTTCCTAACGGCGAGTTCGGTGGCGCTTGCAGTCGTTGCTCTCGGCTGGATGGCCGAGAGACTGCTCGAGGTCGATCTGGGGACCAATGGCCTGGTCGACCGTTTCGCCAGCACCCCGAACGGCTATTGGGTGGCGGCCGTCTTCACGGTCGTGGCCGCGGTGATCTATGCAGATGCGGCTCGCCGCAATGCGCTTGCCCCGACCTCGCAATAGGCCCTACCTGCCCGGCGCACGTTCGTCCGTCGACTGTCGCTGGTCGTAGTGGATACCATGCGGCCTCGACCTACCCGGCTCTAGCAACGGAGGGCCACCTAAGGAGGCGGTGTGACGAGCAGACAAGAATCCCGGGAGCGAGTCCGATCTGGTCTGCGGGCGTGGTTCTTCACGCCGCCGCGCCGGCACGGGGAGATGGTGTATACCCGGGAAGTCAGCTTCCTCGAGCTCTTCTATGACCTCGTCTATGTGGTCCTGATCGCGCAGGTATCCCACCATCTCGCCACTCACGTCGGCTGGCGCGGCCTATGGGAGTTCATCGTTGTCTTCGGCTTGATCTGGTTGGCGTGGTTCAACGGGACCGGGTGGCACGAGCTGCACAGCCGCGAGGACGGCAGAGCCCGGAACTACATCTTCACGCAGATGATGTTGCTGGCGGTGCTGGCGGTGTTCGCCGAAGGTGCGACCGGGGAGGATGGTCGGGCGTTCGCCATCACCTATGCGATCCTCTTTGTGTTGTACACCTGGCAGTGGTACCTGGTCCATCGCATCGACGATCCCGTCTATCGCCCGGTCACCACCAGCTACCTGGCCGGCATGGTGACCATGGTCCTGGTCGTGCTGGGGAGTGCGTTCGTCGGCGATGAGGCCCGGTTGTGGATCTGGACCATCGTCCTGGTCGTCTGGATCGGCGGCTCGATGGCGCAGATGTTCAGAAGCGGCATCATCGGTCTGGAGGAGGGCATCTCGGCCTCGTTCGTCGAGAGATTCGGACTCTTCACCATCATCGTGCTCGGGGAGGTGGTGGTCGGCGTCGTCGGCGGGATCAGTGATGCCGAGGAGTTGACGGCACTCACCATCGCCACCGGGGTCATCGCGCTCACGATCGGCTACGGGCTGTGGTGGAACTACTTCGACTCCCTTGGGCGAAGGATCCCGGAGCCCGGGAGCCGCTCCTTCGCCACCTGGCTCTTCGCTCACTTCCCGCTGCAGATGGCGATCGCCGGCGGCGGAGCCGCCATGGTCAGCCTCGTGGAACACGCATCGGACGCTCGGACGCCCGCCGCCACTTCGTGGCTCTTGGTCGGAAGCGTGACGGTTGCGTTGGCTGGCATCGCCTTGGCGGCGCGCTCGCTTCCCGTCGGCGAGTTCCCAGCTGGCGTGCTGCGAG
This sequence comes from Acidimicrobiia bacterium, assembly GCA_030066715.1. Classification (GTDB taxonomy): domain Bacteria; phylum Actinomycetota; class Acidimicrobiia; order Spongiisociales; family UBA5794; genus JAAETI01. The sequence goes on from JASJBC010000129.1 coordinate 9,250, forward strand.
CCCAGGCCCCCACGTTTGCGGTGGCGGCTGTGGCCATCCTCGCAGTGG
>JASJBC010000130.1 GCA_030066715.1 Acidimicrobiia bacterium
TTCGCAGAGCACGACTACCTGATTGGGATCAGCATCGACGGCCCGAGGGAGCTGCACGATGCCTACCGGGTCACCAAACGAGGCGAGGGTACCTTCGACAAGGTGATGGAAGGGCTCCGGCTCCTCCAGAAGCACAACATCGAGTACAACGTCCTGACCACCGTCAACCACATCAACGGCAACTACCCGCTAGAGGTCTATCGGTTCCTTCGGGACGAGGCAGGCACCGACTGGATGCAGTTCATCCCGGTAGTCGAGAGAGTCGATGAGCACGGGAATCCCGCCGACTTGCGCGGAACGCACGCATCCGAACGGTCGGTGGGTGCGGAGCAGTTCGGCTCCTTCCTCATCGCAGTGTTCGACGAGTGGGTTCGCCACGACGTGGGCTCGGTGTTCGTGCAGACAATCGAGGCGGCAGCGCGCAATTGGGCCGGCATGGATCAAGCCGGTATGTGCGTGTTCAACGAGACCTGCGGTCTTGGTCTGGCCCTGGAACACAACGGCGATCTCTACTCGTGCGACCATTTCGTCGATCCGGAGTTCCTCGTCGGCAACATCAACGAATCGTCCATCGAGACGCTGGTTTCGGGCCAGAAGCAGTACGACTTCGGCCAGGACAAGCGGGACGGCCTTCCCCAATACTGTCTCGACTGTGATGTCCGGTTCGCCTGCCACGGGGAATGCCCGAAGAACCGGTTCATCACCACCCCCGACGGAGAGCCTGGGCTCAACTACCTCTGTGCCGGGTTCAAGAACTTCTTCCACCACGTCGATCGTCCCATGCGGACCATGATCGACCTGATGCGACGCGGCCAACCCGCTGCCGGAGTCATGGACATGCTTGCCGCTGAGGAGCAGCCGTTCCTGGACGCCGTGCGGACCGCGGGACGCAACGACACCTGCCCGTGCGGCAGCGGACGCAAGGTCAAGCACTGTCACGGGGCCCCGACGAGCACCGGCCCGGCCGTTGCGCTTCCCGACCGACTCGGGGTACCGCGTGCCCCGGTAACCGAACGGGGAAAGCGGGCCGCCGCACGGGCGGCTGGGCCGCGTTCCGGTTTGGAGCCTAAGCTGTCGCCTCGAAAGGAGTAGTGATCATGCCGTTGCTTGACCTCATATGGGTAATGCTGATCTGGTTTCTCTTCCTTGCGTGGATTCTCGTGATCACCGTCGTCGTGACGGACATCTTCCGTAGCGACGACCTCAGCGGCTTACGCAAGGCAGCCTGGATACTGTTCGTCATCGTGATCCCCTGGCTCGGCGTGATCGTCTACCTCGTGGCAAGAGGCGATTCGTTGACATATCGCTACATGGAGGCCCTGGGCAGGCGGGAGAGGCGACGCATCGGTGACCCGCGCGAGGGCGTTCCGCTCGGAGTCGGCTACCGGGGTTCCTCCAACTACCGGCAGACGGGCATGGCCGCGGCGATGGACTTCGATACGCAGTCGGCTCGAGTCCTGAGGTGACGCCCGGGGCCCCGGGAATCCAACCATGACCGATCGCGACTCCGCCGATCCCCGCACCCCCAGCGCCGGCTGGCGCCACAAAATGCGCTCAGTCGAAGCGGCGGCAATCGCCGGCATCGTGGCCGCGGTCGGCTGGGTCTACACGTTGGAGCGGCTCCTGGCCGGGCCCGGCGTAGAAGCCACCGAAGCTGAGATTGCACAGTTCTTCGCGAGCCCCGACACCGGATGGGACACACTCGTCCTGCTCCAGATCATGGTGTTGGCCACCGCCGGATTCTTGTGGTTCGTCGGCGTGATCCGCACCCGGATTGGCGAGTCCGCTCCGAGACTCTTCGATACCGTCTTCGCTGGTGGGGCAATCCTCTTCGCCGGCCTGCTCTTCATTGGCTCGGCAGCGCTGGCGGCACCGTTCATCCTGGCCGATAGGGGAATAACCGTCGATCCCGGAGGGGCAGCTCTGCTCCGCAGCTATGCGCTGGTCGTCCTCGCCGTCTTTGCACCACGAGTCGCCGCCCTCGTCGTGTTCTCCTCCTCCACCCTGGGTCTGCGCACGGGGACGCTACCGAGGTGGCTGGTTCTGATCGGCTACCTCGTGGGGATCGTGATGCTGCTCAATGTGACGTTCTTCTCACCCAGCGTCTACATCTTCCCCGGCTGGATCGCACTGGTCAGCCTGGTATTGCTGGTTCGGCACCACCCGACAGACGGGGACACCTCGGGCGAATGAGTCGGGCCGGAAGGCTCCACACCGCCGCGATCGGCTGGCCGAGAGCATTGCCGCCACCGGCCGAGTAGTACCGTCCGTTGGCCCGGTGACATTCGGCCCTGCCCAGTGATGCTTAACAGTTTGTAAGCTTCTTGGATCGGGTTGGAGGAGGTGTGCTTTGGTAATCGCCAAAGAGTTCGAGTACCGACGTCCGGCATCGCTCGAGGAAGCGACTCAGATCCTTGCGGACCATCCCGGCTCGGCCCGGGTTCTCGCCGGCGGTACCGACCTCGTTGCGTGGCTCCGCGACGACGCCGTTGCCCCCGACCTTGTCGTCGACATCAAGGCAATCCCGGACCTGCACGACATCACAATGGATGGGGACACGCTCCGGCTCGGATCGCTCGTCACCTTCTCTGATCTGATCAACTCCCCCATCGTCACCGAACACGCCCCACTGTTCGCCGAAATGGCGGAAACCGTCGCTTCGACCGGTATCCGCAACCGGGCGACTCTCGTCGGCAACATCTGCTCCGCCGTCCCTTCCTGCGACGCCGGCCCGGTACTGCTCGGATACGACGCCACTGTTCATGTCATCGGGCCGGCCGGTGCCAGGAGCATCGACATCAACGACTGGTTCACCGGCCTCCGCGAAACCGCGTGCACCGAAGCCGAGATCGTCAGCCATCTCACGATTGCGGTACCCCGCCACGGGGGCGTCTACGTCAAGCTGATGCGCTACGCCGGTGAGGATCTCGCCCAGGCTGCGGTTGGCATCGTTGCCTATCCCGGCGACGAGTACCGGGTTGCGTTCGGTGCGGTTGCGCCGACCCCGTTCCGGTCGGAGCGAATCGAGGCCGTCCTCAACGGCAAGCCGCTCGACGACGCTCTCATCGCAGACGCCGTCGCCATGGTCGCCGACGAGATAAGTCCGATCACCGACATGAGAGCCACCGCTACCTACCGCACCCGGATGACAGAGGTGATGCTGGAGCGAGGCCTCCCGGCGGCGCGCAGCAGACTCGACGGAGACGGACCCGCCTACGGAACCAGGCTCATCTGAGAGGACGGCGATGGAACTCACTATGAAGGTCAATGGGGAGCGGTGGGACATAGAGACCGCCCCCGCCGACGTGCTGCTGGACGTCCTCAGAGAGAAGGTCGGGGTCAAGAGCCCGAAGATCGGCTGTGAGCGCGGAGACTGCGGCTCCTGCACGATCCTCCTCGACGGCATGACCGTCCGCAGCTGCCTCATTCTCGCCGTCGAAGTCGACGGGCAGGAGATCACAACGGTCGAGGGTGTCGGCTACGAGGGCCTCACTGAGCTGCAGAACCTGTTCCTCAGCATCAACGCATTCCAATGCGGGTTCTGTGCTCCCGGCATCGTGCTGTCGGCGACGGAGCTGCTCGAGAACAACCCCAACCCGACCCGGCACGACGTACAGGAAGCCCTCGCCGGCAACCTGTGCCGATGCACCGGATACGAGCCGATCATCGACGCGGTGTTGGCCGCTGGAGAGGGAGGCGACTCATGACCACGACGTTCCCCTTCGAAGCCGATCGCAAGGAAGACGATCTGCAGACAGTCGGCACCGGTGCGGTTCGCATCGACGGTCTCGACAAGATCAGCGGTTCGGCCGAGTTCGTCGACGACATCGATTTCGGCCCCGGACTGCTCCACGCCGCCATCCTGGAGAGCCCGCACGCCTACGCCCGAATCGTTTCGATCGACACCAGCAAGGCTCAAGAAGCCAAGGGTGTTGTGCGCGTCGTCACCGGGCAGGACTTCCCCTACAAGTTCGGCATGTACATGGAGGACCGGTACATCTTCGCCCAGGACCACGTCCGGTTTGTCGGCGAGCAGGTTGCCGGCGTCATCGCCCGGTCACACCGCGAGGCGGTGCAGGCGGTCAAGCTGATCGAGGTCGAGTACGAGGTGCTCGAACCGCTGCTCGACCCGAAGGCAGCGTTCGCCGAAGATGCCGATCTCATCCACCCCGAGCTCGGCGACTATACGCACGTCCCCTGGTTCTTCCCCAAGGCCGACACGAACATCGCCCACTGGCGCAAGATCCGCAAGGGCGACACCGAGAAGGCGTTCGCCGAGGCCGACTTCGTCCTCGAGGACACCTACACGGTTCCCCGCTATGCCCACTGCGCCATCGAGCCGCACGTGACGGTCAGCAAGCTCGACCACTCCGATCGGCTCACGGTGTGGACGGCGTCGCAGTCGCCACACACCCAGCGGCATCTCTTTGCGGAAGCGCTTGCCCCACTCGGCTTCACCCACAAGGACGTCCGCGTGATCACTCCATACGTGGGCGGGGGCTTTGGCGGCAAGGCCGGCGTCTCGATGGAGATCCTCGGGGCGGCGATGGCCACCCTGGTCAAGGGCAGGCCGGTGAAGCTGCGCTGGACCCGGGAGCAGGAGTTCTACAACACGTATCAGCGGCAAGGCGTCGTCGCCGAGCTGAAGATCGGCGTGATGAACGACGGCACGATCACCGCAGTGGAGCACAAGCTGTACTGGGACGCGGGCGCCTACGTCGAGTACGGGGCCAACGTGGTCAATGCCGCCGGCCTCTCGGCGACCGGACCGTATCGGGTGCCGAACATCACCAACGACTCGCTCTGCATCTACACCAACCTCCCTCCGGGTGGGCCTTATCGCGGCTTCGGGTACTCGGAGTTCCACTTTGGGCTCGAGTCGCATATGGACCGCATTGCCGAGGCGATCGGCATGGACCCGGTCGAGTTCAGAAAGAAGAACGCAATCCGCGAAGGCGACGAGCTGTCCTACGGCGCGCACATGAACCCATCCGGGATGATCGAGGCGATCGACAAGGTCGCCGAGGCTATCGAGTGGGGGGTCGAGGAGGAGTCCGACAATCCGAATACGGTGATGGGCAAAGGCATAGCTTGCTTCTGGAAGGCGCCGGCAATGCCGCCGAATGCCTCGTCGGCCTCCTTCCTCAAGTTCAACGAGGACGGCAGCATCAACATCACCGTCTCCGGCATGGAGCTGGGACAGGGCTACCTCACTGTGATGGCACAGATCGCCAGCGAGATCCTGACCGTGCCCGTGGAGAAGATCCGCGTCGAGACCCCCGACACCGACCGCAACCCGTACGAATGGCAGACCGTCGCCTCCCACGTCACGTGGAGCTCCGGCCTCGCCGTCGAAAAAGCCGCGGTCGAAGCGAGAGCCAAGATCTTCGACGTGATCCACCAGGTGTACGGATACGAGGACGAATCGCTCTATCTGGAGAACGAGGCGGTGCGGTGCACCACCGACCCCGAGTTCGTCAAACCCCTCAGCGACTTCGTCATCGACGGTATCCAAACCGAGGAAGGCACGTGGCGGGGCGGGCCCATCATCGCCAGCGGCAAGTTCATGCCCGAGTTCACCAACGCCAACAGCGATCCGGAGACCGGGCAGGGCGGTCACCCCAACGTCCACTACACGGTGGGTTGCACCGGGGTGCTCACTGAGATCGACAAAGACACCGGCCGCGTCTGGGTACGCAAGGCGGCACTGGCCGTCGATGCGGGTCGGGCCATCAACCCGGACCTGGTGAAGGGACAGATCGTCGGTGGGCTCGTCCAGGGTCTGGCCACCGTCCTCTACGAGGACATGCGCTTCGACGAGGGCGGCAAGATGCTCAACCCGAACTTCACCGACTACAAGATCCCAACGGCGTTCGACATCCCCGACGAGGTCATCCCGATCATCGTCGAGGTGCCCCAGCCGGACGGCCCGTTTGGCGCCCGCGGTGTCGGCGAGCACACGATGATTGCCGCCGCCCCCGTCATTGCCAACGCCGTCTACAACGCGCTGGGGACACGGATCAAGTCGATGCCCGTGACCCAAGAGAAGATTGCACTCAGTTATCTCGAGAAGAGGAGTGGATAACGAATGTCCGTTGATCTAGAGAAGATCTTGCGGCCTGTCGACCACGAGATGGCTCCATACGAGCCGAAATACATGATGCTGGCGAGCGGGGAGGCGGTGGTCGTCCGCCAGGTCTTCCGGGACGAGATCCCCGACCTGCTCAAGCACGTCGAGCCTCTGATCCACGTGGAGAGGGACTTCTACGACGTTGTCGCCGCCCGCGTCTACGCCGAGCTTCTCGGCTACTACCAGTACCGATTCCAGGATCAGTACGTGCTCGCCCTCCAGGTGGATGGCGAACTGGCTGCGATCGTCAACGGCCGCCAGGTCACCCCGACGCTGGGTCTGTCGTTGCACACGCTGGCGCTGCGCCGGGGTCTCCGCATCGGCGCCCACGGCTTCGCCGCCAAGATGGAGTATCACATCGACACCCTCGGCCACGATGAGGTCTTGATCGTCGCCGAGTCACCCATCGGGTTCCGACGCTGGATGATCGAGTACAAGCTCGAGAAGCGTTTTCACATCCCCCATGAGCTCGGTGGGGTCCCGTCGTGGGCACTGACGAGAGAGCTCTTCGATCGGGCTCGCTCCAAGTTGGTGGTGGGGCGCCGCCCGGTTCCGCCGGAGTTGCTGAACAAGGCGATGGAGAAGATCCTCCCGCCGTCCGATCCGCCCACCCCACCGCTCGATCCGCTGGCGGCCACCCGGTCGATGTACGACCCGACCGCCACATCCCTCGTCCAGCAACGCTGGGAGATGGAAAAGGGGATGGAGAATGCGTGACGTATACGTAGCCGGCATCGGCATCACCACCTTCACCCGGCTGGAGTACCCGCTCACGGAGATCGCCTCGTACGCATCGATGATGGCGCTCAAGGATGCGGGCCTGACCGAGGTCGACCAGATCTATGTCGCCAACATGGGCTCCCCCAGGGTCAACCATCAAACCGCGCTGGCGAGTGCGGTCGCCGACAGCCTGAGCCTGCTTCCGGCCGGCGCAGCCGCCATCGAGAACGGCCCCGCCTCCGGTGCGGCCGCGATCAAGGCGGGATTCCAGGCGGTGGCCTCCGGGATGGACGACGTTGTCCTCGTCGCCGGAGTGGAACGGATGCGCGAGGTCAACAACCTCGAGGCAACCGACTTCGTAGCGACGCTGACACACCCGTTGACCGAGTACATCTACGGGGTGACGCTCCCGTCACATGCGGCCATGTTCGCCAGGCTGTACATGGAGAAGTACGGGGTCACCGAACGGCATCTGGCGATGGTCGGAGTCAAGAATCAGAACGCGGCACTGAACAACGAATGGGCGCATCTCCAGCAGGAGATCTCGATGGAGGGCATCCTCGACTCTCCCGAGGCGATGACGAACAACCCTTACGTCGCCGAGCCGCTGCGCTTCTTCGATGCGTGCCCCGTATCCGACGGCGGCGCCGCGATCATCTTGGTCTCCAAGGAGAAGGCCCAGGAACTAGGGCGCCCGATGATCCGCCTCAGCGGAATCGGCCAGGCCACCGACACCCATGCGGTGTTCGAACGTGAGGAGCCCACGGATCTGCTCGCTGTGCGCAAGGCTGCAGAGGACGCTTATGCGATGTCGGGTCTCAGCCCCGACGACATAGACGTGGCCGAGTTGCACGATGCCTTCACCATCCTGGAGATCGCTGAAAGCGAGGAGGTCGGCTTCTTCCCCAAAGGTGAAGGCCACATCGCTCTGGAGAAGGGCGAAACGGCACTCGGCGGCAGGATCCCGATCAACGTCGGCGGTGGGCTCAAGGGCCGCGGTCATCCAGTTGGGGCAACCGGCGTCGCCCAAGCGTGGGAGATCGTCACCCAACTCCGCGGCGACGGCGGTAAGCGCCAAGTGGAGGGAGCCCGCACCGGGCTCACGCTCAACTTCGGCGGTTTCGGCAACAACGTCGTTTGTCTCACCTTTGTGAGGGAGGACTGATGGCACGCGAGATCTACGCATACAAGTGCCGCCGCTGCGGGACCATGCATTACCCGATGCGAATGGTCTGCAAGGAGTGCAAGGCGAACGACTTCTTCGAGTTCGATCCGGTACCCCTCCCCAAGACGGGCAAGCTACTGACCTTCACCACGGTCTATAACCTGCCCGCCCAATACGAGGTGGCTACCCTTGGGCTCGGCATCGTCGAGTTGGAAAACGGCATGAGGATGCTGGGCCAGATCGAGATCGACGACCCGGAGATCGGCATGGCCGTGAAGGGCTCGGTCGAGGTGGTAAGACGAGAGACGTACGACAACTACTACGGGATGGTGTTCACCGCCGCATGAGGCACGAGCAGCAACACGCAAAGGCCGCAAGGCGGGGCGGGACCAAGGGCTCGCCCCTTGCGTGGACCATCCCGGACGATGGGCCAATCTCGGTCCACGGCCCGGGCGGAGACCGGGTACGGGTGACATACCCGATAGGTAAGAACGAAAGCCACTCCTCATGGAGTGGCTTTCACTTTGAGTGGGAGAGGAAGGGTACATGGAGCTAACCATGCAAAAGAAGGTCGTGCTGGGCCTTCAACATACGATCGCCATGTTCGGCGCAACGGTCCTCGTACCGTTGTTGACGGGACTGAATCCGTCGGTCGCACTCATCGCAGCGGGTGTCGGCACGCTGCTGTTCCACCTGGTGACAAAGCAGATGGTCCCGGTCTTCCTGGGATCGTCCTTTGCCTTCATCCCGGTGATTGTCACGGGGACTGAGCGGGGCTACTCGTGGGAGGCGATCGGTGCCGGAATCATCGGCGCTGCGGTCGTCTACCTGACGATGTCGATCCTCGTCACGTTCATCGGTAGCGACATCATTCGTCGGATCTTCCCGCCGATCGTCACCGGTCCGGTCATCACCGTGATCGGTATCACGCTCGCTCCGGTCGCCATCGGCATGGCCGAGGGGACCTGGTGGCTGGCGCTGGTCACGTTGTTTGCGACCATCATCGCTGCGGTCTTCTTCCGTGGTCTGTTCCAGATGCTCCCGATCCTGACCGGGGCAGTTGTCGGCTACCTGTCGGCGGTGCTGTTCCTCGATGAGTTCAGCTTCTCGGCAGTCGGCGAGGCTTCCTGGATCGGGTGGCCGGACTTCACTTGGGGTCTGGGCAACATCGAGTGGGCGGCGATCGCACTGATCGCGCCGATCGCATTCGTGACCATGATCGAGCACGTCGGCGACATCCTCGCCAACGGCCGGGTGGT
>JASJBC010000128.1 GCA_030066715.1 Acidimicrobiia bacterium
CAGGGACAGGAAATCGGACTCTCCGGCGCAACCGGTCGAACCGGAGGCCCAGTCCTTCACTTCGGGGTTTACTTCTCCTATCCCCCGGTCGAGGGACGCGACGTACCCGTTGTGTTCAGCAATGCCGCGGGGCCGCTCGACGCACGCGGCGGACTCCGCGAGGGATCGTTCTACGAGGCCACCGAGCCCGTGCAGTGAGCGGCCCTCAGCTGTGGCCGTTCAGCCGGGCTTCCCAGAACCGATCTACGTCGTGCTGGTCGTGATAGAACAGCCACGCTTCCCGGACGGTGCCGGCATCGCATTTGAAGAGGTGCACCGTTACGGTGTCCAGCCAGCCACCCGGCCTCCGGCCGCGGAGGCGGCCGAGCATGGCCAAGCCGGAGGCGGCAGCAGCAATCACCCGGACATTGGTGAACTCGAGTGTTCCATCCGTCAGCCCTGCCAAATGCCGCAGCAATCCGACAATGGCGTCGCCACCTTGATAACGCCCCGCCAGCCCCGAATCTCCCGGGAAGTGAAGTACGGATGCCTCGTCGAAGCTGAGTTCGCGTGGCGGGAGGGAGATTCCCAACACTCTGGACACGAGCAACCGGTCCGATCCGTCGGCACCACCGATACCCATATCTCCACCTTTCACAGACCATCAGCATCGGGCTGAGCGCTCAACGCAGCCTCAGCAGTGCCTCACCGGCCCCTAGCTAGACTTCCTGCCCAGAGATGAGTACGGACTTCCGAATCCTCGGCGAGCTCGAAGTTCTCTGCAACGGGGACGCGGTTCCCCTCGGTTCACCTCGGCAGCGAGCACTCCTGGCTCGCTTGCTCGTCAGTCGATCCACGCCGGTGTCGATGGATCGGCTCCTCGACGACCTGTGGCACGGCGAACCGCCGGAAGCTGCGCGACACACCATTCACGTGTATGTGTCGCGGCTCCGCACTGCGCTCGGTGGAGAAAGAGACCGCCTGGAGCGGCACGGATCGGCCTACCGGCTGCTGGTGGCCGAGGATGAACTCGATTCCGCTCGGTTCGAACGCCGATTCGCAGACGGTCGACTTGCCCTAGAACGCAACGACACGCAGACCGCGCTGCAGCTCCTCGCCGAGGCGGAACGCGAGTGGAGGGGTCCAGCCCTGTCGGAGTTCGATGACGATCCCTTTGCCCGCGACGAGGCAATCCGCCTGGACGAGCTGAGGCTGGCCACGATCGAGCAGCGGGTCTGGGCCCAGCTCCGCCTTGGCGAGCACAGAGCCGTTACCAGCGACCTGCACGATCTCGTGGCACGACACCCCTTGCGGGAGACCTTCTGGGAGCAACTCATGCTTGCGCTGTATCGCAGCGGCCGCCAGGCCGAAGCTCTTCGTGTCTGCCAGGCGGCCAGAACGAACCTGGCCAGGGAGGTCGGAATCGAGCCCGGCGCAGCGCTGCAAGCTCTGGAACAGCGGGTGTTGGCGCAGGATCCCACACTGCAACTGCAGACAAGCCGTGAGGACAAGGAGGGGCCAGTACGCCTACCGCTGCTGCGGACCAGTTTCATTGGCCGGACCGAGGATCTGGAGCTCGGAACACGTCTTCTCGCCGAGTCGCGATTGCTGACGCTCACCGGTCCCCCGGGCGCAGGAAAGACGCGGCTGGCGATACAGCTGGCAAAGGATTCGCGACGCGACTACCCACACGGGGTCTACTTCGTTCCGCTTGCCGACATCAAGGAACCGGCGCTTCTGGCCAACGCCATTGCCACAGCCTTGGAGCTTGCCGAGGTGCCCGGCGAGACAGCCTTGGACTCCGTGAAGCGGTTTCTGGCTCAGCGATGTTGCCTCATGGTTCTCGATAACTTCGAGCACGTGCTCGGCGCCGCAGGGGAACTCGGCGAGATCGTCGACTCCGCGCCGGGTGTGAAGGCTCTTGTGACCAGCCGAGTCCCGCTTCGCATCGACGGAGAACAGCGCTTCCCCGTCCCGCCGCTGCCGGTGCCCGGCGTGGGCCGGGAGCTGAGTCTCGAGCAACTGCAGGAGTATGACTCCGTTGTGCTCTTCGCCACGCGGGCACACGCTGCGGATCCGAACTTCACCATCACGACGACCAATGCCGCCGCGCTGGTCGACGTGACCAACCTGCTCGACGGTCTTCCGCTTGCGATCGAACTGGCTGCGGCTCGGGTTGGAGTCCTGTCCCTCGAGGATCTCGCTGGGCGCTTGGACAAGAGGCTGTCGATACTCACCGGCGGGCCGACCGATGTGGCCGATCGTCATCGCACGATGCACAACGCCATCGCCTGGAGCTACGAACTGCTGTCACCATTCGAACAGCGCCTCCTTCGGAGACTTGGCGCCTTCGTTGGCGGGTTCTCCCTGGACGCTGCCGAGGCGGTTGCGGATCTCGACCCCGTCGAAACCCTGAACGGGATCGAAGCCCTTCTGGAGCACAACCTGCTGCTGAGACCGGTGACGGTCGGCCGGGCGCGCTACACCATGCTGGAGCTGACGCGTGAGTTCGCCCTAGGGGCGCTCTGCGATGAGGGCGAACTCGAACATGCGATGCGACGCCATGCTGAGTTCTTCACCGGAATGGCAAGCCTGATAGAGCCCGAGCTGACGGCGGATCCCGGAGGGCCGGGGATGCATCGCCTCGAAGACGAAGTCGCCAACATCCGTGCCGCACTGCGCTGGTGTCTCGACAGCGATCTGTCCGACATCGGGTTGACTCTCGGCGCCCACATCTGGCGGTTCTGGCAAAGCTCGCAGCGACTGAACGAGGGACGATCCTGGCTGTCCGAGCTTCTCGCGCACGAATCTGCCTCGGACGATACGCGACTGCGGGGGAAGGAAGCCCTCGCCGGCCTCGCATACTGGCAGGCCGATTACGACGTTGCCTGGCAGCTTTACGAAGAGATCCTCCAGCAGCAGCGCCGGTTGGGAGACAGGGCCGGCGAGGCCGAGACCTTGTTCGCACTCAGTTTGACTGCGAACTGGGCCGGCGACCGTGTGACTGGAAAGCGCCTTGCATTCGAGTCTCTGGAGCTATTCGAGTTGATCGGATCATCTCCGGGCATTGCGCGGGCGAAGTGCGCTGTCGCCAGCACCTACTGGTGGGACCATGACCACGAGAAGGCGTACGAGCTCTGGATGGAGTCGATCGCGCTCGCGCGCAAACACAACGACCGAGCTCTGGCCGTGACACAGCTGGCCGGGCAAGCGGCCCTCACTCACCACTTGGGTCGCCACGGGGAGGCATTGGACGTCGCGGTGGCCGGCCTCGCCGAAGCCAGAAGCGACCGCAACACGAACGTGATCGTTTGGATGCTCGACTTGATAGCAGCCTTTGCTGCACCCGTCGCACCAGACGATTCGGTCCGTTTGGCAGGCGCAGTGGACGGTCTCCGCGCCGAGGCCGGCGGCGGAGTGCTGCCCGAGTACCTGGAGATCGAAGAGGCTCGCACCGTCGCTCGCCGGCACGTTTCGCCGGGTGCCATCACCCGGGCCTGGGAGATCGGCCACGCCATGGATCTTGACGATGCGATCGCGCTGGCCGAACAGCTCGGCGATCTCGCACCGAAACTCGATACTGCCTACGTGGGGGGAGTCATAGCAAACACCGGCAGCGCTGCCGGCGAGTGAGGAGAAAATGGATACCGAAGCAACGATCCTCGAGCAACTCCAGAGGCAGCTCTGCGCTGCATTGGACACCTACTACGCCAACAGTGATCCCGCTCCCTACGTCGCACAATACGCGGATCGGTTCACGACCTTCGACCCCTGGTCGAACGGTAGGAAGGACGACTCTGACGCTGCCGCCTACACCTTGTCCTCAGCCGGAGGAATCCCACCGTTCCGCTACGAGGTCCTCCGACCCAGAGTTGACTTGATTGGCGATGCCGCAGTGTTCACGTTCAACGTCGCGATGTTCGACCCGGCAACCAACGAGAGAGCAGGGGTGTGGAATGCAACCCACGTCCACGACCTGGCCAAGGACGACCTTCCGCTCGTCCACACTCATTGGTCGTTTGCAGAGCCGCCGCAACCCACGGCCACCTGAGCGGGCACGCCATTGAGGCTTCGTTGAGCAGCCACTGATTGGACGCATCCATCCTGACTCCGGCGGCAGCAGATTGATTGCCGCAGGAGAGAAAGGATTGGCACATGCACAGAAGGCTTCTCACGTTGCTGGCGGCGTTGGTGGTGTTCGCTTCGATCACCATTGCCCCCGCAGCTGCCGGCACCAACCGAGCCGTCCGCGGCGACCTGGACATCGGCCTCAATCTCGGCATCGTGCTGCAACAGGGCGCAGCACCGCATGTCTCCTGGTATGGAGACATCGACTTCAGGGGCGCTACCTATCCGATCGTCTATTACGGCGGCCTGCTCGAGGAGCACGGGGACTGGGTCTATTTCGAGGACTCGTGGGAGATCCTCGACTCGCTCTACTACGAGGTCGAGGGTGGGGTAATCACCGTGTTCGAGCCGGGCAACGTCATCATCGGGGCTGAGGAAAAGGGCTGGGGGGCACCGTCTGGCTGGGCATACGGTCTCGGCCGCATCGTCACTGCGAATCCCGAGGCCGATCCGCACGGCGTGCTGGACGGCGTCTCACTTCGCGACATCACGCTCTGGACAGGATCCGAGACCGACGACGCCGGCCTGGAGTTTGCGGGAAGGTTCCGCATCTTCACCGGCCGGTGAGTTCCCGACCACAGACTGGGGCAGCTCTAGGGGGGCTGCCCCAGTTTCTTTCGTATGGGCTCGCAGGACAGGCGTTCCCAAGACGTTGATCGGACCATCTCCAGCGGTAGAGCCCCGCGGCGTAGCATGGTCGACATGAGATACACGGACGCACCGCTGATCCCCGAGTCGATGTCGGTCGTAGGCTTTGGCTGCTGGCCGTTGAGCGGTCCCGGTGTGTGGTCCGACTACAGCGAGGCGGCGGCGATCGAATCGGTACGGTTGGCCGTGGATCTGGGAGTCAACTTCTTCGACGTTGCCCCGGTCTACGGTCTCGGTCACGCCGAGGAGGTGCTGGGTCGGGCTCTCGCCAACCGCCGCGACGAGGTGCTGATTGCCTCCAAGTTCGGGCTCGTTTGGGACGAGCATGACCAGGTGAGCAACAACGGCTCGGGTCCCTCGATTCGGGCCGAGCTCGAGGCGAGCCTCCGGCGCCTCGGCACGGATCGCATCGACGTCTACCAAATGCATTGGCCGGATCCTGGGTGCGACATCGACGAGACCATGGCAACGGTGCTCGACCTGCAAGCCGACGGCGAGATCCGCTACATAGGTCTGTCCAACTTCTCGATAGCCGAAATGGAGCAAGCACGGCTCTCGGGTTCCGTCGCCACATTCCAGGGTCTCTACAACCTCCTGGAACACAACCCAGACGCATATCACGGCATACCGCTCGAGTATCGGTCCCGATCCGAGGTGCTGCCCTACGTCGCCGACGCGGGAATGGCGTTCCTCCCCTACAGCCCGCTGCTGCAAGGCCTTCTCACCGAAGCCGGATACGACGCCGTGGCGGTCGACGCCAGCGACGTGCGCCACGCCAATCCGAAGCTTGCCGGCCCGGATGCTCCTGTGTACGTAGCGGCTGCGGCCGACCTCCGGGCACTGGCCGCCGACATGGGCCGTCCGTTGAGTCAGGTAGCGATCAACTGGCTGGCGGCCCAGGCTGGAATGGGACCCGTGATCGCCGGCTCCTATACGGCGGACCAAGTCGAACACAACGCCGGTGCCGGTGATTGGGAGCTCACGACCGACGAACTCGGGGCCATCGATCGTGTTCTGGGTCGTCATCCCAAACTGGCCTGAGTGCGGGTGCCGTCGGCGACGGCAGACCGATAGGGCTACTCCTCCATCACCAGATCTAGCAGTGGCTCAATCCCCAGTTGATAGCCTTCTTGGCTGATCTCGCGATACCTCTGCGCTCCCAGCGCATCAACGCAGGCGGCTTCGACAGGTTCGTAGATTTCGGGAATCAGCCCCCACATCGGCATGTTGCGCCGTGACGCTCCCAGCAGTGTCGCCGCCTTGACGCTGTCGCCACGACGGGACGCGACCTGCGCCAGGTCGCGCAAAGATGATCTGAACCAGTTCTCCAGCCCCGTGTCGAGCGCACGCAGAACCGCCCGTCGTAGCGTTGACTCCGCACGGTCGATCTCGTCCTTGGCGATGTACACCTGAGCCAGGTTGTCCAGGGCCGTCGCCTCCCATCCGGACCCCACTGCAATACCTGCCGTGTCGAGAGCAAATCGCTCGGCAGTCGCCAGATCACCTTGCCGCAGAGCCATGGCGGACGCTGGATTCAACACGACCTGGCTCCCAATGTCATCGACCGCTCGTAGGTACGACAGCCCCTCCACTGCAAGGCCCATCACGTCTTCGGACGAGTCTCCGGCGAAGAAGCCGGCGAACGCCAGCATGCTGAGACACACCCCACGGCCCCACGAGTATCCGATCTCGCCCGCCAGCGTCAGGCCTTCCCCAGCAGTCGATCGCACCGTGTCGAGATCGCCTACCAGCAGCGCCGCATTGGAGCCTCCGAACAGACCAAAGACGAGACCGCGTTGATCCCCCGATTCGCGGTACAGCTCGATTGCCCTCTCGCTATGCCGCAACGCTTCGGCCGGATCATCAGCGATGACGCTCATGGCGAATCCAGCTGCCGCATGGGCGGCGGCCAGCAGTGCCGGATCCGCGTCCCTTCCCGTGTCAACCATCTCCAAGCCCCAAAGGCGGGCTTGGCGGGCGTCTCCGGTGCGGTACCAATAGTGCGCCAGCGTGGGGGCAAGCCGCAACGCATCAGTTGGCTTCTCACTGCGCAGTGTTTGGTCGAGCGCCTGCTGCACATCGGCATATGATTCGTCCAGCCGTCTCATCCACACGACAAACTCGGGCTCGCCGGCGTGCCTGGCAGCATCGCCGAACAGCGAGACGAAATACGCCGAGTGCGCCGATTGGAGGCGTGTGCGATCCCCCGACCGCCGCAGATGGCCGGCCGCATAATCGCGCAGGGTTTCGAGCAACCGGAATCGCATACCCGTTTCGCCGGCGCCCACGGTCGTGACCAGGGACGACTCCACGAGTGCGGTCATGATCCCGCGCGGGTTGAGGCGACTGACGCCGGAAAACGCAATCTCTCCTGCGGCATCGAGATCGAACGACCCTGGGAAGACGGCCAGGTTGTCGAAGGCAGCTCGCAGCTCCGGGTCCAGCAGGTCGTAGCTCCAGTCGAATGCCGCCT
Organism: Acidimicrobiia bacterium; assembly: GCA_030066715.1. GTDB lineage: Bacteria > Actinomycetota > Acidimicrobiia > Spongiisociales > UBA5794 > JAAETI01. The sequence goes on from JASJBC010000128.1 coordinate 7,229, forward strand.
GCAGTGTCCTGTGACGCTCCGGGTTGTCTCGGTCCGATTGCGCCAGAATCTCGAAACGGTCGCCGAGAGCATCGGCGATCTCGCTGGGCAGCAATACCCGCAGCTGCGCTGCTGCCATCTCGATTCCGAGCGGCATGCCGTCCAGCCGCCGACAGACTTCGGCTACATCGGCCACGTTTTTGTGATCAAGCCGGAAGGACGGCGCAGCTGCGCACCCCCGCTCGACGAAGAGTCGAACCGCATCGGAGTGGACAACAAGGCTCTCGTCTCCCTCAGGCGTCGACAGCGGGGCCACGATCCACATCGCCTCGGCGGCGATCCGCAGCGGGATGCGACTGGTTGCGAGTATCTGGATTCGCTCCGCCGCAAGAAGCGCCGCAGCGAGGAACTCACCGACGGCGGACACCAGATGCTCACAGTTGTCGACGACGAGCAATGCACGGCGGCGCACGAGGGACTGGATCACGGCCTCCGCCGTCGTCGTTCCCGGCTGAGGTGAAACACTCAGCGCCCGTGCCATGCACGGCACAACACCGTCGTCGGCTGCCACAGGCGCCAGATCTATCCACCACACGCCGTCGGAGAAGCTACTTCTCTGTTGCTGTGCCGTCTCGATAGCGAGCCGAGTCTTGCCGACCCCACCAGGCCCGGTCAGTGTCACCAATCGCGACGTTTCGAGGAGCTTCCCAATCTCGGCTACGTCGGTAGCACGTCCAATGAAGGCGTTCGGGCTCGCCGGGAGGGTGGACCGTGGCAGCGGTGGCTCCCACAACAGATCATCGTCGTGCAGCAGGATCCGCCCCTCGAGATCGGAAGAGCCGGGATCTGGCTCGATGCCGAGGTCCTCGCCCAGCTTGGTGCGCAGAGCGCGGAAGGCCTGCAACGCGTCTGCCTGACGGCCGGATCGGTAGAGGGCGATCATCAGCTGCTGCCAGAAGCGCTCACGGTAGGGATGGTCGAGAACGAGCGCGTCGAGTTCGCCGATCAGGTCGCCGTGGTACCCGAGCTCGAGACCAGCATCGATGCGCCGCTCGACGGCCAGGAGGTATGACTCCGTGAGCTCCGCGGCGGCCAGCTTCAGGTCTTGGGATTCATCTGCGAGTTCGCCAAAGGGCGGCCCCCGCCACATGCCGACTGCGTCCCCGAGAATTCGCCAGGTTGCCGCCGGGTCACGGTCCCCATGGTCCTCAGCTTCGGCAACCAAGGCCGCAAACCGGAGTGAATCGATCTCATCCTGCTCGACACTGATCAAGTAGCCGTTCGGGCTGCGGGCGACACGTGATCGCCCATCGGCGTCCCCGAGCACCTTGCGAAGGCGCGACACGTAGACCTGAACCAGATGGTGCGCGGAAGGGGGCGCACGGTCACCCCAGATCTCCTCCTCGAGACGATCGGCCGTGACGGGTTCATTTGGCGCTGCACACAACAGCGCAAGGAGCTTCCTTTGCTGTGGGCTGCCCAGCGAAAGGGATTCGTCGCCGTCTGCTACTCGAAGTGGACCGAGAACCTGGAAGTGCATGGTCCCTCCCAGCTCAATGTACCGAAGATCCGAGACGCCGTGCCACCGATTCCTGGAAGACGTAGAGAGTTCGTAGAGCGGGATCCCGCAGTGTCGGCGCCGGGGATGGACACACGAGGACAGGAGGAAGCATGAAGAAGCTGTCAGTGCTGGCAATCACCGCCATGTTGCTGGTTGGGTCGATGCCGGCGGCTTCGGCGCACTCTCGGAGTGGCCAGGTCTACTTCGGGTACACACAGGGTGTTGTCACCTTCGATTTCAGCAACCCAAAGGGATGCGAGTCGGGGTTCACCACCGTCGCGGACACCTCGGGATGGGCGCTCCGCACGGGCCGAACCGACATGGACTCGACGCACTGCGTTGTTCCCTACGGAACTCCGGAGGACAATCTGGCGACCGTGCACAGTGCCGAGATGACCTTCACCGGCCGCAACGGCGACGAGATCCACACCACATATGAGGTGATCATCGATCCGATGATGCCCGCCGCAATCGGACAGGAGATCGTGGCCGAGGGCACGTTCACGATCACCGGCGGCACCGGGAGGTACGAAGGCGCAACCGGCTCGGGATACATCCGCAACCTCGTGACGTTCGAGGGGTTCGAGGACCCGGAATGGGCGTCCCGAGTCTTCTGGATCGGGAGGATCGACCTCTAGCCGGAGCACACCATCACCTGGAACGGTCGCGGGGCCTGCGGGCCCTGCGACTGTTTTGGCTCGAGTACAGACCCGTGCTCTGCCTGTTCGCCCAGAATCCCTGCGGGGTCAGCTTCATGG
>JASJBC010000125.1 GCA_030066715.1 Acidimicrobiia bacterium
GCGGAGGAAAGGTCACGGTTCATGCCGGCTTCCATCGCTCGCGGCGCCAGCACCGCCGTGAGGCCGGTCGCCAGAACCAGCACGGGCTGGGCGACGACACGTGCCGCCTCTGCATACCCCAGCGCCTCCGCACCGGCGAGGGCGGCAATGATGGCAGCGACGGCGAAGTGGGCCACGTTCGGCACGATCGACTGTGTCAACAGCCACCGCCCCTCGCGGGCGAGCGTGCCAAACCGGAGCGGTGTGTCGAGCGGTTTCTGGTGGCGGACGTCACCGAGGATCAGACCGGTCGTCAGCGACAGTGCGTTGGCGATTGCGAGTGATCCGAACGGCATCACCGCGACCGGGGCGTCGACCGCGAGCATCACGCCGAGGCTGACGACTACGCCGACGAACTGCACGCCGGAGACGGCTGCCGCCTGCCAGGACATCTCCGCGATGTGGAGGAGGCGTCGCATGTGATCCTGGAGAGGGCTGAGCACAGTCGTGATTGCCGCAGTGATGCTCAGACCCCACACCACACCCGAGTCGGTGAGGGAGCTGGAGAGCAGTGCCGCCACCACGATGGCGAGCGCACCGAGGACTGCCATCGGGATCCCCATCCGGAACGTATCGCGGGCTCGCCGCATCCGGTCGGCTACCGGGAAGGAGACAGCGTTGACCTCGGCCGGGATCAGGATGAGGTTCCAAGGAAGGACGACACCAAGCCCGAAAGCGGTGAAGAAGATCGCATAGACGCCGCGGTCAACGTCGTTGAACAGGTTCACGGCGCTGAGGCCTGCCGCAAAGGTGGCGAGGGAGGCAAAGGCCGCATCAGCAACACCGGCCGGGAGTCGGCGTGCCGTCCCCCGGCCTGAGTCGGCTGTCTCGCTCGAATAGGCCACTGCAGATCCCTATTGGTGAAGTCATGCATCGTATCGGCCATGCAGCGGTCGAGGCTGCGCGATTTCTCGCGGTGCGTCAATCGTTGGCCGATCGCCAGGCAGCGCTCAGCTTGGTCCTCTGCCCGGTCTTCAGAATGGCCCCGCGGTAGATACGGCCGCCCAGCCTGACCAGCACAACTGTCGTGAGCACGATCAGCACGATCGCCAGCAGAACCTCCCACAGCGGGACGTCGCCGGTCGTGGAGCGCACCGCCATCACCATCGGCGACCACACCGGGATGAAGGAGGCAAGCCGGGCAATCCACATGTCGGCGTCGACGAGGGCCATCTGCCCGAAGAAGAACCCGGGAACGATTAGCAGCACGGGGAGCATCGCCGCCCCCTGCATGTCTTCCTGGCGCGAGATCGTCGCCCCGAGCGCACCGTAAACGAAGCTGTAGAACGTGTAGCCGAGCAGGTACCAGATAATCAACAGACCGAGGAACCGAATTCCGATGCTGGTGAGGTCGACGTCCGCCAGGTCGGCCGCAGTGACGGTGAAGATGAGCGCACCGCCGAGGGCGACGATCTGCACCAGCCCCAGCAGTCCGACGCCGAGCACCTTCCCGATCAGCACCTGGGTGGGTCGCACCCGCGACAGCACGACCTCGACCACGCGAGTCTGCTTCTCCTCCATGACTCCCATCATTACGAACTGGCCGAAGATGAGGATCGACATGTAAAGGATCATCAGCCCGACCAGCGCCGCCACCTGCTTGACGTCGTCCTCTTCGGTCTCCTCGGGTTCGATGGTGCGCTCGGAGAACTGGACCGGGAACAGCAACTCCTCGAGGTCCGCACCCGACAACCCCATCTCGTCGGCGATGATCAGGCGCTCGGCGTTGGCGATGCCGCCGGAGATCACTGCCGATAGCTGGAGCGATGGTTCCTCGTTGAAGATGAGCTCGCTGGTGCCGTTGACGACGACTGCGACATCGCCTGCTGCGAGTGCGTCCTCGGCAGCGGCCAGCGATCCGTAGCGTTCGATTGCGATGTCGATTTCGAGGAGATCGCTCTGCAGGCGGATGGACTGCTCAGACCCGGCCGGCTGCTCCCCGACCATGGCGATCATCCGAGCTTCATCGTCGCCCTGCGCAAGAGCGATGATCGGGCCGATGACCAACACGATTCCCACCGTGAACAGCATCGTCAGCAGGAACGCCCGGCTCTTCAGCCGTTGGGTGAAGTCACGCCGGGCCAGCTCGAATGTCTGGGCGATCGGGCTCATCGCTGCACCGCCTCTCGGAACAGGTCGGTGAGGTGCGGCGGCTCGAACGAGAATCGCGTGACCTCGCCTTCGGCCGCCGCCAGTTCCAGAATCGGTGCGATGTCGGCGTTGCGGCCCAGAACGTAGCGGTGACGACCGTTCGTGTCGGCTGAGTCCAGGCCGGGTACTTCCCTGGTCCACGGCCGCCCGTCGACTTCCACTTCCAGATAGCGGGTCGGGGAGGAGCGGCGCAGCTCGCTGACTTCGCCGGCCAGCACCTCACGACCGTGGTCGATGATGACCACGTCCTCACAAACGTCGGCGACCAGATCGAGCTGGTGGCTGGAGAAGACGATTGCGGTGCCGGCGACGGCCAGTTCCCGGAGCACGTCGGCCATGGTCTCCACCCCGATCGGGTCGAGCCCGGCAAACGGCTCGTCGAGCACGGCGACCACTGGGTTGTGCACGAGTGCGCAGGCGAGCTGCACACGCTGCTGGTTTCCGTGGGACAGCTCCTCGAGCTTCGATTCCGCCCTGTCGGCGACGCCGAGCTGCTCCAACCACCGGCTTGCAGCTGCTTCGGCTTCGTCGTGGTGCAGGCCGGAGAGTCGGGCGAAGTAGGCGACCTGCTCGGCGATCTTCATCTTGGGGTAGAGGCCGCGCTCCTCCGGCATGTAGCCGAACCTGAGCTTGGTGGCCGCGTCGATGGCGTGGCCGTCCCATGCCACTCGTCCGTGGTCCGGGGTCACCAGCCCGAAGACGCACCGCATGGCAGTTGTCTTGCCCGCACCGTTCGGCCCGAGAAAGCCGAGGATGCGACCAGGGTGGGCGCGCAGACTCAGGCCGTCGAGAGCTGTGACGTCGCCAAATCGCTTGCGCAGGTCGTCGAGAACCAGCATGCCTTGCCTCCGCTCGGCATTCCACTAGGCCAGCGACTCGGTCGCAAGCGCACGAATGCCCGCGGCCGCATACAAGAAACGCTTGACCCTCACGTTACGTGAGGGTGTACCGTTGCGGCCATGAGCGAATTGACAGTTGGATCCGTGGCTCGCCTCGCCGGCGTCACCGTGCGGACTCTGCACCACTACGACGAAATCGGTCTGGTGGTGCCGTCCGGGCGGACCGACTCCGGGTACAGGACCTACGGGTCCGGCGAAGTGGAGCGGCTGCAGGAGGTGCTGTTCTACCGCGAACTGGGCTTCTCGCTCGAAACGATTCGAGAGATCGTCGGACGGCCGGGCTACCACCGTGAGGCCGCCCTCCTGCAGCAGCGAGAGATGTTGGAGGAGAAGGCAGACCGTCTGCTCGGGATGGTCGATGCGATCGACCGGGCGATGCTTGCGCAGAGAACAGGAGTACGGATGTCGAGCGAAGACATGCTCGAAGTCTTCGGAGACTTCGATCCCAAGGAATACGAGCAAGAGGCCAAGGAGCGCTGGGGCGACACCGATGCCTACAAGCAGTCGGCGCAACGCACCGCCGGGTACACGAAGGCGGACTGGGAGACCATCAAGGCGGAGGTGGACGACATCTACGCACGCCTCGTCGACCTGATGGCCGCAGGCACCCCGGCCGACGATCCGGCCGCCACGGCCATCGCCGAAGAGCATCGTGCTCACATCAGCAATTGGTTCTACGACTGCTCGCCCGCGATCCACGCCGGTCTCGGCCAGATGTACGTGGCCGATGTGCGGTTCAAGGAGAACATCGACAAGTCCGGTGCGGGTCTCGCCGAGTACCTCGCCGCCGCCATTGCCGCCAACTCGGCCTGACCGGCCTGCGGCCGGTCAGGTTTGAGTTGGCTTTGCCAACTCTGCCATTCGCCCTGCAGCCGGTGGTTCAGCGGCAGTTGCTGCGCAACTACAGGGCTGTACCGGTTTCTCGGCAAAGTAGGGTGACGGCCATGCCCGTTCAGCTGTTTGTCACCTGCCTCGTCAACAGCCTCTACCCCGACGTGGGTAAGGCGACGGTGGCGCTGCTCGAGCGGGCGGGCCATGAAGTCGAATTCCCAGTCGATCAGACCTGCTGTGGGCAACCATCCTTCAACGGCGGGTTTGCGGCTGAGGCGAAACAGCAGGCGCGGCAGACCCTCGACGTACTCGACGCAACCGAAGGGCCGATCGTGGTGCCTTCTGGGTCGTGTGCGGCGATGATCATCCACCACAACCCTGAGTTGCTACACGATGACCCCGACTACCTGGCGAAGGCCGAGCGTGTCGCAGCCCGCACCCACGAGTTGACCCAGTTCCTCGCCGCCGATGGTGATCCGGGGACTCCCGTCGCCGGAGCCGCAACGACGACCTACCACGCCTCCTGCCATGCGCTGCGCTGGCTCGGTGTGCTGGAGGAGCCGAAACGGCTGCTCGATGACGCCGGCGTGGATCGGATCGAGTTGGCCGGGGAAGACGAGTGCTGTGGCTTCGGTGGCCTGTTCTCGATCAAGGCCCCCGAGGTGTCCGGCGCAATGATGAACACGAAGATCGATCAGATCGAGGCCAGCGGCGCAGAGGTCGTGGTGGGCGTCGACGTGAGCTGTCTGCTGCACATCGCGGGAGGGCTGCGCAGGCGGGGGAGCACAATCCGGGTGCGACACGTTGCGGAGATGCTCGCCGGGGACGCCGAATGACCACATTTCGCAACAGGGTGCAGGACGCCTTTGCCACAGGCGTGCCCATCGCCATCGATCGCGGAGCGCGCGGGCACTACGACAAGCGAGTGAAGGCAGCGGCCGTCTTTCCGCAGATGGAGGACATGCGTGACCGTGCTCGTGTGATTCGCGCCGAAGTCATCGCGTCTCTGGATGAGGTGCTTGCCGAGTTTGCAGATGCCGTAGCCGCCCGTGGTGGCAAGGTCTTCTTCGCCGCCGACGCCGCCGAGGCCAACGACTACATCGTGAACCTGGCCCGGGCTGAGGGGGTGTCGCGGGCGGTCAAGGTGAAGTCGATGGTCACCGAGGAGATCGAGCTGAACGCGGCCCTGGAGGCCGCCGGGATCGAGGCCGTCGAGACCGACCTCGGCGAGTTCATAGTCCAGCTCGCCGGTGAGAAGCCCTCACACATCATCGCCCCGGTTCTGCACAAGGATCGCTATGCGGTCGGCGAGCTCCTGGCGGAGCAGCTCGGTGTGCCGTACACAGACGATCCCACCGAGCTGAACGACATTGCCCGCAAGCACTTGCGGAGCCGGTTCCTCTCCGCAGAGATGGGGATCAGCGGGGTCAACATGGCCGTCGCTGAGGACGGCGCCGTTGCCTTGGTGACCAACGAGGGCAACGGCCGTCTCTGCACCACAGCGCCGCAGATCCATGTTGCGGTGATGGGGATGGAGCGGTTGGTTCGCACCCGTGATGATCTTGCGGTGATTCTGGAGGTCCTGGCGCGCTCCGCCACCGGTCAAGGCCTCTCCGTGTACACCAACATCGTCACCGGGCCGCGCCGCAGCGGCGAGCCGGACGGTCCCGACCAGTTCCACGTCGTGATCGTCGACAACGGTCGCAGCGCAACGCTCGGTTCGCGGGTTGCCGAGATCCTCTACTGCATCCGCTGCGGGGCCTGTCTCAACGCCTGTCCCGTCTACCGCCACGTCGGTGGCCACCCGTACGCAACGACGTATCCCGGCCCAATCGGAAAGGTGCTCACCCCGTCGCTGTACGGGCTCGAGGAGTGGCACGAGTTGCCGGCGACGTCATCGTTGTGTGGTGCGTGCCAGGAGGTGTGCCCGGTCCGCATCGATATACCCAAGCTCCTCGTGGAGCTGCGGCAGCAGAGCACCGGGCACATGCCGCGTTCCATCCGGGTCGGGCTGGCCGGCTTTGCCTGGGTCAGCACCCGGCCCCGGCTGTACCGAACGCTGACGCGGTTCGTTGCCTTCTTTGGCCGGTGGTGGAGCAAGGATGGCTGGCTCCGACACGTTCCGTTCCTCCTCCGTGGCTGGCGAATCGACCGTGATGTCCCCGCTCCCGCCCCCGAGACGTTCAACGACTGGTGGAGAAAACGTGGAGCGTGAGCAGTTCCTCGGCCGGGTGCAGGCGGCACTCCGCGGTGCGGTCCTGCCGGAGATCGACGGTCCCGAACGTCCGCCGCAAGTCACGTTTGCTGATCCTGTCCACCGCTTCGTCGAGACCGCGGCTGCGGTTGATGCACAGGTAACCCGGGCCGACTCGGCGCCTGAGGCCGTCGCCGCTGCCCTCCGGCTGGTCGACGCTACGGCAGCTGGTCAGGACGATCGTGGCTATGTCGCCTGGGAAGAGCTCGATTCGCTCGTTCCCGGTCTGTTTGACCGCCTCGCCGCCGGCGGGTGGAAGCGAATCGACGCCACCGTCGGAACCGACTCCCGGTATGAGGACCACGGGCGCATCGGGGCGGCGAGCCTCGGTGTTACTACTGCGGATGTTGCGATCGCAGCCACCGGATCCGTCGTGCTCGCGCACGGTCCGGGTCGACCCCGGTCGGCGTCACTGCTAGTTGCCCACCACCTCGTGTTGCTTCCGGTGGAGCGCATTGTCTCCTCGCTGCACGAGGCCATGGCGCGTGTCGAGTGGGACACGTCGAACGTGGTCGCGATAACGGGACCCAGCCGCACCGGAGATATCGAATCGATTCTCACTCTTGGTGTGCACGGGCCCCGTCATCTGAGCATTGTGCTGATTGGCTAGTTACTCGGCAGGTGCCACAACCAGGGTGCCGTCCACCATTTCTCCGAGCACGGTGGCCGGGAAGTCTGTCCAGGTGACGTCACCCTCGGTCTTCAGGTCGTCGGGATCGACCTGATCGAGGCTGGTCATCGTGATGCTCGCACCACCGCATTGCGGCGGGAAGGACTCGGCCAGCACCTCGCAGAGACGGGACTCGCCGGCCACGTCCACGAGGAACCCGCTTACGAGCACCTGGCCGGAAGCATTGGCTGCTTCGGCGACCGTCAGAGTCACGATCGGCTCGCCTTCCGAAGCCGGTGGCGGCAGGACTTGCGGTTCCCCGCCCGGGGTGTCGTTGCAGTCCTCTTCCCCGACGAGGCAAGCTCCGGCGGCAGGAGCGCCGGCATCCGCGTTGTCGTCGCGGGGCAGTTCGGCGGTCGTTTCGTCGCCACCGCCGCATGCAGCGAGCACGAGGCCGAAGGCGGCGAACAGAAGCATCAGTTTCTTCATCTCTGGTTCCTTCTGGTGAATCTTGTACTGGTTGGACGTGCGGGCTCGTCTCCCGGGTTCCCGGTCACATACCGGTGAGCCACGAACGGAGGGCCTGCCCGATCTCGGGTGCCGAATCCTCCTGCACGAAGTGGATCCCGGGCACGGTGACTTCCGTCTGGCTCGGCCAGGTGCGGCAGAAGTCGCGGGCGGCGCCGGTCAGGATCGTCCCCGGCTCGGCGTTGACGAAGAGCTTCGGCACTTGGGAGGTCGCCAGCCATTCGCCGTACGCCACCACGATGTCATGAACGTCCTGCGGTTCTCCCTCGATCGGGATCTGGCGGGGCCACGTCAGGGTGGGGCGCCGCGACTCTCCCGCAGTAGAGAATGGACGCCGGTACTCCGCCATCTCCTCCTCGTCCAGACGACGAATGATCGATGCCGGGAGGATGCGCTCGACGAAAGCATTCTTCTCGAGCACGATCTCCTCACCGGCGGGGGAGCGCATCGCCTTGAAGATGGACTGTGCCTGCTCCGGCCAGTCATCCCACGTGATCGGCATCACGATGGCCTCCATGTAGGCGATGGCCTTGATGCGATCACGATGCCGGTTGGCCCAGTCGAAGCCGAGCCCGCTGCCCCAGTCGTGGACGACGAGGGTCACGTTGCTGCCCAATGCGAGGCTGTCGAGCAGCCCGTCCAGGTAGCGGCGGTGCTCGACGAATCGGTAGCTGTCGGGGCCGGGGTCATCCAATCGATCCGAGTCGCCCATGCCGATGAGGTCCGGGGCGATGCAGCGGCCGACGTCGGAGACATGGGGGATGATGTTGCGCCACAGGTAGGACGACGTCGGGTTGCCGTGGAGGAAGACGATGGGCTCTCCCGCACCAACTTCCACGTATGCCATCTGCTTGCCGTTGATCGTTGCGAATTGCTTTTGCATCACATCCCTCCGAGCACGGAGCGAGGCTACCCGGGTCGCTCAGACCGTGATGCCGAGAGCCGCCAACTCCGTGCGAAGCTGCTCCGGGCTCTCGAAGTGGATCGTGGCGAACCCGAGCTCTGCCGCCGCGGCGACATTGGCGGCGCTGTCGTCGATGAATACGCACTCGCCCGCGGATCGTCCGATACGGTTCAGGAGGACCTCGTAGATGCGCGGATCCGGCTTCTTCAGGTGCTCGTCACCCGAGACGATGATGTGTTCGAACCACTGGAGAAACTCGTAGCGCTCGAGCGCGATGGGGAAGGTCTCGGAAGACCAGTTGGTGAGGGCATGGACTTCCCGCCCCTGCTGCTTGAGGGTGTCGAGGATGGCGACGGTGCCTTCGATCGGCCCGTTGAGCATCTCTTCCCACCGGTCCTTGTAGGCGGCGATCCACTCGTTGTACTCGGGGTAGACGGCGCTCAGCATGGCAACCCCGTCGCTCCACAGCCGGCCGGCGTCGTGGTAGGCGTTCCACCGGAGCGTTGCGATCTCGCCGAGGAACTCCTCCATCTCGTCCTCATCGGTGATGAGCTTGCGGTACATGTGGCGCGGGTCCCAGTCGATGAGCACAGCGCCCAAGTCGAACACGATGGCTTGCGGTGTCGATGTCATTGGAGGAACTCTACGCCCGATTCGATGTGGCCCGGTTCAGGCAAGATAGCGAACGCGCACTGCGAGGTTCTGCCGGGCCTCGGTGATGACGTCCTCGTAGAAGTCGTTGCGAAGCGCAGACTCTGTCGTCGTGTACACGGAGAAGTAGACGACGGCGAATGCAGCGAGGAAACCGGACACACGGAGCAACTCCG
>JASJBC010000126.1 GCA_030066715.1 Acidimicrobiia bacterium
CGTGGCCGGTACCTGGTTGGCTTGGGCCAGCATCGCTGTGCCCGCCTGCACCATGATCTGATGCCGGGTGAACGACACCATCTCAGAGGCCATGTCGGTGTCACGAACCCGGGACTCTGAAGCCGACAGGTTCTCGACAGCGACACTCAGGTTCGCCACAGTGTGCTCGAGACGATTCTGGGTAGCACCCAAAGTCGACCGAGTGGTCGAAACGGCGCTGATCGCCGAGTCGATCCTGGTGATCGCAGCGTTCGCCGCGCTATCGACGTTGACGGTCGACAGATTGACGCCAAAGACATCGCTGGACGAAAGGGCGAGATCGTCGCTGATCGCCAGGGTCTGCCCGGCGCCGGAACCGACGTGGAACGTCAGTGCGGTCCCCGCCGAGTAGTCCTGGAACACCTTGTTGCCTGCGAATGTGCTGTTGTTGCCAACGGCTGTGATCTCGAGGAGAAGCTGGCTCACCTCGGCCTGCTGGGCGACACCGTCAGTGGTTGCGGTGTTGGCTGCATCAACAGCCAGCTCGCGGATTCGCTGCAGGATCGAGTGCACCTCATTGAGGGCACCCTCAGCAGTCTGCACAAAACTCACACCATCTTGGGCGTTGCGGACGGCCTGCCGTGAACCTCCGATTTCGGCGCGGAGGGACTCGGACTTGGCGAGACCGGCTGCGTCGTCGGCGGCACGGTTGATCCGGAAACCCGAAGACAGTTTTTCGAGCGACTTACCCAACTGGGAATTGGTCGCGGAGAGATTGCGGTACGAGTTGTACGCCGCAATATTCTGATTGATACGCACTTCGTGTACCTCCTTGTAGGACGGTGCGATTCAGTTACCGCCAACATCCATGTCAGCGCTTGGGGTATCTGTCGGCTCGGCGCTCGGCAACGTAAGGGAACAACGCGGCGGATTCTCTGGTTGGGGGAGCCATGAGTGACTCACCCGCAGCAATCCCCGTGGCCGTATCCATGCTACGGGCGCGGCGCGTGCGCAAGCCGCAGCCTGCCGGTTCGACTGTCGTGGATCACGCCGAGCTCGGCGCCGTGCTCGAGGAGCTGCGCACCGGGGGAGTTCCCGCCCTCAGTGGACAGCGGCAGCGCCTCGGTACCTATCGCCGCTATCTGGAATCGTTCGACCCCGATGAGCTGTCGTACCGCGAAGCTCTGGCCTATTGGCTGAATCTGTACAACGCCGGCGCCCTCGATCTGGCCGCCGCAACACACGAGGCCGGTCGTACGTCCGTGCTGCGAACTCCCGGCGCCTTCCGTGAGCAGTGGGCCACCGTCGCCGGAGAGACCATATCGCTGGACGACATCGAGCACGGCAAGGTCCGCCGGTTTGGCGACCCTCGGATCCACGCCGCTTTGGTGTGTGGCTCTGCATCTTGTCCGACGCTTCGCCTGGAGCCGTACCGCGGTGCCGACCTCGACGAGCAGCTCGATCGCCAGATGGGGGATTTCCTCGCCGGCGGAGGTGCGGTTCAGGACGGATCCCGCTTGCTGCTCTCCCGGATCTTCCTCTGGTACGGGTCCGACTTCGTGCGGCCACATCGCATGCCGGCATTGCTCCCCGTCGGCAGAAAGGCCGTGCGGCGCACCCTCAGCCCGTGGCTCGGACCTGCCGGCGAAGACGAGGAGATCGGCTTCCAGCCCTACGATTGGGCGCTCGCCTGCTCAATCCGCTGATTACGAGCCGCCAGCAGCAGCAGCGTCACCGTCATCATCGCAGCCACCACGTCGAACGGCAGCACCAGACGCAGCATCTCCCCGCCGTCGACCAGCCACCCGCCCTTGGGGTCGAGCCCGACCGCAGCGAGATAGAGGGCAATTGACAGTACGCAAACGATGCTCATGGCAACGCCCGCAACCACGGCGAGGCCCCGGCCCCACAGGGCCCTTACTGCGAGGGTTGTACCGGCGACAACCCAGGCGATATCGAGAGCCGACAGCAGCTGGAGATACTGAAGCGATGGCTCAAAGCGGAGTGCGGCGGTCGTTGCCAGCGTGACCAGCGCAGTGGCCCCGGTCACGATGACGACCAGCGAGGCCATGGTGGCCAGGAATCGAATCCGACCCGACCAGCCGCGGTCGGCGAACCACACCAAGCGATCAGTGGCCGCCACCTTCCAGGTGAGGGCCAGTGAGAACGCAACGAGTATGGATAGGTGAATCAGGAGATCCCAGCGCCGGTCACTAGAGGCGGGCACAGCCAGCAGGGGGACAGCTGTCGCCAACCCGGCCAGCAGCCACGGAAACGCAATCACGACGGCAGTCTCGAGCCCCTGCTTGCCGTTCATCGCGCTTGATAAGAACCGAGGACGAGCAGATGGGCGAGGGTGGCAGGTTGGGGCTCGATGACCTGCTCCAGCCCCGCAGCCCCGGGCGGATGGACTAGATCGACGAAGAAGCGGTAGCTCCATGCCTCGTCGCTCGGGCGGGACTCGATGCGGGTGAGGTTGGCGCCACGCAGACCCAGCTCGGTGAGGGCAAGGGCAAGTGCACCGGGGCGGTGGGCTGTCGTGAACATGATCGTCGTCTTGTCGTCGTCCGGGTCGACCTCAGTAGGGCCCTTGGCAAGCACGAAGAATCGTGTCGTGTTGTGGTCACGGTCCATGAGGTCGGCGCGGAGCACCGCCAGGTTGTGCGGTGGGCCTGCTTCGGGGGGTCCGAGTGCGGCGGTTTCCGGATCACCGTCCGCAGCTACCTCGCGCACCGCCCCGGCCGTGTCATGCCGGGGGACGGGCCGGATGCCCAGTTCGTTCAACGTACGCTCCGCTTGCGCCAGGGCTTCAGGATGCGACTTGACGTAACGGACCTGGTCTACGGTTGCGCCCGGGACCCCAAGCAGGGCGTGCCGGATCTCGACGAGGTGCTCGCGCCTGATCGAGACGGGGTCGCGGCCCTCGGCGCCGGCAAGGCGATCGAGGACGGGGAGCACACTGCCGGTGGTCGAGTTTTCGACCGGCATCACCAACCGGTCGACGGATCCGTCGTCAAGCGCGTCGAAGGCGGCAACAAAGCTGGGGTAGCCGACGGCGACCGCGTCCGGGAAGATCTCACCCACTGCCCGGTAGCTGTACGAATGGGCCTCGCCCTGATAACCGACTTGCATCTGGCGAGGTTAACCCTCCCAGGCGGGGAGACCATCGATGCTGACCGTGTTGTTGTCGACCATATAGTCGTGAAGCTCCTCGGCGGTCTTGCGATCCCCCCAGTCGAGGAGACGGTCCCGTTGCCCGACCAGTGTCATTTCCGGGACGCCGAAGCCGCAGGAGTCGGCGATGCGTTCCACTGCGATGGTCACGATTGACCGCAGCGCTGAGTACTCGGGGAACTGGGAGGCGCGAGCAGAGAACCCAGGATCGGCGGGCAACGTGTGAGTTCCGCGCCCATGGATTCGCAGAATCCGCGGCTTCGGGCCGAAGGAGCACCACATGATCGTGATCCTCCCGTTCTCCCGCAGATGGGCAATGGTCTCCGCCGCGGATCCAACGAGATCTGCGTACATGAGCTCCCTCGGTCCCGTGACCCGCAGCGAGTCGGTCCCCTTGGGGGAAACGTTGACGTGCCCGTCACCGCGCAATGGGGCCGTGGCTACGAAGAACATCGGCTGGTCGGCGATGAAGGCTCGAAGCTGGTCGGTGATTGTCTCGTACTTCCTTCCCATAGCCGTCGATCGTAGCCGTGGCACTAACGTCACCCCACGATGGGTTGTGTAGGAATCTTCGACTCGGGGGTCGGCGGATTGTCGGTGCTCGCCGAGTTCCGCCGGCTGGCGCCCGGCCACCCCGTGGTCTACCTCGCCGACCAGGCCTGGACGCCGTATGGCGAGCGGAGCCTCGATGAGGTTCGCTCGCGAGCGGTTGCCATCACGGAGTACCTGGTCGGGCGAGGCTGCGAGCTCATCGTCGTTGCCTGCAACAGCGCCTCGGCCGCAGCCTTGCATCATCTCCGTGAGGTCTTCCCGTCGGTTCCCTTTGTCGGGATGGAGCCGGCCGTGAAGCCGGCGGCGAGCCGGAGCGAGCGCGGTGTGATCGGGGTACTCGCCACCGAGGCGACATTCCAGGGCGAGCTCTATGCGTCCGTCGTCGATCGGCATGCGAACGGGGCGGAGGTGATCGAACAGCCGTGTCCCGGTCTGGCCGATGCCATCGAGCGGCTCGGGATTGAAGACCCGGAGACGCTCGATCTGACCGCCAAGTACGTCGCCCCGCTTCGGGCGGCGGGCGTCGACACGATCGTGTTGGGTTGCACCCACTACCCGTTCTTGCTCGAAGAGATCCAGCAAGCTGCCGGCGCCGGCGTTGCGGTTATAGACCCCGCACCCGCAGTGGCCAGGCAGACCCTACGTCTGCTCGACGAGGAAGAGGGCGGTGGCGACACCACCTATCTGACGACGGGTGACCCGGCAGGGTTTCGCCGCCAGATCCACTCGCTTCTCCGGTTGGCCGTGGACACGACACATGTCGAGCTGGGCATCGGGGCACCGGCTCGCATCGATGTGGTTGTTGGTGACCTGACCGAGCAGAACGTCGACGCGATCGTGAATGCGGCCAACGTCGGCTTGCAGCATGGAGGTGGCGTTGCCGCCGCCATTGTCCGGGCTGGAGGCAAGGTCATTCAGGCGGAGTCGGCCGCCTGGGTCGCCGAGCATGGGCCGCTGCAGGTTGGGTCTGCCGCAGTCACCTCCGCAGGCGCTCTGCCGTCACGGCATGTGATTCACGTGGCCGGTCCGATCTACAGCACCGGGCAGGACAACGCCGGCATGCTGCGGGCCGCCGTCGCCGCGGCGCTGCGAACCGGCGGCGAAATCGGCGCCCGGTCGATTGCTCTTCCCGCAATCTCCGCAGGCATCTACGGCTACCCCGTCGCCGAGGCGACGGCGATCATTGCGGATGAGGTCGTCACCTGGACGGGAAGGCATCCCGGGGTCTTGGACGAGGTGCGTCTGCTTGCGCTTGACGGTGTAGTGGCCGGCCACTTCGCCCGCGGACTCGGCGCCGCCATTGACTAGTCATTGCGAGCGAGAGATGGCCAGCCAAAGCCGGGTCACTCGTCATTCCGCCCGGCGCAGGCTCCGATAGTGTGGCCGGGGAAGGAGATGTGATGGTGGCCAGGGAGCAAATCGCCGAGTTGCAGCGGATTTCGGACCGGATGCGGTCGATCAACGACGGGGTGTCGCAACGGATCGTGGCATCGTCACGGGCACCCGACATGATGGCGACAGCCTACGCGGCGATCAAGGGTGAGGTGTCCGGGGCGGAGGGCATGGCTGCACTGCGTTCTGCATTGCTAGCGGAGGGTATGGCCGAGGAGCAGATCGATGCCATCGACGCCCTCTACGTCCGCTGTCTTCTCGACCCGAGCTTGTGACGGCCTGACGTCCTGGAGCGAAGGACGGTCGCAACCCGGAGCGATGGTGCCGGCTATGCAGCTCCGAAGAGCATGATGGCTGTGTCGACGAGGTTGGGATCGAAACGCGACTCGGACTCCGCCTTGAACTTCTCGATCAGGTCGTTGGGGGATACCGCAGTCTCTCCGGTAGGCGGATGTAGCCAGGTGTCGGCAGCCTTGGCGATGGCAATGATCCGCGCCGACAGGGGAATGTCGTCCTCGATCAGTGCCGCCGGGCCCGCCCCATCCCAGCGTTCGGTGTGGTAGCGGATGGCGTCGGCGATCTCCGGACCCGCCGAAGCGAGCACGTAGCGGGCACCCCGCTCGGGATAGCTCTCGTCTGTCGGCTCGTCCTCGCCGGCCATGGGGATACGGCCCACTTCGTGGAGTAGAGCGGCGAGGCGAAGGCTGTTGAGGTCGCGGCCCTGATAGCCCATCTCTCTGGCCATGTCGGAGGCGAGGTCGGCGACCCGGCTGCTGTGCCCGTCAGGATTGGGGGAGTGTTGGTCGACGAACGAGACAAGCATCTGGGCGACGTTGTACTCGGTGGCTGAGGCAAGGAGGACCGTGACCTCGTCCGCGGTGACATAGGCGCTCTCGCCGATCTGGGTCGCAGCCAGGATCGCTTGCTCGGCTTGGTCGCGGATCGCCATGACCTCGCTCTCGGCACTGGCAATGACGGCCCCGATCGCGAGTTGCAGCTTGACTCCGGCGGGACGGAAGGCCTCGGTGATTTCGATCAGCTCGTTGGCGAAGCCCTCGGGATCGAGCAGCAGTTGCCCCCCATCGAGGACGGCGAAACGCGACTCGCTGAGACTGAATACTTCGCAGGAGTAGCGTCGGGCCGCATCGCTGTAGAAGCTGGCGAGACGGCGCCGCAGCAGGTTCACCGCCCTGGTGTCGGTGCGCTGCAGAGCTTTGTCGAGGTTGGTGATCTGCATCATCACCACGTTTGGCGGCGTGCCGGCCTCGATGAACTCACCCAGCCGCATTTCGAACGACGCCAACTCGGGCAGGTCGGTCACGGGATCACGATGGGTGCGGCCGCGGTTGGTGCGGCCCTTTCCCTGTTGTTCGAGGAAGCCTTCGACGAGAACGTCTGTGTGCCGCTCGGGATCGACGAACGAGGCGACCGCTCTCTCGTTCCCTTCGGCCACGACGCCGGCGCAGCCTTGCTGCATGAGACCGACTGCGATCTCCTCGCCGCCGGGGTGACAGATGACCACAACCGGTGTGCTCTCCGGATCGACATCAGAGGGGATGCGGACCATCTGCCCGCGTGCCGATCGGGTCGAAATTGCAACGATGCTGGCGCCGATGACCTGGGCGACATCGGTTGCCACCTCGAAGCCACAGTCCCGCAGCCGCTGTTGCGTTGCCTCGTTGAGTCCTATGGCTATTACCAAACCGGTGACGCGACCGACCGCCGTCTCTTCCGCAGGAGCGGCAGCGACGTCAGTTGCCTCTGTCGTCGGTTCCGGCGGGGCGTCGGTCGCAGTTGTCATGTCACACTCCACCTGCCGGCGTCGGCTCGGTGCCGGCCAATGTCAACCGCACGGAGCGGTCGCGGGATGTGTAGGAGACGGTGACGCTGTCGAGGTCGAGGATCAGACCGACCGTGCCGTCACCGAGGATGGTGACACCCGATACGTGGTGAGCGTCCATCGAGCCCGGCAGCGGCTTGACGACCACCTCGGTCTGAGTGAGCAACTCGTCGACGGTGAGCGCACAGCGTCGTCCCTTGTACTGGTAGACGATCGCCGGTGTCGGGGTGCTGATCGTGGTCTCCCCGGCGAGCTGCCAACCCCCGGGGATGACCGGGAGAGTGGCGCCCCGCAGCGTGATGACCGGATCTCCCTGGACCCAGCGCAAATCGTCCTCGCCGATCACGATGGTTTCGACGATGTGTGCGAGCGGAACCGCCCACGTCTCTGCCCCGACTTTGACCAGCAGCGCCTCCAGGACCGCAAGCGACATCGGGAGGCGGAGCCGGAAACGGCTTCCCTCGCCCTCGGTTGATTCGACGCTCACCGAACCGCCAAGGCGGGTCACCGAGGATCGGACGACGTCCATACCGACGCCCCGGCCGGAGATCGTGCTGGCCTCGGTTCGTGTCGACAGACCCGGTGCGAACACGAGGTCGAGCTTCTGCGCATGTGTCAGTGCGGCTACGTCGTCGGCGGTGACGATTCCATTCTCAATGGCCTTGGCCGCGACCTTCTCGGTGTTGATGCCGGGACCGTCGTCGGTCACCTCGATCACGACCTGGTTGCCCTCGTGATAGGCGGATAGCTTCATCTGGCCCGCCTCGGGCTTGCCGGCCTCGAGTCGTTTCTCCCCGCATTCGATGCCGTGGTCGGCAGCGTTGCGGAGCAGGTGAACCAGCGGGTCGCTGAGTTCGTCGACCATGCGGCGGTCCAGTTCGGTCTCGGCACCCGCCATGTCGAAGGTGATCTTCTTGTCGAGCGATCGCGCCGTGTCCCGAACCAGGCGGTTCATCCGCCGGAAGGTCGACTCGAGCGTGACCATGCGGACCTTGGCCACCAGCGCCTGAAGGTCGGAGATGAGGCGGGCCGTGCCTGCCACGGATTCTTGAATCTGCCGATCTTCAGCGTGCGTGACCTGCTGTTCGAGTTGGCCGCGGGCGATAACGAGTTCGCTGACGAGGTCCATGAGGGCATCCAGCCTGTCGATCTCCACCCGGACCGTCGCCCGCTGCACGGTACCCGTCTCGGTGGTCTGCTTCTTGGGGGGAGCGAGCTCGGTCTCGCTGATGTCGGCGACATCGGCGATGCCGGCGATCCGCGTCGCCAACCCGGCGGGATCCTCCACCCCGCTCATATCGAGACTGAAGTCTGTGACCCCGCCGCCGAAGATCTCCTCGCGAGACGGAGCCGTCGCAACAACTACGCCGGCGCCGGTGGCGGTGCGGAGCACCATGGCGGCACGCGCCCCGGGGAGCTGACAGCCCTCGGCGAGCTTGATGGTGAACCGGTGTGTCGGAGCTCCGTTGCCATCGGCCGGCGCCGCAGATGCGGGCTGCTCCGGCCCGGGAGCAGGGACCGGTCCGGAGTCCGCTTTCTGAGCTTCCTCGTCTGCGACGGCGTCATCGGGCGCCAGGGCCGCCGCCCGCTCGTCGAACTGGGCAATGAGAGCTGTCGGCATCTCCGGATTGGTTCCGGCCGCCGCCTCGTCGATCATCGCCGCGAGAACGTCGCAGCCGGTGAGCAGCAGATCGATCTCCTCGGGCGACGGGCTGCCGCCACCCTGGCGGTAGTGCTCGAGTAGATCCTCCATGCGGTGAGCGACGATCGTCATCGCCTCGATGCCGACCGTTGCCGCCATGCCCTTGATGTTGTGCGCAAACCGGAAGAGCTCACCGACGGTGGCCGCAATGGCATCACCTTCCTCGGTTTCCAGCCGGAGTAGGCCGGCGACCAGTTCTTCGGAGTTCTCTCGAGCTTCCTCGATGAACTGGTCCAGATACTCAGTATTCATACAGCTACCGCCTTGACTATTTCCTTGCGCACATAGAAGGGCCGTTCCCGCGGCTCGAGGCCGAGGGTGTCCGGGTCTGCGATACGCTCGGCGCCCCCGATGAAG
>JASJBC010000127.1 GCA_030066715.1 Acidimicrobiia bacterium
ACATCGGATGCGGGATGATTGCGGTTCGTACCGACCTTGTTGCGGCCGACCTCCCCGACACCCTCCAGCCGCTGCTCCGTCAGATCGAGAAGACTATCCCTGCCGGCGTTGGCCAGGGACATCGTCATCGCCCGGCCGACGGCTGGTTGGACCAGCACCGTCCCCGCACAGACCTGGACGATCGTCTCGAAACCAAGGCCTACACCCAGATGGGGACACTGGGCTCGGGCAATCACTTCGCCGAGATCAGCCTCGACGAGGATGACAGGGTGTGGCTCGTGATCCACTCGGGTTCACGTGGTATCGGCAACCTGCTCGCCCAGTCGCACATAACCAAAGCCAAGAGCGTGGCCAAGCGGTTGGACATCGGGCTCGAGGATCCGAACCTGGCATATCTGCTCGAGGACACGCCCGAGTTCGATCACTACATCGCCGACCTTCGATTCGCCCAGGCATATGCGTTGCAAAACCGGGAGACGATGATGAACGCAATGCTCGGCGTATTCCTGCGCTTCGTCGGGAAGGGTCGGGAGCAGGAGCGGGTCAACTGTCATCACAACTACACCGAGCAGGAGCGTCATCACGGCCGCGATCTGTGGATAACCCGCAAGGGTGCGATCAGCGCCCGTGACGGCGAGAGGGGGATCCTCCCCGGGTCGATGGGCACCGACAGCTACATCGTCAGCGGGCTCGGCAACCCCGAGTCATACAACTCGAGCGCCCACGGCGCCGGGCGGAGGATGTCCCGCACCCAGGCCAAGAAGCGATTGACCACTGAGTCTCTCAGCGAGGCGATGAAGGGCAGGACCTGGCTGTCCAACCGGGCCAAGGCACTCGTCGACGAGCATCCCGATGCGTATAAGGATGTGCGGGAGGTGATACGACTGTCTGCCGACCTCGTCACAGTGGAACACCGTCTCCAGGCGATCCTCAACTACAAAGGAACGTGAAGCCGCTACTCATGCGGAATGGCGGAGCCATTGCGCCAACGAATCACGAAGTGATCCGCAACCACAAGGGGACGTGAGCTCAACCCCCCGCCTTCACCTGATCCAAGGTGGGACACGGATCTAGGCCGTAGGTTGCGCACTCGACCGGGGTATACGTGCGCGTCAGCCGCTCGCGGGCTAGCGGGACAAGTTCAGCCGGCTCTGTCGCGATCAGGAATGGAGACTGGTACCGCGGAACTAGGAGGATCTGCTGATCGTCGTGCAGGTGCTCCACGTCTTGCATTCGGATCCCGTATCGATACTCCTCGAGCGCGGCCCGTGTCTCCACGTCATAGACAGCGAAAGTCCCGAGGCCGTCGCCGAGGGCAACTCGGGTGCCGTCGCTGGTTACCGATAGGCTCGAGATGAAACCCTGGCCCTCTACGGGGACACCCATCTCGGACCACGTCGAGGTGTCGAAGAACCGAACAAAGCCGTCGATGAACCCGACGATCATCGTCGAACCATCAGATGTGAACTCGACGACATCCCAGTCGGTCGGCATGGGGAGCGTGGCAACTGTCTCCCAGGTGGCTGTGTCCACAACGCGCATGCTGAAGCTACCGAGATCGCTCGCCTTGTCGCCGTAGACGATGAGCTGGCTGTCGGGGCTGAACGCAGGTTGAAGTGCCCACGGCTCAAAACCGGGCGGCGGCTGATGCTCGTGCACAAGCCCTCCCGTGAACACATCCCAGACCAAGTAGCCGTGATGCCTCCCTTCGAAGATAAGCAAGGAACCGTCCGGAGACCATTCGATCGACCCGCTGAAATCGGCGTACGGCGGTCCAGCCGACCCGCAGTCGCCCGTTGGAGTTGGGTCATCGGTGTCCCACCAACTCCACACCTCACAAAGGCCTGGAAGGACCTTCACCACCGCACCGGTGTCGGCCTCCACAATCGCCACCGACCCCCAGACGTCAGTCTCGGAAGGTCCACCTTGGTCGATCATCTCGAAGGGAAGAGGCTGATTGCGCGCCAGCACCAGCTGTCCGGCCATGAATCGTCCGTCAGGGGACAAAGCGGCATCCTGACCCTCCAGGTTGCTGTGCAAATGGATCGACTCCAACGTATCCGCATCGAACACCTCGGTCCCGCCGAGGTGGCGTACTGCTATGCGGTCGCCGCCCACATACGTACCGAGTCGGTAGTTGAACAGCGGTCGCGGGCTCGCCAGTTCCAGTCGCCCGACCTCATACCCGACCTCCGCCGTATCCCACACGCGGATGTCCGAAGGACTAGCAAAGCTGGCGAGCCGCTCCCCCGTCGCATCCACCTGCAGTCTCTTGGGGAAGTCGGCGGGTCCCAGCAGTCGAGTCAGCTCGGCGCCCGTTGTGTCGAATACCCGGATCGAGCTGTCGTAGCCCCCGGTGAAGACTCTCGACTCGTCAGGCATGAATCCGAGTGCATGGACCTCGTTCTCAGTGTGGAACTTCGAGATCACCTCCCCGGTGTCGGCATCAATCAGCACAAGATCGGCAAACCCCGGCCGGCCCAGTCCTGCTAGTAGACGACTGCCATCATGGTTGAGCACGGCGTTGTGCCGGTGCTCTGGGAAGCTGAGAACCACCTCACCTGAGGCCACGTCCACGACCTTGCTGGCCCGACCGCCGACGGCCAGTCGTCGTCCATCGCTACTCATCGATATGGCCGACGGCCGGAACCCTTCCACTCCGATCCGTTCTGCCACCAAGTCCAGTCCGCCGGAGTCGAGGTCCCAGAGGTACACCTGGCTGGAGCACTGCGGTGCGTCGGCAGGGGCACTCGGGACGCCGACAACCAGCGCAACGGGGGATGTGAAGTCGACACCAGCCATGGACTGCGCCGCGGTGAAGACGAAGCAGTCCTCAGGCTCCGGGTAACGAGCGAAGGATCGTACTGACCCGTCCACGCTGGCCAACCCGTATAGGCCGAGTTGCTCTCTGGCGGCCTGAGGGGGTACGCCGTCCGGCGAGGCCCAAGAGGCGACCACAGCCACCCGGCTGGATTCCGGATCGAACCCGATAGTTCGCAGCTCGATTCCCTCAGCGGGAGCATTGAACGTCCACACGGGCTCGGAGTCTGCGCCGTCGAGATTGAACATGTGGACCGCGTGGTCCCCTCCCGCGGCTAGCCACTTCCCATCCGGGCTGAATGCGCCGTCTATTTCATCCCCAGCACCGATGTCCTGAACTTCGAGGCGATGCACAGTCCGGTGATCGAACAGGCCCTGATGCAGTGCAACTGCCGCCGAATCCAAGTCGAGGGTGGCGGCCTCGATGGCCAGCAATAGCGTCAGTTCCGGGTCCTCATCGAGGGCAACGAGCGCGGCATTGGCCAACTCGCGCGCTCTTGCGAGGTCTCTCTCGGAGTTCGCAATCAGCTGCGCTTCCTCGGCGGCGAGGCGTTGCTGATCCGCCTCCGCCTGGTTCTGCTCGGCAGCGAGGCGTTGCTGATCAGCTTCCTCCCGGTTCTGCTCGGCGAGGTCGGCGTTCTGTTGTGCGACTATCGCCCGCTCGTCCGCGACATCTCGCTGCCGTTGCGCGTCTTCGCGTGCCACGAGCGCGGCGGCCGCCAGCACCGACGCTACGACTGCCGCAACGCCGAACCCAGCCAGTACGCGTCGGCGCGCCCGACGCCGTTGTGCTCGACGCTCGTCCTCTGCGTCCCTCGATAGATCCAGGTAGTCGCGTTCGGTAGAGGTCAAGGTGAGGTCGGCGTCGCCCGACCATGCTTCGTGCTGGCTCAGCCTGCCAGCCCGGAGCAGGTAGGCCTCAGCCCGGTCTGACGACTCCCAGTCGTCCACCGCGGCCGCGAGACGCGAGTGCATCAGCAGGTTTTCCTGCTGTTCTTCGATCCAGCCGGCCAAGCGACCCCACTCCGTTAACAACGCTTCGTGCGCGACCTCCAGCGTGGGTCCGCGGGTCACGGGGTCACGATCAAGAGTCAAGAGACGAGCGCCGACTAGTGGATCAATGACCGCGGCAAGCTCGGTCGTCGAGTAGCCGAGCCGATTCAGTTCGGTGAGCCGCGTCCGACGGCGCGTGGATCGCCCACTCTCACTCACGTTGACGAGCCGCAGGAAGACCTGGCGGGACACATCGCAGGCTTGCGCGTCGAGCAGCCTGAACACCTGCTCGGCATGGCGACCCAGGGCCGCCAACACACCGCCGACCTGGTCGTAGTCAGTTCCGGAAATCAGATCTGTGGAGCGATGCTCGAACAGTCGAGTAAGGGCGAACTCCATCAGCGGCAGGGTCCCGGGCTGGCCACCAACATGGTTCACGACGCGGTCGACCAGACCGGGTTCGAAGCCGACGCCAACGCCGGCAGCCGGCATTGTGATGATGTCGCGCAGCTCATCTTCGGTAGGCGCGGACGCGTTGACGGTCCCCGATCGTAAGAGGCTGCCGAACCCTGCGTAACGGAGGGGACGGTCGAAGAAGTCGGCCCTGATGGTCAGCACAATCCGCACCGGCGAGTGCGAATCGTTGGCGCTCTCGACCAACAGGTCGAGGAACGCAGACCTCTCCTCTTCGTCAGGAACCAGTGTGAAGATCTCCTCGAACTGGTCGATCACAAGCAGCAGAGTGGCGTCCTGGGGTAGGTAGCGCTGGATCGCTTTGAGAAGGCCGCGGCTGTCGGCACGGAGCCTCTCCTCGAAGTCGAGCGGGGCACGCGTGCTCACCCTCTCGAGCGACGAAGCCAACTGCTCGAATGGATAGGCCGTAGGCACCATGTCCGTCACCAGCCAGGACCCGGAACCGGTGATCGCACCGTTACGAATCGCCGGAACGAGCCCAGCTCGAACCACCGACGACTTGCCAATCCCCGACGGTCCGACGACGGCAGTCAGCCGTTGCTCCCCGACAGTGGCCACGAGTTGATCGATGAGAGCATCGCGCCCGAAGAAGTCATCAGCATCCAACTCACCGAAGGCAGCCAGACCCTTGTAGGGATTGCGGGCCGGCGTCAGGTTCGGAACAGACACATCTCCCCCGATCCCTGTTGCTTCGCGCCAGGCCTCGAGGAGTGCTCCCACAGACGCAAACCCATCCTCGGAGGTTGCGGTTTCCAGGAATCCCTGAACGGGCTCCCGGTCGGCCAGACTCAGGTCGATCAGTCTTGCTAGATCTCGCACATCACGTTGTACGAGGTCGGTCACTGAAACGGCTGGGTGCGCCACACCGAAGTCGGCCAAATAGGCGTTGCCGTCGTCGTCGAAGACTACGTTGGTTGCCTTGATGTCACGATGGGCGACACGGTTCCGGTGTGCGTAGTCGAGAGCTGTCCCCAACTGCGAGAGCATGCCGTCAACCTCGCCGAGGGAAAGGCCGCCGTGGGCGATCCGGTCGGCAAGCGATCCGCCACGCAACCAGCGCATCACCAGGAAAGCTCCTTCAGGCGAGCGCCAGTAGTCGTACAGCGGCACGATATGGGGGTGCTCGAGACGAGCCACCAGCTGCGCTTCGACCTCAAACCGGCGCACGAACTCGGGATCGTTGGCCAGCTCAGGCTGGATGATCTTGATCGCCACCTCCCGACCCATCGAGGGCTGATAGGCCCGATGCACGACTCCGAAGGCCCCAGCACCTACCTGCTCTCGTAGCTCGTAGCCGGGGAGCGAATGATCGGTGATCGGAAGCGCAACGGGGGCTTCGCCAGTGCGCAGAGGCGGGAACCGATCAGGCAGCAGGTCGCCTGCAAGCTGATAGACAAGCTCGCCGGACGAGAGCCCGTCGATCCGGTGCTCACCGAGGCTTCTGACAACCAGGTCAGCCATACCGGAACCCGCGATCGCCTCGTTCGCTTCTGCCGACAGAAGGACTTGTCCGCTGTGCGCGACTGCGACGAGTGCTGCGGCCCGGCTGAGCGGCGGCCCACTCAGGTCGCCGTTGGCCCCAACATCGAGCTCACCGGCACTGATCGCAATGCGCGGCAGCGTTGTGGATCCACCGAGCGATCTCCCGACTCCTAGGGCTGCTTGTGCTGCCTGGGCCGCCGTCTCGAACTGCGCATAGACCGCTGTTCCCCGCTGGGCGAAAACCCTTCCCAAGGCTGCCGCGGCCTCGTGATCGATCGCCGCTGCCTGGGTTGAGATGAGCTGGAGACGTTCGCCCGGCGAGAGTTCGCCGAGGGTCTCCGGATCGGCGATGTCTGCCACGAGAATTGCAGCCGCTCGCACGGTCGGACGGCCAGACAGCAACAGGGACTCGTCCTGGTCGAGGATGCGGGACTCCAGTTGCCGCAACTCCACGGACGGATCGAGACCCATCTCCTCGACGAGATAGAGGCGGGTCTTCTCGAAGGCCCGCAACGCTTCTCCCTGACGTCCGGCGCGATACAGAGCGAGCATCTGCTGGGCACGGAAACGCTCATGAAGCGGGTACTCCCGGGTGAGAGAATCGAGCTCCGCAACCAGTTCACGGTCCAAACCGGTGTTGAGATCAGCTTCGACTCGGGCCTCGATCGCCGCGACCCGCAACTCGCTCAGTCGTGTCGACTCAGCTTCGAACAGCGTGTGGCCATCGACATCGGAGTAGGGGTGGCCACGCCATAACCCAAGGGCAGTGCGCAGGACCTCACCCGAACCAGCGGGGTCATCATTCTCAGCAGCTCCGGCAACCATGTCCTCGAACCGAAGTGCATCGACGGCGTCCCGCTCGACGTTGAGAACGTAGCCGTCCCCGTCACGAACAATGACCTCGCCAAGTTCGCCCCTCAGGTTGGATATGTACGTGTGAACCGAGCGATGGGCCCGCTCCGGAGCATCCTCTCCGTAGGCGCCCTCGATCAGGTGCCCCATCGGCACACGGACGCCTGCCTGCGCGATCAGAAGCGCCAGGACAGCCCTTTGCTTGGGCCCGCCGAGAGCCAAGCGGGCGCCCTGGGCGTCAACCTCGAGAGGACCGAGAACCCTGAAATCCATGGCTCGAACATACCGACTGGTTTCCGGAGCTGGGGATGGCGAGTAGTTCATGGCTGGAAGCTTTGCGACACCCTGTCAACAACCTGTCAACGACGCCGGAGACCGTCTCCGAGCACCTCCAGCGTGGGGCAATCGGCCTGTGGTGGAGATTGTCCGCTCGTTCAATGCGCCAAACCGTCCCCGATGACTGTTAAACGATCGTCAAACCCTCCGCCCTCGTTGGCGAATTCGGGGGGTTCTTGACAGTCCCTTGACGGTTTTGACAGACCCTTGATCGAGCGGCGACGGTCGTTTGAGCGGGTCCGCGGACGTTGTGGCCATGAGCTACACACGCACCGCAATCGCAGCAACCGTCATCGTCGCAACCCTTTCAGTCGCGGGTCCGGGCACACAACCGGGTACCGCTTCGGGGGGGCTTGCAGGGCCCTTGCCTCACGAGGCGATCTCACACCGCCCTTCCCTGCAAGCCCCCGGGGTCACCCCCGAGGTCGAGGCAGCACCGGCAGCCGTCACAAAGATCCACGCCGAAACTGACGAGCAACGACAGACCGCCGAGTGGGCCCTGCGCGAGATGGAGGCCGCCGGTCTCGAGCTTCCCCCGGTCACCATCCACATGCACTCCGATCGCTCCGACTGCGGGACGCAGCCCGGCGAGGAGTCGAATGGCTACTACACCCACACGGCCACCGAACACATCATCCACTCCTGCGGCAGCCCCTGGATCCTCGTCCACGAACTGGCGCACCTCTGGGACAACGCCAACCTCGACAACGCTACCCGGCAACGGATCCTGGACTATCAAGGACTGGAATCGTGGAGCCACGACGAGTGGGACCAGGCGGGCGGTGAACACCTGGCATCGATCATCGCCTGGGCAATCGAGGGCACTCATCCCCGTCGGATCGGCTACTACGACCGCAACCACATCAGCGAGGTCTATCTCATGGCTACCGGGCGGGTTGCGCCTGTTCTGGCGGACTCATCGCCCGTGTCCCCCCGACAACCGGCCACACCAACCGCCGGCACTCCCGAAACGGAGCTGCTGTAACTCGCCCTTGCCGCCGGGTGCCACGTGGAAGATGATGTGGGTGCACTCCAGATCGAAGGGAGCCGTCATGGAGAGCACCTACAAGATCGTCGAGCTAGTCGGTAGCAGCCCGGAGTCCTGGGAGAGGGCGGCACAGGTGGCCCTCGAGGAGGCGAGGCACTCGCTTCGTGACCTGCGGATCGCCGAGGTCGCAAAACTCGACATCCACCTGGACGAGAATGGCGAGATAGTTGCCTATCGCACGAAGCTGAAGGTGTCGTTCAAGTACGAAGCGAGCTGACGCGAAGTGCGCCTCTGCCTGACGGCAGGGGCGCATTCTGCTGAGAGGGCTCCCTGACCCCTGATTCGATCCCGATTAGGCGCGCCCTAATCGAGGCCTAATCGGTAGCTAATCGGCCCCACGGACGGTGGGGCCATGAGTTATTCACGCACCGTCCATGGCCTAGTACTTCTCATCTTGCTCACTTCAGCAGCAGCGGTCCCGGGCACACAACCGGCCGCTACAGCACAGGGGCTTGCAGGGATCTCTTCCGCTCAGGAGAAGGCGATCTCACACAGCCAGACCCTGCAAGCCCCTGAGATCTCCGCCGAGGCTGTCACCACTATCCATGCTGAAACCGACCAGCAGCGGGCAACCGCCGAATGGGCGCTGGAGCAGATGGCAGCCGCAGGGTTGGAGATCCCGCCGGTCACCATCCACATGCACAGCGAACGCAGCGACTGCGGCAACCGGCCAGGCGAAGAATCCAACGGGTACTACACGCGCCGGGCAGACGAACACATCATCCACAGCTGCGGCAGCGCCTGGATCCTGGTCCACGAACTCGGGCACCTCTGGGACAACGCCAACCTCGACGACGAGACCCGGCAACGGATCCTCGACTACCAGGAGCTGGAGTCGTGGAGCCACCAGCAATGGGACCAGGCCGGTGGCGAGCACCTGGCGTCCATCATCGCCTGGGCCATCGAAGGCACCCACCCCAGCAGCATCGGCTACTACGACCAAGACCACCTAGCGAAGGTCTAC
>JASJBC010000145.1 GCA_030066715.1 Acidimicrobiia bacterium
CGCGACATCGTCGAGAAGATCGGCGGCGGAGTACCCGACGGCAAGAACTTCAAAGCCGCACAGACCGGCGGGCCTTCCGGCGGATGTATCCCGTCCAAGTTCCTCGACACTCCGGTCGACTATGAGAGCCTCAGGGAACTGGGGTCGATCATGGGGTCCGGAGGCCTCATCATCATGAACGAAGAGGTGAAGATGCCCGATGTGGCGAAGTTCTTCATGGAGTTCTCGATGGATGAGAGTTGCGGGAAGTGCACTCCGTGTCGGACAGGCACCGTGCAGATGCACAACATCCTGCAACGAATCACCGACGGGGACGGCACGAAGCAGGACCTGCGGGATCTCGAGCATCTGTGCACGGTCGTACGTGACACGAGCCTCTGTGGTCTCGGTCAGGCGGCCCCCAACCCGGTGCTCAGCACACTCCAGTACTTCCGTGACGAATACGAAGCCCTCATCGCCAAGGAGGTGGCTCATGGTTGACCGCCGCCCGACGATCCACGTCAGCTTTGACGGTGTTGAGTACGAGGCCTTCGTAGGCGAGTCCGTCCTCGAATGTGCCCGCCGAGTTGGGGTCAAGATCCCATCTCTGTGCTTCCTCGAGGGTCTGTCCGTATGGGGCGGTTGCCGGGTCTGCGTCGTCGAGATCGCCGAAGGTCACCGGCTCCGCCCGGCCTGCGCAACGACCTGTGTGGCCGACATGGAGATCAAGACCGAGACCCCTCGGCTCCGTGCTTATCGCAAGTCGATTCTGGAATTGCTCTTTGCCGAGGGCAATCACGTCTGTGCGGTCTGTGTCTCCAACGGCAACTGCGAGTTGCAGGACATGGCCGTGCATTGCGGCATGGACCACGTCCGCTACGACACCCAGGCGCCGAAGCGCGAGATCGATGCCAGCCATCCCAAGTACATCTTCGACCCCAATCGTTGCATCCTCTGCACACGCTGTGTGCGGGTCTGCGACGAGATCGAGGGTGCCCACGTCTGGGATATCAGCTATCGCGGCGAATCGGCACATCTCATCACCGAGATGAACAAGCCATGGGGCGAATCGCTCTCCTGCACCTGGTGCGGGAAGTGTGTCGCTGTGTGCCCGACCGGTTCACTGGCCTACCAGGGTCGCGCCATCGGTGAGATGGAACACGATCCGGCCATGATCAAGCGGCTTGCGGTAGCCCGCAACCGCCATGAATGGCTCTATCCAGAGGAGGCCAAGTGACACGAGCAAGAATCGCCACCGCGTGGCTCGGCGGCTGCTCGGGCTGCCACATGTCCTTCCTCGATATGGACGAGTGGCTCTTTGAGTTGGCCGACGTGGCCGACCTGGTCTACAGCCCGATCGCCGATGTGAAGGTGTTCCCAGAGGACGTTGATGTGACGTTCGTCGAGGGTGCCCTCGCCAACGAGGACAACCTCCGAGAAGCGCGCCACATCCGCGAGAACTCGCGTCTCGTTGTCGCCTTTGGCGACTGTGCCGTATCCGGCAACGTGACCGCCATGCGCAATCCGCTGGGGGATCCGATCGAAATCGTCAAGGCTGTCTACGTTGACGCTCCCGATCGTGACGGTCAGATCCCGAAGAAGGAGGGCATCGTCCCCCCGCTGCTGCCTCAGGTACTGCCGATCCACAAGGCGATCCGGGTGGATGCCTTCCTCCCCGGTTGCCCTCCCCCGGCCGACCGGATCCAGGCTGCTCTAGAAGCCCTGCTCGAGGGCGCCCTTCCCCCAAATCGGGGCGAAGCCATCCGATGGGGTTGAGGTGAGAGATGAGTAACACAGTCATCATTGATCCGGTGACCAGGATCGAAGGTCACGCAAAGATCGCCATTGAGTTGGACAATGCCGGTGCCGTCGACTCGGTTCGGTTCTCCGTCGTGGAGTTCCGGGGCTTCGAGGAGTTCTGCAAGGGCCGCCCGGTCTGGGAGATGCCGAGCCTCACCGCACGCACGTGCGGGATCTGCCCGGTCAGCCACCTGCTTGCCTCGGCCAAGGCCGGCGACGCCATCATGGGCGTCAGAATCCCGCAGACGGCAACGAGGCTGCGTCGGGTTGTGAACCTGGGTCAGATCATCCAGAGCCATGCGTTGAGCTTCTTCCACTTGAGCTCACCCGACATGCTGCTGGGTTGGGATCACGACCCGGCTACCCGCAATGTGTTCGGCGTGATGAGCGCCGAGCCTGAGCTGGCACGGCGTGGGATCAGGCTCCGGGGCTTTGGCCAAAGGGTTCTCGAGGCCATTGCCGGGCGCAAGGTCCACTCTCCCGGGATCGTCCCGGGCGGGATCGCCAACCCGATGACCGAGGAGATCCGGAGCGAGCTTCTGACCAATCTTGCCGAGGCAAAGCAGACGGCCGAGGACGCGCTCGGGATCTTCATCTCGATGCTCGACAAGTTCGACAGGGAGATCCAGAACTTCGGCCTCTTCCCCAGTCTCCATCTCGGTCTCGCCAACGAAGCGGGCACGTGGGAGAACTATGACGGTCATCTGAAGTTCGTCGATGCCGAAGGCAACACGGTTGCCGACAACATCGATCCGACGAACTACCGCGAGTACATCGGTGAGGCAACGAGGCGGGATTCGTATCTCAAGTCGCCGTACTTCAAGCCGATGGTCGCACCCGGTGAGGACGTCAATATCGGCATCTACCGGGTCGGTCCGCTGGCCCGCCTCAACGTCTGCGAGACGATGGGGTCGCCGCTGGCCGACGAAGCGCTTGCGGCGTACCGGGAACGTGCCGGAGGCACGGCGAATTCGTCGTTCTTCTACCACTACGCCCGGCTCATCGAGATCCTGGCCTGCACCGAGCTCATGGGTGAGTTCCTCGAGGACGAGACGATCCTCGACACCAACGTGCGCGCGACCGCCGGCATCAATCACCGCCATGCGGTGGGCGTGTCGGAGGCGCCGCGGGGGACTCTGTTCCACGAGTACAGCGTCGATGCGAACGGGCTCTTGGAGAACGTGAACATGATCATCGCCACAGGGCAGAACAACCTGCCGATGAATGCGACCGTGCTCCAGATCGCCAAAGAGTGGATCGACGGCCCGGATATCCCGGAAGGTGTGCTCAATCGGATCGAGGCTGGGATCAGGGCATTCGACCCGTGTCTCAGCTGCTCCACTCATGCGGTCGGCAAGATGCCGCTCGACGTGACGCTGCTCGACCACGAGGGCACAGTCGTGTCCTCAGTGAAGCGAGGCTGAGGGGCCCGGCATTGGACTCACTCGTCATTGGCTACGGCAACGACCTGCGCTCGGACGATGGCGCAGGTCGTGCCGTTGCTGATCGAGTCGATGAGCTGAACCTGCCCGGCGTTGCGGTGCGATCGGTGATGCAGCTCACACCGGAGCTGGCGCTCGAGATGGCCGAGGTGGACACTGTTGTCTTTGTCGATGCCAGCGTCGAGGTCTCGGCTACCACGGCCGAGCCCGTGACGGCGGCATCACCGGATCCGTCGGCAATGAGTCACTACACCACCCCCGCCACCCTCCTCGGAATGACTGCGACCATCGGGAAGGTGCCGGCCACCGCGGTCGCCATCTCCATCCCGGTCACCGAGATGGGCCTCGGCATGGAGCTGACTCCGATGACGGAAATCGGCGTCGACCAGGCCGTCGTCATGGTCAAGGAACTCGTGACCCAGTAGGCGTCAATTGACCGGCCTCTGGAGTCGTCCCGCGGTCGCCGCTGCTTGAATCCAACGGCAGCGACGCAACACCGGGGACGACGTGGCCATCAACAATGCGAGCCGGTCAGGCAGTCTGGCCCTCACTCGACTGCAGATTGCATTTCTGGTGCTGGCAGTTGTGCCGGTGCTCTCTGCGGCGGTTGGCCGTGTCGCCGCCGGCTGGTCCGGCACGGGGACGGTGGCACCGGTGGGCGACGACTTCTCGGTGTTCTACACGGCCGGAGCGCTGATTGGGGAACGCTCCCCTGATCTGCTCTACGACACCGATCAGTTCCGCGCTGCCTACAAGTCATCCCTAGGCACGGCATCCGTTCCGGCAGGATCCATGTTTGGGAACCCACCAGCCTTTGCTGTCGTGATGGTCCCCTTTGCGTTGCTGCCGGTCGAGACCGCATGGTTCATATGGATCGGCTTGGGTGTTGCGGCGCTGGCGCTTGCGCTCCGAGCCTTGGGGGCCAGGCGTGTGATTCCGCTCACCATCATCCTGATGGCATCAGCTCCCGGATGGTACGTAATCGACAGCGGCCAGAGCACGTTCCTGTGGCTCGCCGTTATTGCCGGGGCCTTCGCTGCGTTCGGTAGGGGAAGACCGGTCCTGGGAGGGGCGATTACCGGTCTCCTGGTCTTCAAGCCTCCTCTCCTCATCGGGTTCGTGTTGTGGTGGGTAATCGATCGCCGGATGCGTCGTGCCCTCATTGCGGCCGGGTTGACCGGAGCGATTGCCGTTCTTGCCTCCCTCCCGTTCACCCAGAGTGTGTGGGTCGATTATCCGCAGGCGGTGTTCGGCTTTGCGACGGAGCACCGCTCCGCCCCAGGTCATCTGGGCCAGTTTTCGCCGTGGGGGTTCGTTGACCTCCTCGTTCCGGGGCATCCCGGGGTGTCTGCCGTGTTCGGGACCGCCGCGTCGCTACTCGGGGTCGCGGCGTTCTGGAGGTACTACTCGAAACACAAGGCTGATTGGAGGCTGCTGTTTGCAGGGGCAGTGTTCGCCACGGTGTGGATCTCGCCCCACACCCTCGCTTACGACTGGATCGTCCTGGCAAGCGCCTTCCTCGCTCTCTGGGCAGCCCGCCCCGATCAGCAAACCAGTTGGCTGACCGCCGCCCTCTTCCTGAGCGCTGTCTGTTTCTGGAGCGTCCAGACGACGATCCTGACTGTCGAAGCTGCCGGTTGGGCTTTGCAGTACGCCGTTCTCGCATTGCCGGCAACGGCCTGGTGGCTGAGCCGTAGTCTCGACGCCGGACCGAGCATCGTGGTTGATCGAGAGCTCGCAACGACCCTGCTCGAACCGGCAGCCGGGTAGATTCGTCTGTAGTCGACTGGGAGCCGCAATGACAGCACCGACCCATTCCTATCGGGCCTTCGTCGCTTGCGACGTTGCGTCGGCCTGGGATGCATTGATCAACGGCGACAAGACCGTTGCCTACTACTACGGGACCCGCGTCGAGTCCGACTGGCAGGCCGCATCGCGGATTCGCTACCTGTCCCCCGATGACAGCGTGGTGGCCGATGGGTTCATCGTCACTATCGACCCGCCCCATCTTCTCGAGATGATGTTCCACGCCCGGTGGGACCCCGAGTTGGACGCGGAGGGGCCAGTCCGCATGGTGTGGAGGGTCGACGACAGCAGCGGCCTGACTGCCATCACCGTTGATTCGCACCTCGATACCGACACGAAGAGCTACACAGACTGGGAACGAGGCATCCCCTTCATCGTCTCCGGTTTGAAGACACTGCTCGAGACCGGCAGACCGATGACCGGAGCCGGGTAGCCGCCAATCATCTCCTCATGGCGAGGTGATCCTGGGCAAACACGATGAATCGGGCGGCGATGCCTGTCGCCAGCAGGAACACTGCGGCCCCAAAGACGCAAACCGGGAACGATCCCAGCAGTCTGGCCCCAATCTCGACTACTGCTCCGATTACCGCTTCCATCCCGACCTCGCTGTGGATTTACATCGTAAGTATACGGCGTAAGTTACACATACGGCGTAAGTGTGTCAAGGGTGGTTGGGTAGACTTACTCCGTACGTTTAGAGTTCGAGCAAATGACCACAGAGACCACAACAGCCCAGCCCCGTATTCCCCTCAATCGGGAGCGGGTCCTCCGTGCGGCGGTCGCCTACGCCGACGGCAACGGCATCGACTCGCTGAGCATGCGCAAGCTCGGGCAGGAGTTGGGTGTGGAGGCCATGTCTCTCTACAACCACGTCAAGAACAAGGAAGACCTGCTCAACGGCATGGTCGACACGGTGCTCGCCGAGATCGACCTGAGTCCGGGAGGGTCCGATTGGAAGTCGTGTCTGCGACATCGAATCCTGTCCGCACGGAGTGCGCTCATCAACCACCCATGGGCGTCTCAAGTCATCGAGTCAAGGAAGGACATGTCCCCGGCGATGATCGGCTATTTCGACGGCATCGTCGGCATCCTCAGAGACGGGGGCTTCTCCTTGGATCTGATTCACCACGCCATGCACGCTCTCGGTAGCCGCATGCTCGGTTTCAGCCAGGAGTTGTTCGATGAGAGCGACGACAAATCCGACGACCCGGAAGCAGCCGCGATGATGATGCAGATGCTGGAGCGGTACCCCAACATCTCGGCAATGCTCCAGGAGATCAGCCACGATCCCGACGATCCCGTGGTCGGCAGCGGATGTGACGACCAGACCGAGTTCGTCTTCGGGCTCGACCTCATCCTCGACGGTCTGGAACGGCTGCGCCTGGCCGAGGTCTAGGGGTTGTTGGCCCCCGGTGTGAGCAACCCGCGCTCGTAAGCAGCGCCGACGGCGGCGGCGCGATCATTCACGCCGAGCTTGTCGTAGACGTGGAGCAGGTGAGTTTTCACCGTTGCTTCGCTGATGAAGAGGCGCGCCGCGATCTCCTTGTTGGTGGCTCCCTTGGCTACGGTCGCCAGGATCTCCATCTCCCGCTCGCTCAGCGTCTCCTTGGCCGGCTGCCGGACCTGTCCGAGCAGTTGCCTCGCCACCGGAGGGGACAGAACAGACTCCCCCGCCGCAGCCGCACGTACCGCCTTCCGCAACTCATCACGCGGCGTGTCCTTCAGCAGGTAACCCGTGGCGCCGGCCTCGATCGCCGGCAACACGTCGCTCTCCGTGTCGTAGGTCGTGACGATGAGGACCCGCGCCCCGAGACCGCGAGCAACGATCTCCCGGGTCGCTCCGACCCCATCGAGCACGGGCATCCGCAGGTCCATGAGCACGACGTCGGGCTTGAAGACCTCGGTCCGAGATACCGCCTCGCGCCCGTCCGCTGCCTCCCCCACGATCTCAAACCCGGGATCGCCGGCGAACAGCCCACGGAGACCGTCACGAACGACCGGATGGTCGTCGACTATGAGCACCTTGACCGGTGCTTCACTCATCCGGCACCCCCTCAATCGTGATCGTTATGGCAATCGCAGTCCCCTCTCCAGGTGCAGACTCGACCTCCATCGTCCCATTGACATCTTCGACGCGCTGCCGCATGGCGGCAAGCCCGAAGTGGCCGTCTTCCGGAGGAGTGTCGACGTCGAAGCCGACACCGTCGTCGCGGACATCGAGGGCAACGGCGCGACCCATGAAGGAGAGGGTTAACGCGGCACGACCGGCTTGCGCATGCTTGGCGGTGTTGGCCAACGACTCCTGGGCAGCTCGGAGAAGCGTGACTTCGACCTCAGGGCGGAGCGGCAGCGGCTCACCCGTGGTGTGCACCGTGGTGGACACCCCTGTTGTCTCTGACCAGCGTTTCGCAACCTCGGAGAGCGCCTCCGGCAGCCTGCTGTGGTCCAACGGCCCAGGTCTGATGGCCTGCACCGAACGACGAGCCTCCTCGAGGCTTTCTCGCGCAATTCCGGAGGCAAGGTCGAGATGTCGTTTCAGCTCGGCCTCATCCCCCCATGACTGCTCGGCAGCCTCGATTTGGGTGATCACCCCGGTGAGGCCTTGTGCGATCGTGTCGTGGATCTCGCGGGCCATGCGCTGGCGCTCGTCGAGAACCCCGGCCTCGTGGGCCTGCGCAACCAGCTGTGCGTGCAGGCCGGCGTTCTCAGCCATGGCGGCCTCGAGCTTGGCCACGGTCTGCCTCCGCTCCTCAGCCGTTTCCCCGACCTTGGCGCCACCATAAATGCCCCCGGCAACACTCACAGTCTGTACGGCCACGATTCCGAGGTAGATCAACCACGCGGAGAGCCGCTGATCGAGGAACACGATGTGGGAGTGGACAACGAACCCCGTGATGCCGATGCCGACAAACATGGCCCACCACGGCCGCAGCAGCGCCGCGTGGAAGAACCCCGTAATGCCGTATACGAAGAACACGGTCTGCCGGCTGACCAGGATCAATGCGAGCAACGCAAAGCCGAGGAAATAGACCCGGAGCGGTCCCTGGGGCACCTCCGAGGGAGCACCCATCCGGGTAAACGTGCCCCAGGTCCAAGCGGCGGCGGCGATGGCGATGCCAAAGGTAACCGCATCCCATTCGATCAACGATGCGATCAGCAGTGACACGGCGAGGCTCACATACGGCGTCCACACCATGTAGACCTGGATCCCGCGCTCCCACTTGCTGAGAACGTCGATTCCGTCGGTCTTCGGGAGGTCAGTCACGTTGCATCCTGTCACCCAATCCGCTGAGCCTACCGGGGAGGCTCACTCCCACCGGAACAACCTGATGGCCAGCCAACCCACAACAACCGTGTAGACGACCATAACGATCAAATGTGTGGCACTCACCGTGCCTGAGAACCACGCATCGTCCATGGCTTGGACCGCCGCACCAAGAGGTGTCAGGTCACTGACCCGACGCAAGCCGTCGGGCATGACGTCGTGAATGATCCACACCCCGCCCAAGAAGAGCATCGGGAAGTAGATCGCCATGCCTATCGCTGCTCCACCGGAGGTCGTGCGGGCGAGCGCGCCGACCAGGAGCCCCAACGAGAAGATCGATGCGGCTGCGAGAACGAACACCAGAAGGAGCAGAAAGACGCTCTCTGGTACCGCAACATCGAAGACGAGGATCGCGGTCAGCGTGGCGAGGATGGTCGCCAGGACCGCTACGACCACGTGTACCGCCATCTGTGCGATGAGAAGACGTGCCGGGTGCACCGGCGTGGTGCGCAACCTGCGAAGAATCCCGAACTGCCGGTACGTACCGAGGATCGGCGGCAGCGTGACCAAGCCCAGCGTTGCTAGACCCATCCCGATCGCTACCGGTGTGTAGGCGTCGATGTAGCGTGCGCCGCCGAGATCCGCGGCCGGCTCGTCGAACCCGGGGAAGAAGAGGCCGAGAGCAAGCAGCAGGACGGTCGGGAAGATCAACCCAAAGAACAAGGCAATCGGATCACGACGGAACAGCTTGCTCTCGATGCGAGTCAGTTGCATCGTTGCAGACATCAGTTGCTCTCCTTGGTGAGTTCGAGGTAGGCGTCCTCGAGGCTGTTCTGTTCGATTCGTAGCTCGTGAGCGATGATCTGACGCTGGGCCAGGAACGAAGTCACGGAATGCA
>JASJBC010000016.1 GCA_030066715.1 Acidimicrobiia bacterium
AACACCCCGCGGACTGCGGCCGAGTGAACCGGCCCGATACGAACACCCCGTCCCAAAACACCCCGCGGACTGCGGCCGAGTGAACCGGCCCGATACGAACACCCCGTCCCAAAACACCCCGCCCCGGAACGCTTTGCACTCTCCAAACAGGTGAATTGGATCCGCGGGCGG
This sequence comes from Acidimicrobiia bacterium, assembly GCA_030066715.1. Lineage (GTDB taxonomy): Bacteria > Actinomycetota > Acidimicrobiia > Spongiisociales > UBA5794 > JAAETI01. The sequence continues at coordinate 172 of JASJBC010000016.1, forward strand.
CTAGTCCTCGGAGAGAGCGTCCTTGAATGTGTTGCCGGGTCGAAAGGCTGGGACGGTCTTGGGCGGGATCGGAACTGCCACCCCGGTCCTCGGGTTGCGCCCGGTGCGAGCGCGCCGCTGCTTGGGCTCGAACGTGCCAAAGCCGCTCAGGGTCACCGACTCCCCCTCGCTGAGAGTGTCGATGATCACCCCCATCATCGCCTCGATCGTCGCCGCAGCGGCGACCTTGGTCTGCCCCGTTCTGGCGGCTACCTGATCAATGAGATCCGCCTTGTTCACGAATCGTCTCCTCGTCCCGGTACCTCCTGAGCAGACGATAACGAGGCTCCCCTTCTTGCCCAAGGATGCTCGCAGGCGACCCGCAGCAGCGTGGCGGCCGGCCACGAGGAGACGACGCCTGCTCAGGCCGGTAAAGTGGCCCGATCCGGAGGAAAGGCACGGAGTTGAAGCGTTACCGGCCACAGATATTGCTGCTGCTTGGGGCGGCAATCACGATGGGGTCGACCGGGTGGGAATTGGCCCGCATGCATCCCGAGACCGCATACCTCGTCGAACCCTGGTCCATCCGGGGCTTCGAATCGATCCACGGATCGATCACCTTCACCATCGGAGCGCTGATCTTCATCACCGGTCTGTTGACGTCGCTCGAGTTCGCGCTGACGCCGATGTACAGCAGAGGCATCGCAGCACTCATGGCGGTCGGTGCGATCGGGATGACCCTTCTCTACGGCGGCGACGAACGCTCCTTCGGTGGTGGCGTCGTCGGTCTGATCTTTGCGTTTGTCGGGGGTTACATCGTTTCCAAAGCGCTGCGCCCGTACATCCCGGACCTTCCCTCGATGGCTCGTGCCGCCATCAATCTGGGGATTCTCATCGTCGCCTCTGCGATTCTGTATGTCGCGTTCTTCGGGACATCACGCAGCGCCGAACCCTGGGTCTGGGTCAGCGTCGTGGCGATCCTGGCCCTCGGTCTGGCCGTCACCGGCACCCACGCCGAGCTCTCAGCCAACCGCATGCTCATGTTCATGACCGTCTGGGGCGGCATGGCCATTGCAGTCTCGGCGGCGGCCTCGCGGATGAACCTGCTTGCGGCTCAGCTCGAACAGAGCGGAGTTGCCGGGCAATACAAGGACACCCAGGTGACATCGGGCTATTTCATTGCCTTGTTCGGGATGCTCATCGCCTTTGTCGGAGCTGTTTCCCTGTGGGCGAGCCGCCGCGATGTCATCATCAACCGGCTCCGTGCTGAGCGCCAGCGGGCCGCGGCTGAAGCCAGCGCCGCAGAGATCCAGGCAGCGCTCGAACTGGCACAGCAGCACCAGCGCGAGGCGCGCGCCGGCAAGTAGCGACTTCCTGTCACATTCGCAATGAAGGGGCGGGCCACTGGCCCGCCCCTTCTGCGCATTTTCGGCGACCTAGAGGTTGATCTGTTCGAGGTCCGCGACCTTCGACCGCACAGCCTCGGCCGCATCGACGAGCCCGGCCAGCTCCTCGTCCGTGAGCGGTTCTTCGACGATTTGTCTGACGCCACCCGCCCCGACCTCTGCCATCACGCCGAGATAGACCCCGTCGATGCCGTATTCACCGCTCATCCAGGCACACACGGGCATGTGCTCTCCAGAGTCCTCGATCACGGCCTTCGCCATGCGCGCAGCTGCGGCGGATGGTGCGTAGTAGGCGCTGCCGGTCTTCAGCAATGCGACGATCTCGGCGCCCCCCTTACGAGTTCGCTCCACGAGGTCATCGATAGTTCCCGGTGAGAGCACCTCGGTCAGCGGCTTGCCGTCGATGCGACACAGGGACGGAACCGGGACCATCGTCTCGCCGTGGCTGCCATAGGTGAAGGCGTCGATGGATTGGATGTCGGCGCCGGTGGCTTCCGAGATGAAGTGGGCGAAGCGCGAGCTGTCCAGGATCCCGGCCTGGCCAAACACTCGGTTCCGCGGGAACCCGGACACATCAGCGGCCAACGTCGCCATCTGATCGAGGGGGTTGGTCACGACGATGAGGACTGCGTTCGGCGAGTAGCGAACGATCTGCTCCGTGACGCTCTTGACGATCTTGGCGTTGACCTCGAGCAAGTCCATCCGGGACATACCGGGCTTGCGCGGGAGTCCGGCCGTGATGATCACAACGTCGCTGTTCGCCGTATCGGCGTAGTCGTTGGTGCCGATGACGAGCGTCCGGTTGCCGATGACGGGCCGGCTCTGATTCATATCGAGAGCGAGACCTTGGGGAAGCCCTTCGACGATGTCGGTCATCACGACCTCATCGACGATGTCCCACTCGGCCAGCCGCTGCACAGTGGTGGAACCGTACTTGCCCGCCCCGACGACGGTGATTCTGCTCATTGCCTGTCCTCCCTTACATCCGCTCGATCATGGCGTTGCCAAACTCCGAGGTCCTCACCTCGGTTGCTCCGTCCATCAGCCTGGCAAAGTCGTAGGTAACGATCTTGTCCCCGATCGCGCGCTCGAGACCGTTGACGATCAGGTCGGCCGCGTCGTGCCAGCCGAGATAGCGAAACATGATCTCGCCGGAGAGGATCACCGACCCCGGGTTGACCTTGTCCATCCCGGCGTACTTGGGAGCCGTGCCATGGGTGGCCTCGAACACGGCGTGACCGGTGACGTAGTTGATGTTGCCGCCGGGGGCGATGCCGATCCCACCGACCTGCGCTGCCAGCGCATCCGACATGTAGTCACCGTTGAGGTTCATCGTGGCGACGACGTCGTACTCGGCCGGGCGGGTCAAGATCTGCTGCAGGAAGGCATCGGCAATGACGTCTTGCACGAGCAACCGGTCGCCGGGATCGCCGTTGCAGTCCTCCCACGACACGGCGACGTCGGCGAACTCCTCTTTGACCAGCTCGTAACCCCAGTTGCGGAACGCTCCCTCGGTGAACTTCATGATGTTGCCCTTGTGCACCAGGGTCACGGAGCGTCGCTCATTGTCGAGCGCATACTGGATGGCGGCGCGGATCAGCCGTTTCGATCCGGTTTCCGACACGGGCTTGATCCCAAGACCGCTGTCGGCGTTGATCTCCCAGCCATAGGCCTCGTCGAGGAAGTCGAGAAGCTGTTTCGCCCCTTCCGAACCCGCCTCGAGTTCCTTACCTGCGTAGACATCCTCGGTATTCTCCCGGAAGATCACCATGTCGACCAGCTCGGGCTGACGCACCGGGGAGGGGACTCCCCGATACCAGCGAACCGGACGCAGACAAACGTACAGGTCGAGGATCTGCCGCAGGGCAACATTGAGACTGCGGATACCGCCGCCCACGGGAGTGGTCAACGGCCCCTTGATGCCGACCAGATGGCTGCGAAACGTGTCGACGGTCTCATCCGGCAGCCACTGGCCCGTCTGGTCGAACGCCTTCTGGCCCGCCAGGACCTCGGTCCAGGCGACCCGACGCTGTCCGCCGTATGCCTTGGCGACGGCGGCGTCGAATACTGACTGCGCCGCCGCCCAAATGTCAGGCCCAATCCCATCACCTTCGATGAACGGGATGATCGGCTCATCGGCAACCTGCAGCCCGTCGGGGCCCATCTCTATCGCTGTGGCCATCGGCCATTCCCTCCAGAATCTCGAGTCGCCACGAGGGTAGTTGAAAAGACCCCTCCAGATTCGGAAACGCAGCGACAATCTCGCGGGTGCTACCCGGCGAGGGCGAGTTCGGCCGCAGTTACGGTATTCGCCAGCAGTGTCGCCACCGTCATCAAACCGACACCGCCCGGCACCGGAGTGATTGCCCCGGCGATTGCGACGGCCGAGTGGAAGTCGACGTCTCCAACCATCCCGGCTTCCGTTCGGTTGATTCCGACGTCGACAACCACCGCTCCCGGCTTGATCTGTTTGCCGGTGATGAACTGCGGTCTCCCGATCGCCGCAATCAGGATGTCGGCGTTGCGGGTCAGGTCTTCCAGGTCACGAGTACGGGAGTGTGCCTGCACGACCGTGGCGTCAACACCCTTGGCTCCCAGCAGCAACGCCATCGGCTTGCCGACCAGGAATGAGCGACCGACGATGACTGCCAGCTTGCCCGCCGTGTCGATCCCGTAGTGGTCGAACATCCGCATGATTCCGCTCGGCGTGGCAGGGCGGAGGTGACCGCGCTCGAGGGCGAGTTGCCCGAGATTGAAGGGATGGAGGCCGTCTGCGTCCTTGGCCGGGTCGATCGTCTCGACCGCCCGGTTCCCATCGAGACCGGCGGGGAGAGGCATCTGCACGATCATCCCGTCGACACGGTCGTCGCCGTTGAGGACGCGGACTTGCGCCTCGACATCGCTTTGCGTCGCATCGGCCGGCAGGTGATAGTCAAAGGACATCATGCCCGCCTTCTCGGCGGCGCGGTGTTTGCTCCGGACGTACACCTCAGATGCGGGATCCTCGCCGACGAGAACCGTGGCAAGCCCGACGCTCTTGCCCCTTTCCCGGAGCGCGGCGACGCGCTCGGCTGCCTCGGCGCGAACGGCCGCGGCGACCTCCTTACCCGAGAGAATCTGTGCGCTCAATGTCTGAAGTGCCTTTTTCCGGTGAATACGATCGCCATCCCGTGCTCGTCGGCCGCTTCCACCACCTCGTCGTCCCGCATAGAGCCGCCCGGTTCGACGACGGCGACCACGCCGGCGTCACCAAGTCGATCCACACCGTCTCGGAACGGAAAGAAGCCATCGGAGGCAACGACACCACCGTGTGCCCTGTCCCCGGCTTGGGCCAGAGCTCGTTTGGCTGCGCCGACCCGCGACTGATCACCTGCCCCAACCCCAACCGCAGCTCGATCGTTGACGACGACGATCGCATTCGACTTGGTATGAGCAGCAACCGTCCAGGCGAACCTGAGATCGGCGAGCAGATCCAACGTGACCGCCCTCTCTCCAACGGACTCCCACTCTTGCGGCATCTCGCCGGCCGCAGCCAGATCGACGACATCGCGACGCTGCGCCACGAATCCGTTCTCGATCCGGCGCAGATCGAGGTCCCTACCCTTCGGGGCGGGGGCGATCAGCACGCGGAGGTTCTTCTTGCGACTGAGTATCTCCTTCGCCCCGTTGGTGACCGCCGGGGCGATCACGACTTCGACGAAGTTCTCGGCTACGAGCCCGGCGGCCCCCTCGTCGATGGGCCCGTTCACGGCAATGACCCCACCGAACGCCGACAGCGGATCGCACTCCCACGCGGTGGCGAACGCCTCCCGGATGGTGTCGCGGGTGGCCACTCCGCAAGGATTGGCGTGCTTGACAATGACTGCAGTCGGGTCGGTGAACTCGTTGACCAGCCGCCAGGCGGCTTCGGTATCGAGGTAGTTGTTGAATGACATGGCTTTGCCCTGCACCTGTTCCATGGAGAGCCACCAGCCTTGCCGTCCTCGCTCGGCATATAGCGCTGCTTCCTGGTGTGGGTTCTCCCCGTAGCGCAGCTCGGATACCCGGTCGCAGGCGAGCACAAATCGCTTCGGCGTACCTTCGCTGCCGCTTTCCAGCCAGCTCACGATGGCCGCGTCGTAGCGGGCCGTCCGGTAGAAGGCGGCTTTGGCCAGGTTGCGGCGCAGGTCATCGTCGAGACCGCCGGCGGCTATCGCTGCGGCAACCTCGGGGTACTGCTCTGGGGAGGTCACGACACCGACCCACTTGTGGTTCTTGGCGGCGGCACGCACCATGGTCGGGCCACCGATATCGATCAGCTCTATCGCCTCGTCGTCGCTCAGCTCGCTGTTGGCAACGCCTTCTTCGAACGGATATAGGTTCACCACCACGAGTTGGATCGGCGCAAGATCTCGATCGGACAGCTGCTTGCGGTGATCGGCATTGCCGAGATCGGCCAGGATCGCACCGTGGATCGACGGATGCAGCGTCTTCACGCGCCCGTCCAGCATCTCCCCCGAGCCCGTGATCGCCTCAACGGGGGTCACCGGCAGACCGCCCTCGCGCAGGGTCTCCGCCGTCCCTCCAGACGCAACGAGTTCTACGCCGGCAGCGACGAGCTGTTCGGCGAAGTCGAGCAAGCCCTCCTTGTCACTCACCGAGAGCAATGCGCGACGGATCTTCGTAAGGCTCATGATGACCCCTTGGCTCGGTGACGCACTACGGGCACGTCTCGGCGGCAGCATAGGCGACCTATGACTGCGTCAGCTTTGCTGCTCCATCGCTTCGACCATGGCGGCTCCCATGTCGGTCGGCGTCGGCGCAACCACCACGCCTGCCGCCTGCAACGCGCTGATCTTGTCGGCGGCGGTTCCTTTGCCCCCGGAGATGATCGCTCCTGCGTGTCCCATCCGCTTGCCGGGAGGGGCGGTGGTCCCGGCAATGAAGCCGGCGACCGGTTTGGTCATGTGGGCTGTGATCCAGGCTGCCGCTTCTTCCTCTGCGGTGCCGCCGATCTCTCCGATCATGATGACGCCGTGCGTGTCGGGATCGTCGTTGAAGAGCCGCAGGCAGTCGATGAAGTCGGTGCCGTTGACCGGATCTCCGCCGATGCCGATAGCCGTGGTCTGCCCCAATCCGACCTGGGTCAGCTGATGCACCGCCTCATAGGTGAGGGTGCCGGAGCGGCTGACGACACCCACTCTCCCCGCCTCGTGGATGTAGCCGGGCATGATCCCGATCTTGCATTCGCGGGGGGTGATCACACCCGGGCAATTGGGCCCGACGAGCCTGGTCTGCCGTGGGGCGAGGTAGCTCTTGGCCTTGACCATGTCCGCAACCGGGATGCCCTCGGTAACGCAAACAACGAGATCGAGCCCGGCGTCGGCAGCTTCCATGATGGCGTCGGCTGCAAAGGGCGGGGGCACGTAGACGACGCTCACCGTCGCTCCAGTAGCCGCGATCGCTTCGCGAACCGTCCGGAAGATCGGAAGCTCGACCTGGTACGAATCGGGCCGATCGGGCACACCCGAGTGGTCGGTCTCACCCTGAAACAGTTCGGTCTGTCCGGCCCGGGAGGGGTGCACTGCGGCAACCATCTGCGTTCCGTAGGCAATCGCCTTGTCGGTGTGAAAGCGACCGGTCTTGCCCATGCCCTGAACGATGACCTTGGTGTTCTTGTCAATGAGAACGCTCATGACTTCGTCGCCTCCAGGATCTTCTGCGCACCGTCCTTCATGTCGGCGGCGCTCAGGATGTTCAGGCCCGATTCGTCGAGGATCTGCTTGCCGAGATCGACATTGGTCCCCTCCAGGCGAACGACCAGCGGCATGTCCAGCCCGACCTCGTCCACGGCATCGACAATCCCCTGGGCAATCGTGTCGCACTTCATGATGCCGCCGAAGATGTTGACGAAGATGCCTTTGACGTTCGGATCCCGAGTGATGATCTTGAACGCAGCGGCCACCTGATCTTTCTCGGCACCACCGCCCACGTCGAGGAAGTTGGCAGGCTGTCCGCCCACGTATTTGATGATGTCCATCGTGGCCATCGCCAAGCCGGCTCCGTTGACCATGCATCCGATAGTGCCATCCAGCTTGATGAAGCTCAGGTCGTAACCGGACGCCTCGATCTCAGCCGCGTTCTCTTCGCTCAGATCACGCATGTCCTGGACCTCGGGGTGGCGATACAGCGCATTCGCTTCGAAGCTCATCTTGCCGTCGAGAGCCACAACTGCGCCTTCTTTCGTGACCACGAGTGGGTTGATCTCGATCAGGTCGGTATCGAGCTCAACGGCCGCCTCCGCCAGAGTCTTGATAAAGCGCACTCCGTTCTTGAATGCCATGCCTTCCAATCCAAGCCCGTAGGCGAGCTGCCGCGCCTGGAAGTCGAGAAGCCCGAGCCCGGGATCGATCTCCTCTCTCAGGATTTTCTCGGGAGTCTCCTCCGCCACTTGCTCGATCTCGGTCCCGCCTTCCGTGGATGCCATGACGACGTTCCGGCTGGATGCCCGATCGAGGAGGACGGAAAGATAGAGCTCCCGATCGATGTCGACGCCCTGCTCGATGTAGAGCCGCCGCACCGGCTTGCCTTCGGGCCCGGTCTGCACCGTCACCAGGGTTCCGTCCAGCATCCGTGCCGCCAAGTCGCCGACCTTGGTCTTTGCCGCCTCAACGCCGCCGTCGCGACCCTCAGTGACGACACTGACTCCGCCCAACTCGGGCTCTTCGATGAACCGGCCCTTGCCCCGCCCGCCGGCGTGGATCTGGGCCTTGACGACCACCACGGGGTTCCCCGTCGCCTCTATGAGGGGGGCGACTGCCTTGACGGCCTCGGCGACCGACGTCACTGCGGTGCCCTGCGGTACCGGTATCCCCCTTGCGCGCATCAGCTCCTTTGCCTGGAACTCATGGATTTTCAAGTTCGCTCCCTCCTTGCAGCAGGCGCAAGGGCCTCCACAAAAACCTTCGAGAAGTACGTGTCAGTCCCCGAATCGTTGATCGACCCAGTCCGTGATGTCAGTGAGTGGCGTGCCTGGGGTGAAGATCATCTCGAGTCCCGCATCGTGAAGCTCTGCGATGTCCTCATCGGGAATGATTCCCCCGCCAAACACGGCAATGTCCTCTGCCTCCCGCTCGCGAAGGAGTGCGACAACACGCGGAAACAGCGTCATGTGCGCCCCGGAGAGAACTGATAGTCCGATGCCGTCGACATCCTCCTGGATCGCGGTTTCGACGATCTGCTCGGGTGTCTGATGCAGCCCCGAGTAGATCACCTCACAACCAGCATCGCGCAGCGCGCGCGAGACCACTTTGGCGCCGCGGTCGTGACCGTCGAGCCCGGGTTTGGCGATGAGGATCCGGATGGGCATATCGTCCGGGACAATAGTCGGGCACGAGCGCCCGGGGAGGCCCGTAGCGCTGGTTTGGTCCCGTGGATCAGACCTTTTCCAGGGGAGCCAGCTCGAGGTGGAGATGCTTGACGCCCAACCCGGCGAAGTCGACCACTGCCTCGACCCCGGCAACGCGACGAATCGTGCCCTCACCCCACTTGGCGTGGCGTACCCGATCCCCCACCTCCAGCTCCGCCGCAGTGACCGCCGGCCGGGTCGCACCCGGGCTGAAGGGGGTCCTCTTCGCCCTCTTCCGTGCGGCTTCCACGAGGTTGTCCGGCAGCTCCTTGAGGAAACGGCTTGGCGGGTTGTAGTTGTTGCTGCCAAACATGTTCCGGCTCCACGCCCGGCTCAGGAAGAGGCGCTCCATCGCACGCGTGATCCCGACGTAGCAGAGCCGGCGTTCCTCCTCGAGCTCAGCCGGATCACCCAGCGATCTCATGTGAGGGAACACGCCGTCCTCCATGCCGACGATGAAGACCACCGGGAACTCGAGCCCCTTAGCATTGTGCAGAGTCATCAGCGTGACCACATCGGTGTCCTCGTAGCTGTCGACGTCGGTGACGAGGCTGATCGTCTCCAGAAAGAGCTCGGTCTTGCGCAGACCGTCGAGCCCGGCCCACTCCTCCCGTCCGTAAGCAACAGGCCCGTTCTCCTCGAAGTCGGCCGCCGCCGACACCAACTCGCGGAGGTTCTCTTCCCGTCCCATGGCTTCGATGGAGCGCTCGCTGCGCACCATGTCGAGATACCCCGTCTCCGCGAGAATCGCTTCCAACGCTTCGGTTGGGCCCTGCTCGGCAAGGAAGGTGAGATGGTCGATCAACCCGACGAACTCGAGCATCGCCTTTTGCGCACGGCTGGTGAGGCGGGCGTTGTCACGGGCCGTGCGGAGCGCCTCGAAGAACGAGACATCCCCGTCCTCAGCGTGGCGATCGGCGTGGGCAACACTCGTGGCCCCGATCGAGCGCTTTGGCACATTGACGATTCGCTTCGCCGCCACTGTGTCGTCCGGGTTGGCTACGACGCGGAGATACGCCAGCACGTCCTTGACCTCTCTGCGGTCGTAGTACTTGACCCCGCCGACGACCTGATACGGCTGCCCGTGGTTCACAAACGTCTCTTCCAGAACACGGCTCTGGGCATTGGTGCGATAGAAGATCGCAATGTCGCGGGCGGTCCTCCCGCGGGCGCGCAGATCGGATACGGCGTCGGCGACGAAGTTCGCCTCGTCGTGCTCATCTTCGGCCTCGTAGCTGATGATCTTCTCGCCGTGGCCGAACTCCGTCCAGAGGCGCTTTGGCTTCCGGTTGGGGTTGTTTGCGATCACTGCGTTGGCCGCTTGCAGGATCGTCTCGGTGGACCGGTAGTTCTGCTCCAGCATGACGATCTGGGCGTCCGGGAAGTCCTTCTCGAATTCGTTGATGTTGCGTATGTCGGCACCGCGGAAGCGGTAGATGCTCTGGTCGCCGTCGCCGACGACACATAGGTTGCGATGCTTCTCGGTGAGCAGGCGCACGAGCACGTATTGAGCGTGGTTGGTGTCCTGGTACTCGTCGACCAGCACGTACTCGAACCGGTCCTGATAGCGCTGCAAGACGTCGGGCCGCACTCGAAATAGATCCACCGTCAGCATCAAGAGGTCGTCGAAGTCCATCGCGGAAGCCTCGACCAGGCGCTGCTGGTACAGGCGATAGACATCGGCCGCCTTCTCGTGATAGAACCCCGAGTCCGATCCGGCGTAGGTCTCGTAGTCGATGAGTTCATTCTTGGCGTTGGAGATCGCGGCGCGGAGACTGCGGGGTGGGAAGCGCTTCGGGTCGAGATCGAGGTCCTTGACGCACATCGTCACGAGCCGCAGCGAGTCCGCCGAGTCGTAGATCGAGAAGGCCGACCGATAGCCGAGGTGGTGGGCCTCGCGGCGCAGGATGCGGGAACAGGCGCTGTGGAACGTCGACACCCACATGTCCCTCGCAACACCACCCACGAGGGCCTCGACACGGTCCTTCATCTCCGCGGCTGCCTTGTTGGTAAAGGTGATTGCGAGAATCGAGAAGGGGGAAACGTTGTGATCCCGGATGAGATGGGCAACCCGACGGGTCAGCACCCTCGTCTTCCCCGACCCGGCGCCGGCCACGACGAGCAGCGGCCCGTCGATCGCGGCGACTGCCTGCCGCTGGGCAGGGTTGAGACCCTCGAGAAGGGGGGAATCCGACATGGCCCCGGAGTATACGAGGATCGTCAACCTTGCTTACAGGGGTGTAGTTATTGCCTGGGAGTGGTAACGAACACGAGTTCCATGCCCGGGCGGTCCGGCGCATCCCGGACTTCATCTACAACCAAGCCGGCGGCAGTGAGCGAGCTCGTGATTTCTGCTTCGTCGCGGAATCTCAGAGTCGAATCGGAGGTGAGCACAGCTCCGTCCGATGAGAACACGGTCGTCCACCGGAACGACACGAGCGACCCGGCAACGGACAGAAGCTCGCACCAGGTCTCGACCCGCTCGCCCGCAGGAAGCACGGCCGTCGCCCGCGTGGCCTCGGGTGTCCACGTCTCCCAGGCTCGTCGCACAGGGTCCCTGGTCTCGAACACCAGATGCCCATCGGGACGAAGCGATCGTCGGATGGCACGGAGGGTTGCCAACCAATCGTCGTCGGAGAGGAACACCTGGGCTACGTTGGCCGTCATGGTCACCATGTCGACCTCGCAAGACGGGACATCGGCAACTACACCGACAAACCAGGTCACGAGGTCCGACCCCGGCTTGCCTCTTGCCACGTCGATCGAGGCCGCCGCCGGATCCACTGCTACGACGTCGATGCCACGCTGCGCCAGCCGGCACGCAAACTCTCCCGTTCCGCAGCCGACATCCAGCACGGACGTGGCGCCGAACTCAGCGACCATTGCCTCGTAGGCATCGAGATCGTGGCGCGGCCCCTCAAACAAGTCGTAAGTGGTCACCAGACGCGGGTCGGCAAAGAAGTCATCGGGGGAGGTCATTGCGGGATCCTAAAGGAGCCGCGATTCAGGCGGTGCCCAACAGCTCGCGCAGCTGTGCGGCCAGCGCGCCTTCGCGGAAATCGGCCTTCTCGAAGAACGCATTCACCCCGGCATCGATGGCCCGCTGCTGGTCTTCCGCCTTGGCGACGCCAGACAGCATCACGATCGGGATCTGAATCCCGGCCTCACGGACCTTGCGGACCAGCTCGACACCATCCTGAGCGGGCATGGAGAAGTCGACCACGAGGGCATCGATGTGCTGCTCACTGAGGACCTCGAGCGCCTCGAACGCACTCTCGGCCACACTCGTGCTGAACCCGCTCGAAGCCAGCGAGCCGGCGATGACGGCACGGGCGCCTTGCGAGTCATCTACGACCAGGATGCGCGCCCTTGGTGCAATGGGCTGCGGCACAGCCTGGCAGAGCTGGACCACGGCGCCGGCGTCGAGAACGAGCACCACGTCGCCTCCACCCATGAGAGCGGCTCCCGTGATGTGCGATGGACCGGCGACGACCGGCCCCAACTCCTTGGCTGCGACCTCACGAATGCCAAAGACTTCATTGACCGTGACCGCCGCATTGCCGGCACGGTGGGAAAGGGCGACGACCTGGACCGGTGGCCGGCCGTCGGTTGCACCTACGACCGAGGCGATCGGAGCGAGCGGCATCTCGGCACCCTCGACAACGACGACATCGCGATCACCCACTGATCGGATATCGGCGCTCTCGATCGGGATCATGGCATCGATGACGGCCTCCGGGATACCCCACCGCGTCCCGCCGGAGTCGACGATCAAGACACGCTGGAGATCCCGCACCGTCGGTACGACGAGCGTGACCGTGGTGCCTGTGTTGTCTGTGGAGTCGATGCGAATCCTGCCGTACAGAGACTCCACTGCATCGGCGACGTTGGAGAGGCCGGCGCCGACGCTGTTCAACTCGTCACCCGCTTTCGTGGTGAAGCCGGGGAAGAACAGGATGGGGCGCAGAGTCTCGACGTCGATTGGCGAGTCCGGAGCGATCAGACCTTGCGCAGCTGCAAGCTGGTGAACCGCGGCGTAGTCGATGCCGGCGCCGTCATCGGTGACGATGATCTCGAAGCTTGCGCCGCGGCGCGCCAGTGAGACCGAGATCGTTCCGGTTGCGGCCTTGCCGGCCGCTTCCCGCTCAGCCGGCGACTCGATTCCGTGGTTGATCGCATTGACGATGAGCTGGCGCACGGGGTCGGAGATCTTGTCGAGGACCTGCCGGTCGACATCGAGGTCGTCTGCGGCCTGGATCTCGAAGCGAACCTCCTTGCCCAGCTTCTTGGCGAGGTAGCGAACGAGCTGCGGGAGGGTGTTGGTCATTTGGCGGACCGGCACCGCACCCAACTCCATCGCGTTCATCTCGAGGGCTGAGGTTGCTTTCACCAGCTCGGTCATGCGCTCGATCATGTCGAGCGTGACCTGCGGCGCGTAGCGCATCTCCCCCAGCATGCTGTCCAGCTCAACGCGCATACTCGCGACGTAGTTGATCAGGCGATACAGCCGGCCGGCGCTCACCTGGATCGTCTGTCCCGACGCCCAGTTCTCCAAGGCGCCCAGCAGACCGCCCAGATCGGGTCCGTACAACTCCGGATCCTCACTGGTGACATCGTCAGCAGCCAACTCCCGGGTGCCGGCCTGGTCGAGCGGGACCGTGCGAGCCACGGGAGCCTGGTCGACAGCCGGCTCGGGTCGCTCCGGCGTTGCCTGCACCGGTGCCGTCGGAGCGGGAGTGGGTGGTGGGGTAGCCGGTGGCGGCGGGGTGACAACGGGCGGGGGCGGTGGAGCGACGGGTTCGGGCGGAGCGGTTTGTTCTGGTTCAGCCACGACCGGTGCCGGTTCCGGCTCGGGCTCAGGTTCGGGGCGCGCAGCCGGCGGCGGCGGTGTGGATTCCTCGACCGTCATGGCACCCGGTAGTTGGACCACGTCTGCGAGTTCGGCGCCGGGCTCCGGAGCAGGCTCGGGCGGCGGAGTCGGCTCTTGGGGTGGTGCGGGTTCGGGGGGTGCGGGCTCGGGACTTGGAGCGGGAGCGGCGGCGGGAGGAGCTGCAGAGGCATCGGCTTGCTCTCCCAGCATGTACCCGGTCGCCCGGTTGAGCTTCTCCATCGCATCGACCATTTCCGGGCTGCCGGTGTCGGGATCGGCTCTTGTTGCGGGTTCCAGAGTGTCGGAGAGGGCGACGAGGCATCTGCCGAGGTTCGGATATGGCTCGATTTCTCCTGATTTCACACCACGCCAGAGGTCCTCGATCATCTTCCCGGCGTCGGAGATCGCCTCGAACCCCATCACGCGGGCAGTGCCCTTGATGGTGTGACCTTCGCGCAGCATGATGCCGGCCATCTCCTCGTCGACACCACCGCTCTGCATGGCCTTGCCACCCTCGATCAGGCGCGCGGAACGTTCGGTGACCTCATCGAGGAACATCTGGAGAAGCTCTGGATCTGCGCTCCAACTCACCTTGGTAGCCCTTCTCGCGCCCGCATAGCCTGGCTATCGACCCCGGCAACTAGTCACTTGAGCCATTGTCCACTGTTCTGCGGCCTATTCCCACTCAATCGTGGCGGGCGGTTTCGACGAAATGTCATAGGCAACCCGGTTGACGCCGGGCACCTCGTTGATCACGCGGGAGGAGATCCTCTCCAGCACCTCGTACGGGAGCCGGGCCCAATCCGCAGTCATCGCATCCTCGCTGGTCACCGCACGAATGATGATCGGATACGCATAGGTTCGCCCGTCACCCTGCACACCAACCGACCGAATCGCGGGCAGGATGGCGAAGCTCTGCCACAGCTCTGTGTAGAGACCGGCGCGTTGCACCTCTTCCAGCACGATCGCATCTGCTGCCCGCAGTATGTCGAGCCGCTCCTTGGTCACCTCGCCGACGATGCGCACGGCGAGGCCGGGGCCGGGGAAGGGCTGCCGCCACACGATCTCCTCTGGGATACCCAACTCCTCGCCCACCGCACGGACCTCGTCCTTGAAGAGGTCGCGCAGGGGCTCGATGAGGCTCAATTCCATGTCCTCGGGAAGCCCGCCGACGTTGTGGTGGCTCTTGATCTTGGCTGCGTCGGCGGTACCGGACTCGATGACATCCGGATACAGGGTGCCCTGCACCAGGAAGCGGGCATCACTGACCTCGGTGGCAACTTCCTCGAACACCCTGATGAAGGTCTCCCCAATGATCTTGCGCTTCTGCTCCGGCTCTGTGACCCCGGCCAACGCACTCAGGAAACGGTCCTCCGCTTGCACATGAATCAGATTCATGTGGAAGCTGGAACGAAAGGTGTCCTCGACCTGTACTCCTTCGTCCTTGCGGAGCAGGCCGTGGTCGACGAACACGCATACGAGCTGATCTCCTATGGCCTTGTGGACCAGCGCAGCTGCGACAGAGGAGTCAACGCCGCCGGACAGACCGCAGATCACAGTCCCGTCCCCGACGCTGCTTCGCACCGCGTCGACCGATTGCTCGATGATGCCGGCGTGAGTCCACAGCGGTCGAGCCCGGCAGGCCTCATAGAGGAAGTGCTTGAGCATCTCCTGGCCCCGTACCGTGTGCACGACCTCGGGATGGAATTGCACACCGTAGATGTGCCGCTCCCGGTCCTCCATCGCCGCAACCGGCGAGTCGGCAGTCGCCGCAGTCACGGCGAATCCGTGCGGCGGCGCGGAGACCGCGTCCCGGTGGCTCATCCATACGACCTGCTCCTCGGGAAGACCGCGTAGGAGGAGCGAGGATCCGGTGACTTTCAGATCGGCGCGCCCGTACTCGGCAACGTCGTTGCGGACGACCTCGCCGCCAAGGCCATCGGCGATCACCTGATGGCCGTAACAGATACCGAGGGTCGGGATACCCAGACTCAGGATCTCGGGATCGATCTCGTAGGCGTCGTCTGCATATACCGACGCCGGGCCCCCGGAGAGGATGATGCCGACTGGGTCGTGTTCCCTGACCTCCGCCGCCGTGATGGTGCGGGGGACGATCTCGGAGAAGACATGGGCTTCCCTGACCCGGCGGGCAATCAACTGGGCGTACTGCGCACCGAAGTCGACAACGAGAACCTTGTCGAAATCCCCGGTCGACGCCTGTCCGGCCGTCATCTAGCCCATTCCCACGTTCTGTGACTTCTGCAACGCCTTCCCCTCTGTTTGCAGGGCGGGGGCAACCATCACTTCGGCTTTCTGGAACTCCTTGACATCGGCATAGCCCGTGGTCGCCATCGACACGCGGAGAGCGCCGAAGAGGTTGCGGCGCCCGTCATTCTCGTGTGCCGGCCCGACCAGGATCTCCTCCAGGCTGCCCAGCTGACCAGTCTTGACCCTCGTGCCCCTCGGCAAAGTCGGGTGGAACGTTGCCATCCCCCAGTGATTGCCCTGAGCCGGGGCTTCGGTTGCGGCTGTGAGCGGCGAGCCCAGCATCACAGCATCTGCGCCACACGCAATCGCCTTGGCGATATCACCACCGGTCCGCATCCCGCCGTCGGCGATGACATGGACATACCGGCCGGTCTCCTCCAGGTATCGCAGCCTCGCCCCGGCCGCGTCGGCGATGGCCGTTGCCTGCGGCACTCCGATGCCGAGCACACCGCGGGAAGTGCAGGCGGCACCCGGCCCGACACCAACGAGGACACCGACCGCTCCGGTGCGCATCAGATGCAGAGCACCCGCATATGAGGCAACGCCGCCGACGATCACGGGAACTCCGACGCCGGCGATGAACTCAAACAGGTCGAGTGGCTCTGCCCGGCTCGACACATGCTCGGCCGAGACAACCGTTCCTTGAACAACGAGGACGTCGAGACCGGCGTCCAGCGCATACTTCTGCAGATCCTCGACATGCTGCGGCGTCAGGCTGGCTGCGGCCAGAACCCCTCCGGCCTTTATCTCCTCGACGCGCCGGCCGATCAGCTCAGGCTTCACCGGCTCCTGATAGAGCTTTTGGATCAGCGCCGTCGCCTCGTCGGACGCTGCCGCACCGATCTGCTCGTACACCGGCGCCGGATCCTCGTATCGCGTCCAGAGGCCCTCGAGATTCAAAACCGCAAGACCGCCGAGCTTGCCGATCTGGATCGCGGTCGCGGGGCTGACGGCGGAATCCATGGCGGCACCCATCATCGGGAGAGCAAGAGTGAACGCGTCGATCTCCCACGACAGGCTCACGTCCTCGGGGTCGCGGGTGCGCCGCGACGGCACGATCGCAATGTCGTCGAATCCCCAGGCGCGGCGGCCTGACTTCGCAATGCCAATGTCGATCTCCACCAGATCCCTCCACGTTTGGTGCCAGCCCGCGGCAGCGTAACAGGGACCCGGGAGTCGTCCGCCCTTGTGGTCGCCGGCTCCCGGTTTTGCCCGCCATCCGACACAGCGGCAGCAGAAATGGAATCGGTACCATTTCTCCAGGAGTAAGCTCGATGATCATGCCACTACGTAACCAAAGCCTCAGCAAACTCGACAACGGATCATTCGACGTTCTGATAGTGGGAGGCGGGATAAACGGCGCCGTTTCGGCTGCCGTCCTGGCCGGCCGGGGGGCGTCGGTTGCGTTGATAGACAGGGGCGATTTTGGTGCGTTTACCAGCCAGGAGTCGTCAAACCTGGTCTGGGGTGGTTTCAAGTACCTCGAGAGCTACGAGTTCTTCCTCGTGCGCAAGCTATGCGTGTCCCGCAACCGCCTGATCAAGGCGTATCCGGACAACATCAAGCCCATCCCGTTCCTGGCCGCCCTCGACCACGGCTCGCCGTATCCGCCCTGGTTGGCGATTCTGGGCAGCACGGCCTACTGGGGCATCGGGAGCTTCAAAACCCACCGGCCTCGCCTGCTCAGCAAGGACAAGATCAAAGAGGAAGAGCCCGTCGTCGACATCACCGATGTCCGGGGCGGGATCGAGTACTACGACGCCTACCTCCCCGACAACGATTCGCGCTTTGTGTTCAGCTTCATCCGGTCGGCGCTCGATGTAGGGGCGACGGCGGCCAACTACGTGGAGCTCGTCGGTGCCGAGCGCACCGACAACGGCTGGGAAGCCACGTTGCGCGACGTCGACGGCGAACGTGGCGAGTTCACGTGCAACGCCAGGATGATCGTCAACGCAGGCGGCCCCTTCCTCGACGGGCTGAGCGAGGGTTTTGGGCTGAAGACGAAGCATCGAGTGGTCTACTCGAAGGGCATACACCTGATCGTTCCCAAGATCACCAAGAGCGAGCGGGTCCTCGCCTTTTTCGACGACACGCAGCGCCTGTTCTACGTGATCCCGATGGGCCGACGCTCTGTGATCGGCACGACGGACACGCGAGTCGACGATCCCTACACAGCAGTCGATGACGAGGACCGCGAGTTCCTGCTTGGGCAGATCAACGACCGGCTCGATCTGGAGCATCCTTTGACCACCGACGACATCATCGCCGACCGTTCCGGGGTACGCCCCCTGGTGGTGAAGACGGGCGGCGGCGACATGAAGGACGTCGACTGGACCAAGCTGTCACGCAAGCACGAAATCGAGGTCGATTTCGGCCGCAAGGTCATCTCCATCTTTGGGGGGAAGCTGACCGACTGTCTGAACGTCGGCGAGGAGGTTGCGGACGCGGTCGAAGACCTTGGCGTGCCCCTGGAAGAGGACACGCACGGTTGGTACGGCGAGCCGGCGAAGGCCACCCGCCAGGAGTTCTTCCGCCAGGCACGCCTCATGAAGCTCGACGATCTGCGCGACAAGCCTGATGTCGAGCCCCTCTCTGATCGGCTGTGGCGCCGCTACGGGCGCCGGGCGTTCGAGATGCTCGACGAGATCCGTCTCAACCCGGCCATGGGCGAGGACATCATGGAGAACGCCGACTATCTGCGCGTCGAGCTGCATGTGGCCGCAGGAACAGAGATGATCACCAAGCTCGAAGACTTCCTGCGCCGGCGCTCGAAGATCACCCAAGTGGTGCCTGCAGAGGACGTCAGGAACGCCGAAGGTATCCGCGAGGTCGCGGAGATCCTCTTCGGGGACCAAGCAGACGCCCGTCTCGAGGAGTACTTCGGGGAGATTCCGCCGGGGGCGAAACGGGCCTGACCCCCTGCCGAGACCGCGGTGCGGAGCGTCGGACTCCGTTTCCGCCGCGCCTCACAAACCTGGCCGTCGCACCCTGCGCAAAACCGCTGCGACCGACCGTATGCAAGGATGTGCATATCCCTTGTCGGGCATGCGATTTGCGGACTCCATCCGTCACCTTGCGATGGGTCTTTCTCCCCTAGGGAAACCGCCCCCATCCGACCAAGGTGGGGCCTGACACCCAAGTGAGGACAGATGAGCGACACAACAACTCGCCGTGCCGCCGAGACCTCGGGCCGTCAGCAGGGGAATCACCCGTCTGGTGACGACAGGTTCGAGCTCGTCGACAAGCACCTGAAGCGAGGTCGCTACGCCCAAGACCAGCTCATCGAGACCCTGCACGTTGCGCAGGATGTCTTCGGTTACCTATCCGAAGACATCCTGATCTACGTTGCCAGGGCCCTGCGGCTTCCGCCGAGCATGGTCTACGGCGTCGCAACCTTCTACGAACTCTTCTCGTTCGATGCGCCGGGCGATCACTCGTGCACGGTGTGCACCGGTACCGCCTGCTTCGTCAAGGGCGCCGACGACATCGTCCAGGGCGTGAGTACCGCATACGACGTTCCCGCCGGTCAGACGGCGGAGGACGGCAGTCTCACCTTGAAGACGGCCCGCTGTCTCGGTTCCTGCGGTCTCGCCCCGGTGGTCGTATTCGACGGTGAAGTGCTGAGCCACCAGACCACCGAATCGACTCTCGAGCTGGTTGCCGCCGCAGTGGGAGGAGGTAGCTGATGGCAGCACCAATCGATCTCCACGAGGTAGCGGAACGAGAGCGCGAAGAGCGCTTCCGCACCCGGTGGCGCGTCAAGGCCTGCAGCAGCACGGCCTGTCTGTCGGCCGGGGCAGGAGCCACGATTGCGGCTATGGAAGAAGCCGCAGAAACCGACGAAATGGCGCTGGAAGTCCAGATCATCCCGACCGGGTGCAAGGGGCTGTGCAGCGCCGGGCCGCTGGTCAGGGTTCTACGCCGCGGCGGAGACGAGACTCTGTATCAGAAGGTGACCCCGGAAGCCGGTATTCAGATCCTGCGCAGCCACATCGAGGACGAGGAGCCTGTCCGCGAGTACGAACTCGATCAGGACCTGCCGTTCTTCACTAGCCAGGAACGTGTCGTGCTGGCCAACGGCGGGATCATCAATCCCGATCGCATCGAGTCTTACGTAGCCCACGGCGGGTATCTCGCCCTGGAGAAGGCGCTGACGACGATGAAGCCCAAGCAGGTCATCGAGGAGATGCGCAAGTCCGGCATTCGTGGCCGTGGTGGCGCCGGCTATCCGGTGGCCTCCAAGTGGTCGCTGCTGGCCGCAGCAGGCGGCGACACGAAGTACGTCGTCGCCAACGGCGATGAAGGCGACCCCGGTGCGTACATGGATCGCACGATCATGGAGGACGACCCGCACAGGGTGATCGAAGGCATTGCGATTGCCGCCTATGCGACCGGCGCCAGCGATGCCTACATCTACGTGCGAGCGGAGTACCCCCGGGCCATCGAACGGCTCGACCGGGCCATCCGTGTCGCCCGCCGCAACCGATTGCTCGGTCGCAAGATTCTCGACACCAAGTTCAGCCTGAACGTCGAGGTGCGGATCGGAGCCGGGGCCTTCGTTTGCGGCGAGGAGACGGCGCTGATGGCGTCCATCGAGGGTCGCCGCGGCACGCCGCGGTTGCGGCCGCCCTACCCGACCGAGTCCGGTCTCTGGGGCAACCCGACCATGATCAACAACGTCGAGACCCTGGCCAACGT